>DRQN01000137.1 GCA_011371455.1 Gammaproteobacteria bacterium
ACCACCGGCCCCACGTCCGGCACCGCCTGCAGGGTCTCCACATCCGCCGCTTCGATAGCTTTCAGGTCGCCGAAGTGCTCGGCCAGGATCGAAGCCGTGGTCTCGCCGACTTCGCGGATGCCGAGCGCGAACAGAAAGCGTGGCAGGGTGGTGGACTTGCTCTTCTCCAGCGCGGCGATCAGGTTCTCGGCCGACTTCTGCGCCATGCGCTCGAGGCCGGCCAGATGCTCCACCGTCAGCGCATACAGGTCGGCGGGATCGTGCACCAGGTCGCGGTCCACCAGCTGCTCCACCAGTTTCTCGCCCAGCCCCTCGATGTCCATGGCGCGCCGCGAGGCGAAATGCTTGATGGCCTCCTTGCGCTGCGCCGGGCAGTACAGGCCACCGCTGCAGCGGGCGATGGCATGGCCTTCGAGGCGCACGATGTCGGAACCGCACACCGGGCATTTTTTCGGCATCTCGAAGGGCTTGGCGTCCGGCGGCCGGCGCGACAACACCACCCCCGCTACCTTGGGGATCACGTCGCCGGCGCGATAGACGATCACCGTGTCGCCCACGCGCAGGTCGAGGCGGCGGATCTCGTCCTCGTTGTGCAGGGTAGCGCTGCTCACGGTGACGCCGCCCACCTCCACCGGGTCGAGGCGCGCCACCGGGGTAATGGCGCCGGTGCGGCCGACCTGGATGTCGATGGCCAGCAAGCGGGTCAGCGCCTCCTGGGCGGGAAATTTGTGGGCGATGGCCCAGCGCGGCGCGCGCGAGACGAAACCCAGCTTTTCCTGCTGGTCGAGGCGGTCCACCTTGTACACCACGCCGTCGATCTCATAGGGCAGCCGGGAGCGTTTGTCCTTCATCTCACGGTGATAGGCCAGGCAGGCCTCGATGCCGCGCACGCCGTCACGCACCTCGGGACTGACCGGCAGCCCCCACTGGCGCAGGCGCGCCAGGATGGCGCTGTGGCGGTCCGGCAGCTCGCCCCCCTCCACCAGACCCACGCCGTAGGCGTACATGGCCAGCGGACGGCTGGCGGTCACCTGCGGGTCGAGCTGACGCAGCGAGCCGGCGGCGGCGTTACGCGGATTGGCGAAGGGCTTTTCACCGGCGGCGCGCTGGCGTTCGTTGAGGGCCTCGAAGCCGGCCTTGGGCATGTACACCTCGCCGCGCACCTCCAGCACGCGGGGCAGATCCTTGCCCGGCTCGCCGCGCAGGCGCAGGGGAATGCTGCGAATGGTGCGCACGTTCTGCGTCACGTCCTCGCCCACATAGCCGTCGCCACGGGTGGCACCGCGGCGCAAGCGGCCGTCCTCGTACAGCAGGCTGATGGCCAGGCCGTCCAGCTTGGGCTCGGTGGTGAACTCGATCTGCTCGACGGGGATCTCCAGACGCTCGGCGCAGCGACGGCCGAACTCCAGCGCCTCTCCGTCGCTGAAGGCGTTGCCCAGGGACAACATGGGCACCTCGTGCCTCACCTCGCCAAAGGCCTTGAGCGGCTTGGCGCCGACGCGCTGGGTGGGCGAATCCGCTGTCACCAGCGCCGGGTATTGCTCCTCCAGCGCCTGCAGTTCGCGGAACAGGCGGTCGTATGCGGCGTCCGGGATCTCCGGGTCGTCGAGCACATAGTAGCGGTAGTTGTGGTAATCGATCTGCTCGCGCAGTTGGCGGGCGCGGGCGGCGATGTCGGCAGGGATATCGGTGGAAGTGCGCATGTCTCAGCGGCCTCCCGTGCCAGTGTCCGCCGCCGCGGCCAGCTCCGGCTGATAGCCGAAACGGCGCATGTCCGGCATGCGCTGGGGAAACAGAATGCCGTCCAGATGGTCACACTCATGCTGCACCACGCGGGCGTGAAAATCGCTCGCCTCGCGCTCCATGGGCCGGCCCTCGGCATCGAAGCCGGTATAGACGATGTGGCGATGACGCGGTACCCAGCCGCGCAGCTCCGGCAGGCTCAGGCAGCCCTCCCAGTCGCCCACCTTCTCGTCACCGATGGGGGTGATGCGCGGATTGATCAGCACCGTGGCGGGCACCGGCTCACGGTCGGGATAGCGCGGATTGTCCTGCATGCCGAAGACGATCAGGCGCAGCGGCTCGCCGATCTGCGGCGCCGCCAGGCCAACGCCGTTTTCCACCGCCATGGTGTCCAGCATGTCCTGGATCAACGCGTGCAGTTGCGGCGTGTTAAACTCGGCGACGGCCTTGGCCGGCTGGCTGAGGATGGGGTGACCTGAACGTAAGACGGGCCGGGCGGGCATAAAACAGATTCCTTGGATACCTACGGATAAATGCCGAAGACGACTTCATTACCGACAAGCGCACAGTCTATCAAGAACCGCTGGCTGGCGGGGCTGCTGATGGGCATTTTCTGCACCGGCGCCGGCGCCACCCTGGAAGACGAGGACGGCGCCCGCTGGTATCAGGTGGAGCTGATCCTGTTCGCCCACAACGACCCACAGGCGCTGGACGCCGAGCAATGGCCGGAGGTCATCGGCATCGAGCTGCCGGCAGGGCTGATGGAATTGCAGCTGCCGCAGGAAGAACCCGCCAAAACCACGGAAACGACGCCCAACGGCGACGCGCTGGCGACGGATGACCCCGCCCTGGCGCAAACGGCCGACCGCCCCACGGCCTTCCAGATCCTCGGCGAAACGGAATGGCAGCTGACGGAGACTGCCCGGCGCCTGCGCCGATCATCGCGCTTCGAACCCCTGCTGCACATAGCCTGGCGCCAGCCGACCTATGAACTCGCCCGCGCCCGCCCGGTGCTGCTGTATGACGGCATGGACGAACCGTTGCACATCGACACCGCAAGTGGCAACGACGGCCAGCCAGGCGCCTTCGCCGCACCCGTTTACGCCACCGCGGAAGACGCCCGCATCGGCCCGCCCAACCCCCGACTCATCGGCACGGTCAAACTCAGTGTCGCCCGTTACCTGCACCTGGCCACGGACCTGATTTACCGTCTCCCCGTCATCCAGCAGGCGGCGGTGCCGGTGCCGGATTTCGACCTCTGGTACGACCGCCCCTACCCCACCCTCTACGAACCCCAGGGCCCGGCCTACCGACTGGAGGAATGGCAGGCCATTCGCGGCTTCCGCATGCACGAATCCCGGCGCATGCGCTCAAAGGTGCTGCACTACCTCGACCATCCGCTGTTCGGCATGGTGGTGCTGATCACCCCCGTTGAACGTCCCCAGGCAGAAGAAACCGGGAGCACGGACACGCAGTAACCCGCTTTCGGCCTGACGCCTGCAAGCCTGCTTCATTTGGCGATTTCCGGGAACGCAAGCCTCTCGTGCCCAGCAAAAGGCAGCCAGATACCGAGAGACATAGACCCATGACGCCTGGAACCGATACCCTTCTTTCATGGGCACCCCGATGAGTGGTCCCACGTCGTTTCAACGGACAATGCGTGTTTGGAAGTTGTCTGCGGTGAAACCCCGTCTATAGCCAAGATTGATAAAATCGCCTCTTTCCCGGAACGAGAGCAATAGATTGGAGAGAGAATCAAAACCCGGTGATAGCCGTTTACCCCAGAGCAGGCGACTCGACATCAAGGCTCTGAGGCAGCATCATCTCCCATCGAGAGTCGGCTCACCGGCATGACGTGCGATAAAGGCTCGCGCCTGCTCTCGCAGGGCCAGGGCCGCGGCCCAGTTGTCCGGCTGTTTTTCCGCATTGTCTTTCACAGGGCGAGCGGCCTGGGGCCAGATGGGTTCCCCCACCGTGACGCTGATGCTGCCGCGACGGGGTAGCGTGGCATCCGCGCGCAAGATGGCGCGGGTACCGCGGATAGCCACGGGCACGACGGGCAGGCCGGCCTCCGCCGCCGCCAGGAAGGCGCCGAGGCGGAAGGGTAGCAAGCCGGGATTGCGGCTGAAGGTACCCTCGGGAAAGACCAACAGGGATCGCCCGCCCTTTGCCAGTGCAAAGAGGTGCGAGGCATCCTCGGCGCCTTGCTTTACGTCGAAGCGTTCGACGAATTCCGTGTCGATGCGCCGCAGGAAGGTGCCGGCAATGGCCTGTCCGGCCAGCTCAATCTTCGCCACGAACGAAAAGGGGCGCGCCAGGGCGGCTACCAGCAACGGGCCGTCCAGATAGCTGGCATGGTTGGCGACGAAGACACAAGGCTGCTTGCCATCGGGCAGCCTGTCGAGTCCTTCGACCCGCAGGGGGGTGCCGGTGAGGCGCGCCAGCAGGTGTGTGGCCGCGCGCATCAGCCGCCAGCGCAGCGCCTTCGAAGGCGAGCAGACCACGCCCAGCCAGGTCGGCGGCGCCAACAGCCAGAAGATGCCCTTGGCGTAGATCGCCCACAACCGCATTCGCAAAGCGCGCCAGGAACGCCGCAGTTGCGGAACGACACCGCTCAACAGCAGGTGGCCGATTTGTCGCCACAGGGCCGCCTGCGTCTTGCCGAGAAGGCCACCTTCGTAAAGCTCGCGGCAGGCGGATCGCCGCACCTTGCCGCTGGAGGTCTTGAGCACGGTACCGGGCCGGGCCAGGACGATATCGTCCGCCGGTCCGCCGATGAGCGCACTGGCGACCTCGTTGATAGCCTGGCGCAGCCGCGCGCATTCGGCGTCCGCCTTCTCGCGCGTTTCCGCCAGTACCACCAGGCGCTCGGTGCCGGTGTTGGGATCGGCGGCGCCGAACACGGCGACGCGGCCCTTGCGAATGCCCGCGATATCGCCAACGGCTTCTTCCAGTTCATGGGGGTAGAGGTTGCGGCCGGCGCGGATGACGATGTCCTTGCTGCGCCCCGTGACATATAGATCGCCTTCGCTGAGATAGGCGAGGTCCCCCGAGTTGAGCCAGTCACCCTCGAACAGCGCTTGCGTGGCCGCCGGGTTACGCAGGTAACCGCTGGTGGCGGACGGACCGCGAAACTGGAGACGGCCTTGCTGGCGGTCGGGCAGTTCATTGCCGTGGGCGTCGACGATGCGGATTTCATGCCCGGCAATCACCCGCCCGCAGGCGACGAAACCCAGGGCGTTCGTTTCATCGTCCGCGGCGGGGATGGCCTCGCCCGTTTTGGCAAAGCGCTGGCGCTGAATGCGATCGATGCGCACCCCCTGACCAGGGAGCGGCAAGGCCAGTCCGACGCTGTTTTCGGCAAGCCCGTAGACGGGCATCATGGCCGTGGCGGAAAAACCAAACCGCGCCAGGCGTTCGGGGAAGCGCACCACGGTCGTCGGGCTCACGGCCTCGGCGCCGTTGAAGGCGGCGCGCCAGCTGCTGAGGTCGAGCCCTTCCAACTCGCTGTCCTGCAAACGGCTCAGGCACAATTCATAACCAAAATTAGGGGCTGCGGAAAGCGTGCCCCGGTAACGGTGTATGGCCTGAAGCCAGCGCTGGGGGCGGGCAAGAAAGGCCAGCGGCGACATGACGACCAGGAGGGCGGCATAGTACAGGCTGCCCAGCCAGGCGCCGATGAGCCCCATGTCGTGATAGAGGGGCAGCCAGCTGACGAACACATCGCTGGCATTGGCGCGCACCCTTTCCCCCATGGCGCGGATGTTGGCCAGCAGATTGGCATGCGTCAGCACCACGCCCTTGGGATTGCCGGTACTGCCCGAGGTGTATTGCAGGAAGGCCGTATCGTGTGGCGAAATGACGGGACGCTGATAATCCCCGCCCGCCGCCCGCAACTCATCCACGGTGACGATGTGCTGCAAGGTTTCCAGTTGCGCTTTCAGTAGCCGCGCCACCTGCCTGGCCTTGCTGACGGTGACCAGGCTGACCGCCCGGCAATTGCCCAGGATCGCCGTGTGGCGGCGCAGGTGGTCTTCCAGTTGACTGGCGCGGACCGGCGGGTAGATGGGAACGGGAACACCGCCAGCCAGCAGAATGCCAAAAAAGGTTTCAAAATACTCGCCGCCGGTGGGCAGCATGATGGCCACGGCCTCGCCCGCTTGCAGCCCCTGCCGCTGCAGGCTTCCCGCCAGCGCCTGCGCACCGTCATGGAGGCGCCGGTAATCGAACACCTCGCCGTCGCCCTCATCCTCGTAAAGCTGGATATGGGGGCGATGCGGATGGGTGCGGACATGCCATTCCAGCACGTCCACCAGCGTTTGCGCCTGGTCGGGCGTGGTGGCCGCCTCCCCGCGCCCGGCGGCGGCGCTCCCGGCCATTGGACGGACAAGCCCCTGGCGGCCGCCCTGGGCCGCCGCCTTGCGCAGCTCACGCACGAGATCGCGGGGGGTCTCTGCCTCGCTGAATACCTGTTCGGGCAAAACCAGGCCAAAGCGGCGCTCGATGCGTGCCAGCAGTTCGACCCGCGCCAGGCTGTCGAGGCCGATATCCCGCTCCAGGGAATCATCCAGATGCGCGGCCCGCGGCGCGGCAGCCGGCTGCATTTCCGCCAGCAAGGATTCCACCTCCTCGCGCAAAGGCGGCCAATAGTCGGTTTCCGGCCGGCCGTTTCGCGGGCCGGGGTCTTTCACCGTGTTCATGCTTCGCTCCTGCTGTCTCCCTGCCAGGGCATGGCAGGGCGCCATCGATCAAGAGATCCCGCAGTTTTTCAAAGGTTCTTTGAGTATGGCGCATTCTCGGCCTTTGCGCCTGTCCCGGGATGCCTCATTCCGCCCCCGCGTGCGGCAGCGCCGGGGCCGGCTGAAGCAACTGGCCGAAGTCTCGCGCCTGGCCCATCAGGCGCCCCACGGTGATGGTCGTGGCGGGTGCAATCGGGCAACCGGCCGCCGCTATCGCCCGGGCGGTCCAGACATTGCAGGTATTGAACAGATGGTAGCTTTCCGTGGACAGATAGTTGTAGCTGGCGCCGTACAGGCCGGGACCCAGGGGCATGGCGTTGCCTGCCGCATCCCTGGCGAAGCTGGCTGCGACACGGCGGCTCAAGCGCTGAAAACCACTCTCGCTCAAGGACAGCGCGACAATCTCGCTGCGGGGAAAATAGCTCGCCACGGCGGCATCGAAGGCGACGAGATGCAAGACGCTCCGGGTCGGCAACAGGGCCGCCTTGAGGGTGACGGCCCAAGAGGGATCCGGCGACCGGTAATAGTCCCGGTCGCCCCAGCCCACTTCGAGATACTTGCTCATGGGCAAGCGGTCCAGCACTGGCCAGTGCGCCGCAGTGAGATCGGCACGCTGGAAAACGATGCCGGCATGCCAGCCGTGGCTGACCAGGTACACGGTTTTGACCGCCGCCTCCGGTTCCGCCAGGCAAGTCGCCCTTTCGCCAGGGCCGGCGCAGGCGCCGCAAAACAGGCAAACGGCCAGCAGACAGTCCCTGGCGCGGAATGGCATGCCGGCGACCAATGCGGATCTCACCTGCGTACCACTACTTTTCGTTATTGCGCACCCGCTGCTTGAACGCCTTCACGCGGGGATCGTCTCTTTTTATTTTCACGACCCTGACCTCACCGGTGTCCGCGGCGATGTAAGGCGCTGCAGCGGCCGCCATGACCGGCATCAGGGCGCGCAGGTCGCTGGAAGGCCCGGTGGACGTGATGCGGGTCTGCCACAGGGTCGGCATCTCCCCTGGCTTCTTGCCGCGCCGGTAGCGCTTGGCGGTGAGGGTGACGAAACGGGTGAATACCGTGTACTGGCCCGTGCCCACGGACATGCCGATGAGGCGCTGGCGTATGGGGGTGGTGATGGTGCGCGTGGTCGAGGTGGTTTCGCCTTTTTCGTCCTTGGAAGTCTCCGTGTAGACGATGGTATCGCCTCCCACCCAGTCATAGATGGGTGTGGTGGTAGTGTATTGCGTGGTGCGGCCGGGGCTCACGCCATAGCTGAAATAAATCGCAATGGGCGCCTTTCCATCCGTACTTTTCCGATAGCCGTGTTGTTGCAGGATGGTCTGAAAATAACGGCTGAATTCACGGAAATGGAGATCGGCCGGCGAGGTCTCCGCCATGCCACTGAGCCAGACATAGCGCTTGCCGGGAACCTGCTGCTCGCCCACGATGGAATCGATCGACACCTTGACGGTTTGAGTGCCACAGGCCGTCAGGCCGGCGGCCAGCAACAAGGCCGCAAGGATATTGGCATGAATACGCATCACGGCGCTCCTGTTTTTGCACCTGCGAAATCGAAAGCCCTGTCTCGTCCCTGAATCCGTGGGTCCAGGTTAAGTTTAGCAGGAAAACAAAGCGGCGAACGCGACGGCCGGGCATCGCTGCCAATGCTTGCTACCATGACTACTGCCGAAGCAGCATCTCCACCTGTTGCAAGGCTGCGCCGCTGAACCAGTCCTTGCTGCCCAGGATGCGGGCTACGATGCGGCCCTGGCGATCGATGAGGAAACTGACGGGGACGGCGGAGACCTGATAGGCATCACTGACCCGGTTGTCAGGGTCGAGGAGGATGGGAAAGCTCAGATCGAGGCGGCGGGCAAAATTCCTGACGCGCGCTTCACCGCCGTTGTCAGTGGAAACGGCAACCACCGCCAGCCCCTGTCCGCGGTAGGCCTGCCAGAGTCTTTCCATGCTGGGCATTTCCGCGCGGCAGGGTCTGCACCAGGTGGCCCAGAAATTGAGCAGTATGACCTGGCCACGATAGTCGGACAGACTATCCTGCCCGCCTTGCAGGTTTTTCAGGCTAAAAGCGGGAGCCTCGGCGGAGGAGGCGCCGGCCTGCGCCGGTAATACGAAGACCAGGGCCAGCAGCAGGCATGCCGAGCATAACGACAAGTGTCTCATCGGCATGTATTCTGTTTCATTGCTTCCTGCCCTGCCTCCCACCCTGCTTTACTTGCGCGGCCAGATAGTCGTACACCAGGGTGAACGCCTCGTTGTCCAGCGGCGGTATGCCGGCCTGTTGCATGCGTTTCTGCATCAACAGCAGCAGGCGTTTCCATTGCCCTGGATTCAGCATATCGGGTTCGGGCAGTTGGTGGCAGACGGCGCAACGGGCCTCGAACAGCGCCTTGCCTTCGGCCTGCCCTTCGCCGGCGGCGGCCTGCGCCGCGCCACCCAGCAACAGGACTAGCAACGCACGTCTCATGGCAGGGCCTCCAGGGTGGCGCGCAGTTTGTTGCCGTCGAGGAAGTCCTCGTTCATGCGCACGATCTGTCCATTGGCGTCGATCACCACGGCGGTGCCCATGGTGGCCTGATAGAGTCTGGTGAAGCTGTCGCTGGTGGGCACCAATACGGTGAAATCGGTATAGCCGCTGGCGACCTGGTTGCTGCGGCTGAGGGGCACCGAACCACTGACATAATCGACGAGGAAGAAGCGCACGTCGGGGAAATCCGGCACGATGGACTGGCGCATGTGGTTGGCGTGGGTGTCGCAGATGGGGCACCACATGGTGAAGTACAGCACCACGGCGCGGGCGCTGGTCAGTTCGGTGGACAGGGTGTGCGGCGTGTACAGGGTGTCGTCAAGGGTGAAGTCGGGGGCGATCTGGCCTACCTGCGGCCCGACGCTGCCGAGCACTACCGCGGGGCGCCTGTCCTCGCCGGAGGGGGCGAGGTCGTCCATCATGTCGTCACAACCCGCCAGCACGAAGGTCAGCGCCGCCACCATCAGTAACCGCCTAGCGAAGGACATGGTTCACCTCGAGACTCAGGACGTTGGTGACGGGAAAGTTCTCGCCCCAGTCGTTTCTGGGCACGGCGTGACTGAGAGTGCCCTTGAAGACCCAGTCACGGTCCATGGTGGACCAGGCGACGGTGCCGGCGAGGGTGTTCTTTTCCATGCGGGTGCTGGGGTCGGGGCGGCCGTCGATGCGCCCGTCGTCTTCCTGCAGGTGTGAGAAGGCCAGGGTGAAGGTCAGCGTATCCATGGATTCGAGGAAATAGGTATAGCCGGCGGAAAGGGTGGCCAGCCGGCGGTCGCCCAGCCGGCGCCGGGTCGGCTCGACATAGCTGCCGTAATCGCGGTTGACGTCGCGTTCGAGGTATTTTCCGTAGGATAGCAGCAGCGTGGCGTTCCACGGGTAGATGGTCTTGTCCACCAGCAGGTTGGCATCCAGGCGATAGAAGCCGCGACCGGTGATGTCGAAACTGTTGGCCACGTCATCGAAACGGGAGGTGCCGGTGGGCACGGTCAGCGAGCCCCCCAGGTATACCGCCGGCTTCAGGTCGGCCCACTGGCGTACCTTCCACACGCAGGTGACGTTGTCGAAGGTCTCGTACCAGAGATTGAGGGTGGTGTCCCCCAGGCCCTGGGTGTTGGAGGTCAGGCCGGTGTATTCATTGTTGTTCCACACGTAGGGCAGGATCACGCTGCCCTGCCAGCGCGCGCCCAGGCGATGGGCATAGCCCAGGTTGAGACGATACTGGTTGAGATCCGAGTCCTCGGGGTCGGGCCGGTAGTCGCCCTGTGAATCCCAGAAGCCGTTGTAGTCTTCCCTGTCCGCGGACAGGCTCACCATGGCGCGCGAAAACTTGGGCATGATCAGCGACGAGGACGAACCGCCGCCACAACAGGAAGCGGCCTGCAAGTTTGCCAACGGAAGAAGAATGCCGGCGCACAGCCCCCCGAACAGGCAGACGATGCGCCGGCAAAAATGAAGCAATGCCATCAGGGCGTAACGGTGAAGGTCTGGTAGGCCTGCCCACTGGCGGAACCATCGATGGTCTTGGTCTCGCCATCGATGCTCAGGCGCACGCGCAGGGTATTCGCCACCCCGGCGCTAAGGCCCAGGCCGGTGATGCGCCAGTGGCCATTGCCCGTCTCGGCAGCGGCAAGCCAGGTTGCGCCATCATCTGACGAGATTTCCACGGCAACCGTGCCCACGTTCATCTCGTAGGCAGTGCCGGCATTGAAGGTCTGCCCGGAATACACCGCCGGGAAACTCATCATGCTCTCGCGGGCGGCGATGAACAGGCCAAAGCTGTCCGTGCTGGCCGCGTCGTCGGTGAACAGATAATAGACGCGGTTCTCATCGGGCATGTTGGGCATGCCGGGAATCATGTCGTTGACGCCCTTGAGCTGGGCCATGCGGGTGTCACCCATGGCCATCATCACCATCGGCGTGAGGGTGAGGGCTTCGCCGCCGATATCGAGATCCAGCTCCCAATCGCCCATCTTCACGCCGTTCATCTCCGAGGCCATGATGTAGTAAACGGTGCAGACATAGTCGCCGGCGATGCTGGCCGATTCCACGCAGCCCTCATCCGGCGTGGCGTGGCGCATGCCGCTCACCATGTACATCTTGGGCGAGAGACCGATGGTCAGGCCGGTAACTGGTGCACCGCCTTCGCGCGCCTTGACGTGCAGGGTGAAGGTGTTCTTGCCCACTCGCTCATCCAGGCCCGCGCCGGTGATGTATTCCACGCAGTAGCTGGCAGAGGCCTCCTCGCCACTGGCGCAGCCCAGGGCATCACCGCCATCATCATTGGAAGAGGAGCAAGCAGCCAGCCCAAGCAGTAGCGGAACCAGGCTCAGTTTCAGACAGGTATTGCGGGTCGTGGTGGCAGGCAGACACTTCATCGGGATACCTCGTTGGGGACTTTGACCAGTAACGAGACATAGCCTAATCCGCCCTTCCCCCGGCGAGAATGTGACAAAGTGTCGCAGCCCGCTGACAGTGCCGCTGCATTCACGGATAATCGCCGCATGCTTGCCGCACTGGATGACCGCTACGCCTCCACGCAACACAACCTGCGCCGCATCGCCGGGCTGCGCACCATCAGCATCGGCATGCAGACATTGCTCATCGGCATCGGCCTGCTGTGGCTCGGCCTGCCCCTGCCGGTGCTGCCGCTGGCCCTCATCCTGCTCGCCCACAGCGCCTGGAACCTGTTCACCTGGTGGCGTGCGCGCCAGCCGCGGCCAGTGTCCGACGGTGAGTTCTTCTTCCAGCTGGTCACCGACGCCCTCGCCTTCAGCGCCGTGCTGTATTGCAGCGGCGGCGCCACCAACCCCTTCGCCTGGTTCTACCTGCTGCCGCTGATGATCGCCGCCACCGTGCTGCCGGCCGCCTATGTCTGGGCCATGGCCGCCCTCACCGTGGCCTGCTATTCGCTGCTGATGTTCTTCTACATTCCCCTGCAGCCCATCGACCCCATGCCGCACATGCGGCACGACAGCGGCTTCACCCAACACGTCTTCGGCATGTGGTTCGGCTTCGTGCTCAGCGCCGTGCTGGTGTCCTATTTCGTCACCAACATGGCGCGCGGCCTGCGCGACCGCGACCGCGTGCTGGCGGCGGCCCGCGAACAGGCCCTGCGCGACGAACGCCTGGTGGCCCTCGGTACCCTCGCCGCCGGCGCCGCGCACGAATTGGGCACGCCGCTGGGCACCATCGCCCTGCTGACCGACGACCTGCTGCTGGATCTCGACAAGGACGCCGACGCCGCACAAGCCCAACAACTGCGGCTGATTCGTGAGCAGGTCAACCGCTGCAAGCAGGCGCTGTCGGTGATCTCCGCCTCCGCCGGCAAGCAGCGCGCCGACGAGGGGCGGCCACTGCCGGTGGACCGCTACCTGCGCCAGCTCACCAGACAGTGGCAGGTGGAACGGCCCGGCATCGCCTTCACGCAACGCCTGGAGGGCCCACAACCCGCCCCCGCCCTGCTGGCCGACCATGCCCTCAATCAGGCCCTGATTAATATTCTCAACAACGCCGCCGACGTCTCGCCCGACAGCGTCGAACTGCAGGCCAGCTGGAATACGCAGAACCTGGACATCCACATCCTCGACCGTGGCCCCGGCCTCAGCCAGGCCGCCGTCTCGGCCGCCGGCAAGACCCAGTTCAGCAGCAAGGAACAGGGCCTGGGCGTCGGCCTGTTCCTC
Source organism: Gammaproteobacteria bacterium (assembly GCA_011371455.1). GTDB lineage: Bacteria > Pseudomonadota > Gammaproteobacteria > SZUA-152 > SZUA-152 > DRQN01. Next base: position 12,696 of record DRQN01000137.1, read on the forward strand.
GCCCACGCGGTGATCGAACGCCTTGGCGGCCACGTCAGCCACCGCCGCCGAGAGACCGGCGGCACCTGCACCTGCATCGAGCTGCCCCTGATCGGAGTCCGCCCATGAGCCATGCCACCCACGACAAGCCGACCCTGCTGCTGGTGGACGACGACCCCACCTTCTGCCGCGTGCTCGCCCAGACCCTGGAGAAGCGCGACTTCGAGGTCTACACCGCCACCGACCTGGCCGGCGGCCTGGAGCTGGCCGATGACCACAACCCGGAATACGCCATCATCGACCTGCGCATCGGCCACGAATCCGGCCTGGAACTGGTAAAGGGACTCAAGGCCATGAACACCGACCTGCGCATGGTCATCCTCACCGGCTACGCCAGCATCGCCACCGCCGTGGAGGCCATCAAACTCGGCGCCACCCACTACCTCACCAAACCCGCCAGCGCCGATGAGATCATCCACGCCCTGGAACGCCACACCGGCGATCCCGCCGTGCCCGTGGCGGAGAACCCCCTGTCGGTAAAACGCCTGGAATGGGAGCACCTGCAAAAGGTGCTGATGGAGAACGACGGCAACATCTCCGCCGCCGCGCGCGCGCTCGGCATGCATCGCCGCACATTGCAGCGTAAACTCAACAAGAAACCCACCCGGACCTGAGCATGATGCAGCAGCCAACGGACAATCAGGCCATCGCCCAGACCCGGGCATGGATCGACACCGTGGTCGTGGCATTGAACTTCTGCCCCTTCGCGCGACGTGAACTGGACCGCGCCAGCGTTCGCTTCCAGGTGCTCCGCGAGGATTCGCTGGAACAGTACCTGCTCGCCCTGATCGACGAATGCCTGCTGCTCGACCGCGACCCGGACATCGAAACCAGCCTGCTGATCCTGCCGCAGGACTTCGATGCCTTCGACACCTTTCTCGACCTGCTGGAAATAGCCAATGCGCTGCTGGTCGAACAGGGCTATCGGGGCGTCTATCAGCTCGCCAGTTTCCACCCCGACTACCGCTTTGCCGACGCGCCGGCCAACGACCCCGCCAATTACACCAACCGCTCCCCCTTCCCCCTGCTGCACCTGATCCGCGAGTCCAGCATCGAACGCGCAGTGGCCAATTATCCGCAACCGGCGCTGATCCCGGAGCGCAACATGGCACTGGCACGTAAAAAGGGCTCGCTGGAAATGCAGGCGCTGCTGGCGACCTGCTGCCAGGACAAGGGCGCCGGCAAGCATTGACCACCACGACCAATGCCGCCTGTTCCTTCCGCGGCGAGAAACACGTCCACTTCGAAACACGCATTATTGGAGAAACCGCATGTCGAACCTGCGCGTCAGCCAACTCAGCATCTATCCGGTCAAGTCCCTCGGCGGCATCGCCCTGCAACGGTCGGCCGTGGAACGCTTCGGCCTGCACAACGACCGCCGCTGGATGGTAGTCGACGACCGCGGCCGCTACCTCACCCAGCGCGAAAAATCGCGCATGTGCCTGATCCAGCCCCAGCCCCTGGACAACGGCCTGCGCCTGTCGGCGCCAGGCATGGAGGAACTGGAAATAGCCCACGCGGCGCAAATGCCGGTGCGCGAGGTCCGCGTGTGGGACGACCGCGTCGACGCCCTCGACTGCGGCGACGCGGCCGCCCGCTGGCTGAGCCGTTTTCTCGACACCGATTGCCGGCTGGTGTATTTCCCCGATGACGGCCAGCGCGCCGTGGACCCGGCCTACGCCCAGCCCGGCGACGTCACCGCCTTCAGCGACGGCTTTCCCCTGCTGCTCATCACCCAGGCCTCGCTGGACGACCTCAACAGCCGGATCAAAGAGCCGGTGGCCATGCGCCGCTTCCGTCCCAACCTGGTCATCGACGGCAGCGCGGCCTATGCCGAGGACCGCTGGAAACGCCTGCGCATCGGCGACCTTACCCTACGCGTGGTCAAACCCTGCAGCCGCTGCGTGATCCCCACCATCGACCCCGCCAGCGGCGAGCGCAACGCCGACGCCGAGCCCTTGCGCACCCTGGCCAACTACCGCATGCGCGACCATAAGATCTTCTTTGGCCAGAACGTTATCGCCGACGGCGAAGGCGAGCTGGAAGTGGGGCAAGCGGTGGAGATCCTCGAATAGCAATACCGCGTGGGCACACAAAACGCGCCCACCCCACCCAATCCTTTACCTTAAATAGGCAGCACAACCTATTGAAAAATAATCGGATAAATAGACAGAAAGACCGGAGTATCTTTTCTTGGCATTCCCGCGCCCTGGCGAGGGGCAAGAAACAGACGGGCCTTCCGAAGTTGCCGCCCTCCCTGCAAATGGTGGTATGATTGCCGCCCGTTGAATGACCGGCGCGCCGGTCCATGCCTTCAACGGGTTTCGATGGTGGCCTGTGTCGGTCCCCTCGCAACGATAAACCGTGAACCCCGTCAGGCCCGGAAGGGAGCAGCGGCAGCGGTGGATTCGTGTGCCGGGGTGTGGCTGGCATGGGCCATCTCCACATCCGGGTATCGAGTCATTCGCACCAAGCACTCAGCACCAAGCACCAAGCACTCAGCACTCAGCACTCAGCACCAAAACCCGCTAGAATGAACGCCCGCAAACCGCAGGCATCGCATCCATGAGTTATCAGGTTCTGGCGCGCAAGTGGCGCCCGCGCAATTTCAGTGAACTGGCCGGTCAGGAACACGTACGCCAGGCGCTCACCAACGCCCTGGACAATGACCGCCTGCACCACGCCTTCCTCTTCACCGGCACCCGTGGCGTGGGCAAGACCACCATCGCCCGCATCCTCGCCAAGTCGCTCAACTGCGAACAGGGCATCGGCTCCACCCCCTGCGGCGAATGCCCCACCTGCGTGGAGATCAACGAGGGCCGCTTCGTCGACCTGATCGAGGTGGACGCCGCCTCGCGCACCAAGGTGGACGAGACCCGCGAGCTGCTGGAGAACGTGCAATACGCCCCCACCCGCGGGCGCTACAAGGTCTACCTCATCGACGAGGTGCACATGTTCTCCAACAGCAGCTTCAACGCCCTGCTGAAAACGCTGGAAGAGCCGCCGCCGCACGTCAAGTTCCTGCTCGCCACCACCGACCCGCAGAAGCTGCCGGCCACCATCCTCTCGCGCTGCCTGCAGTTCAATCTCAAGCGCCTCACCGTGGAGCTGATCCGCGACCACCTGGGCCACATCCTCGGCGAGGAAGGCATCGACTTCGAGGCCCCGGCGCTGACCCGCATCGCACGCGCCGCCGACGGCTCCATGCGCGACGCCCTCAGCCTGCTCGACCAAGCCATCGCCTACGGTGCCGGCACGCTGCGCGATGACGAGGTACGCACCATGCTCGGCAGCATCGAGCAACACCACGTCATCGACCTGCTCAACCTGCTCGCCGACGGCGACGCCACCGCTCTGCTGGCACGCAGCGCCCGACTCACCGAGCAGTCACCGGACTTCGCCGGGGTGCTGGCGGAGATCATCTCCACCCTGCACCACATCGCCCTCGCCCAGGCCGCGCCCGAGGCCATCGGCGACGAACTCGACGACCGCGAAGCGGTGCTGGCACTGGCACAGCGCCTGCCGCCGGAAGACGTGCAGCTCTACTACCAGATCGCCCTCATCGGCCGCCGTGACCTGCCGCTGGCCCCCTCCCCGCGCGGCGGCTTCGAGATGGTGTTGCTGCGCATGCTGGCCTTCCGCCCGGACGACACGCCACCCCGCCCGACAGCCGCCCAGCCCGTTCCCGCGGCGACCCCGGCGGGCAACACCACACCAACCCCTGCCGCCCGTCCTGCGGCCGCGTCACCGCGCGCCACGGACACCTCGCGGCGCGCCAGCGCCATGGCCGACGTGCGCTCCCAGCTGGCGGGCAAGACAGGCGTGGCAAAGGCCGAAGCAGCGGCCAGCACCAGCCAGGCGCCCAGCCGGCCCGCGACGTCCAATCCCGCACAGCAGGCCACACGGCAGAGTCCATCCCCGCAGACTCCACCCGATGCCCCGCAAGGGCCGTCACCATCGCCTCTAACGGACACCCTGCCGCCAATGCCGGACTACATGAGGGAAGAAATCCCCCCGGCGCACGATGGCCCGCAGAGCAACGCCGCCACGCCCGCGGCAAACGATAACGAGACCCTGGCCGTGGCCGAGCCCGCACCCGTGGCCACGCCCCCCCTCGAAACGGTGCCAGGCCCGGACGAATGGGAAACCCTCGTCAACACCCTGGACCTGAAAGGCGTCAACCTGCAGCTGGCGCTGAACTGCGCCCTGAAGGACCGCCAGGGCAACCACTTCGCCCTCAGCCTCGCCCCCGGCCATGCACAGCTGCTGAGCAAGCCACGCGAGGAACTGCTGCGCGAAGCCCTGAGCCGGCAGCTGGGCGAGAACGCCACCCTCAGCATCGACGTGGAACAGAGTGACAAGCCCAGCCCGGCGACGCGTCAGAAGCAGCGTCAAGCCGCGCGACAACGCCAGGCCGAGGCCAGCATCGAGCAAGACCACACCGTGCAGGCCCTGCGCGAGACCTTCGCCGCGCAGATCAATCCCGGCTCCGTGCAGCCCGTCGGCTGAAGGTTTGCGGGTACAGCCCGAGGGAAAACGAGCGGCGGATCCTGGCCTAGGGGGCGTTCTCACTGAATGACGTTCTCCACCGGCAGCGGCACGGCTTCGAAGGGGACGATGTTGGCGACGTAGTGCACGCGCATGAGGGCGTTGAGGATTCGCCGCCAGCGCCGGGTGGCCTCGATGAGGGCGGGGTATTTCCGCTGTTGCGC
>DRQN01000138.1 GCA_011371455.1 Gammaproteobacteria bacterium
ACAACGTGGCCATCCCCGACCACGAGATCCAGTTCAGCGCCATCCGCGCCCAGGGCGCCGGTGGGCAGAACGTCAACAAGGTCTCCAGCGCCGTGCACCTGCGCTTCGACGTGGCGCGCTCCTCGCTGCCCGACTTCTACAAGCAGCGCCTGCTGGCCCTGCATGACCGGCGCATCAACAGCGGCGGCGTCATCGTCATCAAGGCGCAGAGCCACCGCAGCCAGGAAAAGAACCGCGCCGAGGCGCTGGCCCGCCTGCGCGAGATGATCATCGATGCCGGTCGCGTCCGAAAGAAACGCCGCCCCACCAGGCCCACACGCAGCTCGCAGAAGAAACGTCTCGACAGCAAGACCCGCCGTGGGCAGATCAAATCCCTGCGCGGCCGGGTCACCGAGTGACGTGGCATGTTTGATTTCCGGAATACAAACGCAGAGGGCGCAAAGAAAAACATTCAAAAACTTTGCGCCCTTTGCGTTGAAAATTTCCACTTTTTACTCATTGGCGTTCATTCGCGGACCACCCCCTGAAAACGGCAAACAACCAACAGGAAACCCCATGGCCCTCAAGGCAACCATCTTCAAGGCCGAACTGCAAATAGCGGACATGGACCGCCACTATTACGCGGCCCACAGTCTCACCCTCGCCCGCCATCCCTCGGAAACCGACGAGCGCATGATGCTGCGCCTGCTGGCCTTTGCCCTCAGCGCAGATGAGCAACTGGGCTTTACCCGCGGCATCAGCAGCGATGACGAGCCCGACCTCTGGCAGCAGAGCCTCAGCGGCGAAATCGAGCACTGGATCGAACTCGGCCAGCCCGACGAGAAGCGCGTCCGCAAGGCCTGTGGCCGCGCCCACCGCGTCACGCTCCACCCTTACAGCGGCAGCAGCGCAGAGATCTGGTGGTCACAGAACGGCGAGCGCCTGCAACGCTTCGACAACCTCGCCGTCAGCGCCTTCCCCGCCGAGGCCGGCCCCGTCCTGGCGCCCATGGCGCGGCGCAACATGCAGCTGCAGTGCAACATCCAGGACGGCGAAGCCTGGTTCTCCGATGGCGAGATCGACGTGACCATCGAACCCGAAGTGTGGAAAGCAATTTGACCCGCAGGATGGGCACGTTTTATGTATCCACGCGTAAAGCCGTTGCGCCTGAAAAAGCGCCAGTGCTGTAGGCCTGGGGGGGAGAGCATCGCGGGCACGACCCGCTCTCGCGGGTACTTCCGGGCTTATTTCTCTGGTGACGGCAGATAACGCAGGAACCAGTCACGCGCCAGCTCGGCAGCCTTTTCCAGGGCGCCGGGCTCCTCGAACAGATGCGTCGCGCCCTCGACGATGGCCAGTTCCTTCGGCGCGCTCAGCTGGCGGGCGGCCTCCTGGTTCATCTCGATCACCGGGTAATCGTGGCCGCCGACGATGAGCAGGGTGGGCGCCTGCACGCGCGGCAGATCGGCCATGGCGAGGTCGGGCCGGCCACCGCGGGAGACCACGGCGCGCACCCGCCCGGGCCGCTCGGCGGCGGCGATGAGCGCAGCGGCGGCGCCGGTGCTGGCGCCGAACAGGCCCAGCGGCAGGTCGGCTATTTCCGCTTGGCTGGCGAGCCAGTCGACGGTGGCAGCGGTGCGCCGGCCGAGCAGGGGGATATCGAATCGTAGTTGGGCGGTGACGCTGTCGATGGCATGTTCGTCCGGGGTCAGCAGGTCGAACAAAAGGGTGCCGAGGCCGCCGGCGTTGAGCACCTGCGCGACGTATTGATTACGCGAACTGAAACGGCTGCTGCCGCTGCCGTGGACGAAGACCACCAGACCGACGGCTTTCCCGGGCAGGGTGAGGAAGGCCGGCAGTCCGGTTCCATCGGCCCGCACCACGACCTCCTGGGCGGGAAAGCTGTTTACGCCTGACATGGCTCCCTCCTTATGCATGAGGCCCGGATGATTCTGATACCCCCCTTGATTGAGGGACAGTGCCCGCCCTACGGTTGCTGTGGTTTCGCCAGTTCATCCAGCAGGGTGATGACCTCGTCGTCGGAGGTCTGGGTGAAGTCCTGGTACCACTGGCCGATGGCCATGAAGGATTGCGGCTGCAACGGGCACACCACCTCGTCCACCAGCGCTTCGAGGGTGCGCACCGTGTCCGGGGGCGCCACCGGCACCGCGACCACGATGCAGGCGGGCTGCTGGGCACGCACCGCGTCGATGGCGGCGTGCATGGTGGCGCCGGTGGCCAGGCCGTCGTCGACCAGAATCACGCAACGTCCCCTGAGATCCGGCCACGGCCGCTCGCCGCGATAGACCCGCTCGCGCCGCGCCAGCTCGCGGCCCTCGGCCTCGGCCACCGCCTCGATGGCCGCCGGGCTGACACTGAGACGGCGCACCACGTCGTCGTTCATCACCCGCACCCCACCGCTGGCGATGGCGCCCATGGCCAGCTCGGGATGCCCCGGCAAACCCAGTTTGCGCACCAGCATCACGTCCAACGGCACCCCCAGGGCGCGGGCGACCTCAGCCGCCACCGGCACCCCGCCGCGCGGCAGGGCCAGGACGATCACGTCATCACGCCCGGCATAGGATTTGAGGGCCTCGGCCAGGGCCTGGCCGGCGACGCGACGATTGGGGATGGGGACAGGCAAGTCCATGAGGAAGGCCTCCTGTTGTGAGTGCGGCACCAATTTCACTCCTTTATATGGGGACTCTTTATGGAAAACCGAACCCATGGCCGCAGCTTGCAAGCCATCGGGCCATTGGCTACCGTGGACATTCGGCCCGCACGGAAAAGGCACGGCATCGGCAAAAGGGGGCCCCGATGAAGCTCGACTGGAAATACTCGCTGGACGGCATTCACTGGCAAGCGCTTTCCGAACTCTACCGATCGACCCCGCTGGGAAACAAAAGGCCGGAGGATCTGGAGACGGCATTCACCAATAGCAGGTTTTACTGTTTTGTCTTTGCGCAGGACAAGCTGGTGGGTGTGGGCCGCGCCCTGGCCGATGGTGTGGATTGCTCATATATCTGTGATGTTGCGGTTTTGCCGGAATACCAGGGGCTCGGCATTGGCAGGCGTATCGTTTCCCGGCTCGTGGAACTGTCCCGCGGGCACAGGAAAATCATTTTGTACGCATGCCCCGGCAAGGAGCCCTTTTACAGGCAATTCGGTTTCAAGCGCATGTGCACCGCCATGGCGATATTCGAGGATCAGGACCAGGCCATCGAGAGTGGACTGGTCGATGAAATGTGACCGCCGCTCAGGGGGAGTCGCCCCTGCGCACCGAGCCACATAAAAAACGTTTGTCTTCGCGGCCAGGGTCGCTCCCGCAAGCTAGCGCGCGCAGCGGTGAAAGAACGGCTACAGCAGTTCCGTATCGTCGTGGGCATAGGCCGGCGAACAGCAGCACAGCAGGCGCAGCTCCGTGTCGCCGGTATTGTCAATGCAATGCGCCACCCCTGGCGGAATGCACACGGTATCCCCCGCCGCCACCTCGAAACGCTCATTACCCAGCTGCATCAGGCCACGCCCCGCGACGATGTGATACAGCTCCTCGCTTTGCCGGTGCCGGTGCAGGGCAGTGGCCTCACCGGGAGCGACGCGGGCCTCGGCCAGGCTCTGCCGGCGACTGCCCAGCGCCGCATGCCGCGCGGGGTGCATGAGTTCGCGGATCACCGAACCGTCGCGGGTGACATAGGGCTCGATGTCGGTGTAGCGGGTCTTTTTCACGATATCCTCGCCCAGGTATTTGAGGTGGCTGCCGCAGTGCGCGCGGCAGTCGCTGGCGCCAAAGCCGGGGACGATGATGTCCCCGCTGGCGCGCTGGTTGAGCGGACACTCCGCATCGCGGGAGAGATGCACATCGACCACCTTGACGCCATGCGCGGTGAGCAGATAGTCGATGTGCCAGCGCCGTTTTTTGTCCCGCGACAAATGCCGCCGCACGCGGGCAGCGAGGTTGCGCCGGGCGCTACCGGTGTAGAGGTAATGCCCGGCGGGGAAGCGGAAGGTGCCAAGCCGGCCGATGCCGAGGATGCGCGGACGACTGACCACGATGTGCAATTGATAGGCGCACAGGCTGGCGTCGGCGGCGGCCTGCCTTTCCCAGTTAGGGGGCGTTCTCAATGAATAAGACCGCACTGCCGGCACCACCGCGCCTTGCGGGCTGACCGCCCAGAGACTCGCTGAATTGCGTTTGGCCAGACCCATTGTCTGTTCTCAGGTAAATTCAGGAAACTTTGCCACAGAGGCACAGGGTACACGGAGGGAATTCATGTTGGCTCGTCATTCCGGATGCAACGGGAATCCGGAATCCAGGCTTGCACGGGATGCCGCATGGATTCCCGTCTGCGCGGGAATGACGAAAGAAACATTTCGATCTTCTCTGTGCCCTCAGTGCCTCTGTGGCGAACAAAAAAACTCAACCCCGGCGGCCGCCATCGTTCGTCTTGGTGTACACGACTCAGCCGGTGGTGAAGGCCGCCGGCGCGGGCGTATCGACTTGCGTGCACCGCACGTCGCTGACCTCGGCGTGAACCGGCCCCTGCCACAGCCAGTCGCAGAGGGCATCGACGGCGGCCGGCGCGCCGCAGGCCAGCACCTCGACACGGCCGTCGGCCAGGTTGCGGGCGTGGCCGGTGACGCCCAGTCTTTGCGCCTGGCGCTGGGTGGAGCCGCGGTACCATACGCCCTGCACCCGCCCGCTGACCAGGCAGCGCCGGCAGATCATGGCAGCTCGATTCTTGCCGGCAGGCCGGCGCGCAGCAACCGGGCGCCGCTGTCGAAGCGCACGTCCACGGCGTAGCGGCCATCCGCGTCCGGCTCCAGGGCGATGCGTTGCAGGCGGCCGGCATAGCTCTTGCCTGCCACCGTCACCGTGAGCGCCTGCCCCGGCGCCAGCGTCGGCAGCCTTTCCGCGCCGACCCTGGCCCGCGCCAGCATCGCCCCGGCGTTCGCCACCACCAACAGCGGCTCGGCCTGCAGATTGCTGATCACGGTCTGCCCCGGCTCGGCGTTGCGTCGCACCACCCAGGCGTCGAAGGGGGCGCGGATCTGGCTGTATTCCAGCTCCCAGCGGGCCTGCGCCAGCTGGGCCTCGGTGGTCTTGAGGGCGGCCTCGGCGCGGGCCAGGGCGATCCTGGCCAGGGTCAGGTCGTGGTCCGCCAGCAGGGTGCGGTCGTAGAGTTCCTGGGCGCGCGCCCGTTCGCGGCGGGCCTCGTCGCGGTCGTCCTCGCGGGCGATGCGCTCCGCCGCCAGGCCGTCGACGCGGGCCTGCAGGGGCCGGCTGTCCAGCCGCAGCAGCACCTCGCCCTGCGCCACGCGCTGGCCCGGCACGGCGGCGACCTCGGCGATGACGCCGGACACCGGCGTGCCCAATACCACCCGCTGCAGCCAGTGCAGGCGGGCGTCCAGGGTCTCGGCGTCGGCCGCGCCGCCCAGCAGCCACAGGGTCATCATGCCGACTGCCACGCGCCTGTTCATGGTTGTTGCTCCTCGTTCAGCGTTACGTCCTGCCCCAGCAATGCGCGCACGCGCGCCCAGGCCAGGGTGATTTCGTAGTCGACCCGGGCCTGTTGCAGACGCACGTCCGAGGTCTGCGTCATGGCGTCGCCGAGGTCGCTTTTGACTTCCAGTTCGTACAGGGCGCGGCTGCGGTCCA
>DRQN01000139.1 GCA_011371455.1 Gammaproteobacteria bacterium
ATTGCGAACGCAGCGCTCTCCCAGCTGAGCTACGGCCCCGTTTGTGGCGGCAAGTTTAACACCGGATTTGACAACTTATCTACAGTCCTCACCCTTTTGCCCGGCGGGGCTGTCCGCTTGTTGTTTGAGCAGTTCGACGATCCGCTGGATGTCGTCGCTTCCACGCGCTTTCTTTTCGGCGGCGATCCTGGCCAGGGTGGCGACGGTGAGGTCGAGGTGTTTCATGTGCCGACGGCAGTAGACGCACATCAGCAGGTGCATGCGGAAGGCAGCCCGTTGCCAGGGCGACAGGTTCTGGTCCAGGTAATCGCTGGCCCGTTCGGTGATTTCACGGCAACTCGGCATCATTTTCATCGCTGATAAAACTCGTCAATGGCCGCCTGGACGCGATTGCGCGCCCGGTGCAGCAGTACCCGTCCATTGGACTCGGAAACCTCCAGAACCTTACAAATACTTTCCATATCCAGTCCCTGCATGTCGCGCAGGGTCAGCGCGGCGCGTTGCATGGGGGGCAGGGTGTCGAGACTGGCGTCGATGCAGGCGCGCAATTCCTGGCTGGCCAGCAGATCGTCCGGCGTATCGGCGTGCCACACGGCGGGTGGGCGGGCCCAGTGCCCTGAGGCATTGAAACGGCTGGGGTCGGTGCCGGCCTGGCCGCCCGGTGCATCTTCCAGGTTGACGGTGCGGGATTCGTGGCGCAGGCGGGTTTTGGCGGTGTTGCTGACGATGCGCAGGATCCAGGTCTTCAGGCTGGCGCGGCGTTCGAAGTGCGGCAGGGCCCGGATTACCGCCAGCCAGGCCTCCTGGGCGACCTCGTCGGCGATGGCCGGGCCGACGATGGCGCGGGCCAGGTGCACCATCAGGCCGTGATAGGCGGAAACCGCCTGTGCATAGGCGGTTTCATCGCGCGCCAGCAGTCGGGGGATCAGCTCTTCATCGCTGGGTAGCTGCTGGTTCAAGGTAACATTTGTCCTGTTTGCGCGTCATAGGGTGTGCCTGCGCGGCGCGGCAAAGCGCGGTAAAGTATTCTGCCTGCCCCGGTGGGTGGCATCAAGCGCATGCCGGGTGGGGGGCGCCCCCGATTCCGCCCTATAACCACTGACATTTCGTGCCTTGAGAGAGACCTATGCTGGAAACCCTGCCTTTACTGCAACAAACCCAATTCCCTCCCCTGTCGCGCGAGGGCGTGACCACGCTGCAGGTCAACCTCGGTTATCTGTGCAATCAACAGTGCCTGCACTGCCACGTCAATGCCGGGCCCAAGCGCACGGAGCTGATGGACGAGGCGAATATCGAGGTGGTGCTGGACTATCTGCGCAGCGCCAGGATCCGTACCCTGGATCTGACCGGTGGCGCGCCGGAGATGAATCCGCATTTCCGCTACCTGGTGCGCGAGGCATGCAAGCTCGGCGTGCACGTCATGGACCGCTGCAATCTGACCATTCTCGAAGCGCCCGGCTATGAGGGCCTGGCGGAGTTTCTGGCCGCGCAACGGGTAGAGGTGGTGGCCTCCATGCCCTGTTATCAAAAGGAGAATGTCGATGGCCAGCGCGGCAAGGGCGTGTACGAGGCCAGTATTCACGGCCTGCAGCGCCTCAACCGGCTGGGCTACGGCCGGGCCGGCAGCGGCCTGGTACTGAATCTGGTCTACAACCCTGGCGGCCCCTTCCTGCCTCCGGGGCAGGATGCACTGGAGGCGGACTACAAACAGCAGTTGCGCGCCGCCCACGGCATCGAATTCAACCAGCTGCTGACGCTGGCCAACATGCCTATCCAGCGTTTTGGCAGCACGTTGATTTCGCGCGGCCAGTTCGATGAATACATGGCCCTGCTGACGGCCTCGCACAGCGACGCCAATCTCGCCACCGTGATGTGCCGTAGTCTGTTGAGCGTCGACTGGCGGGGGCACGTCTATGACTGCGATTTCAACCAGATGCTGAAACTGCCCCTCACCCGCAGGGGCGCCCCCCCGGCGCGGGACAAGATCCACCTCTCGGAACTGATAGGCGTCGACCTGGCGGGCGAGCCCATCGTGGTCAGCGGCCACTGCTACGGCTGCACCGCCGGCCAGGGCAGCAGCTGCGGCGGTGCCCTGTCGTGACGGGCCGTCCTGCGCCGTTGCGCTGAGCCCCGGCCCATGCGGATCTCCATCATTGTTCCGGTGCTGAATGAGGCGTCAACGATCGCCGTCTGCCTCGACAGCCTGCAACCCTACCGGGCCCAGGGCCATGAGGTCATCGTCGTCGACGGCGGCAGCCGTGACGACACGCTGGCGCTGGCCCGGCCGCTGACGGACCGGGTGCTGGTGGCTCCGGCGGGCCGTGCGCGGCAGATGAACCAGGGCGCCCAGGCCGCCCGGGGCGAGGTTTTGCTGTTCCTGCATGCGGATACCCGGTTGCCCGAGGCGGCCTGCGAGGTGATTGTTTCCGCGCTGCGCACAGCGGCCCGCTGGGGGCGTTTCGACGTGCGACTTTCCGGCGCGGCCCCCGCCTTCCGGATGATCGAATTCATGATGAATCTGCGTTCCCGGCTGACGAGGATCGCCACCGGCGATCAGGCCATGTTCGTGCGCAAAGACCTGTTTCATGCCGTAGGTGGTTTCGAGGACATCCCCCTGATGGAAGATATCGCCCTCAGCCGCCGGCTGAAGAAAATGGCTCCTGCCGCCTGTCTGCGCCAGCGCGTGGTGACCTCCAGCCGGCGTTGGGAAGAGAACGGTATTTTCCAGACCGTGCTGCTGATGTGGCGCTTGCGCCTGCGCTACTGGCTGGGCGCCGATCCCGCGCGCCTGGTCCGGCAGTATTACCGCTGAGCCCATGCAGTTTCCCGAGGCCCGAATCCTGCTGTTTTGCCGTGCGCCGGTGGCGGGCGAGGTGAAGACACGGCTGGCGCGCGGCATCGGCCACCAGGCGGCGGCGCGCTGGCACCAGGCACTGGCGAAGCACTGCCTGGAAACCGTCAGTACCGCGCAGTTGGCGCCGCTGCAGCTGTGGTGCAGTCCCGATACCCGGCACGACTTCTTTGCCCGTCAGCAGGCCCGCCTTTCCCTCAGCCTGCATGGCCAGCGCGGCCCTGACCTGGGGGCGCGCATGCGCCATGCCTTCGATGTCGCGCTGGCCGATGCCGACTATGCACTGGTGATCGGCACCGACTGTCCGGCATTGAGCGCCGGCTATCTTCGGCAGGCGCTTGCGGCCCTGCGCGATGGTGTGCCGGCGGTGATCGGCCCGGCGGAAGACGGCGGCTACGTCATGCTGGGCCTGCGCCGCAACCAGGGGCAGCTATTTGAAGCTATGCCGTGGGGGAGCGATGCCGTGTTCGAGACAACCTGTCAGCGAATGGCCGGCGATTATCGGGTTTTGCCGCCACTGTGGGATGTGGACGTGGTCGAGGATTTGCAGCGGCTGAAGCAGGAAGCCGACAAGCTGAAACTGTCGGGCGAGTTGAAGCGCTGTCTTTCAACGTTTTCAGCAATACCGCGTGGGCACACGAAACGTGCCGACCCTGCCTGACTTCTCCACCTCCCCGGGGCGGGCGGTGCCCGCAATGAGTGATGACGGGTCGGGATGGAAACACGGAGGTCACCGAGCCGCGGAGGCACGGAGTTTTCAATGAATTTCTCCGTGGCTCCGCGTTTCATATGCCGTGATTTGATCAATGACCACAAACATGATTCGCCCCGAACCGGCGCTGGCAGTACGGCCTTGTTGATCGAGAGCGCCCTCAACAAGCTTGGTAAAGGTAAGTATACGGCGCAATAGCAAAGCACCGGCGGGTGTGTTCCATTGTTACCCCAAGATCTTCTTTACACTTTCCTGCAATGTTTTTTGATCGTTATCTTTCAATCGCCCCATGATCTTGATGATCAAGTTTTTTTCGATGGTAGTGATGACCGGCTTGATGGCCGAGGGCTTGAGCAGGCCGGCCTCCTGCCAGTCCTGTACGATCACCTCACCGATGATCGCCGTGGGTTTGACCTTGCGAGGTTACGGCCATGATGATGAGGTCGGGACGCTCGCTGTTGTAGGTGTGAGAGCTGATGACCACTGCCGGGCGTTTCTTGGTGGCGGACTGGTCGGTAAACGGAAACGGCACCAGAACGATATCGCCGAACTCAAAGGGCGTCATAGACGGCATCGTCCGGATTGTCCCACACCTTCCGCAAACTCGGCTCCGCCGCTTTGCTTGCAACGCGTGTGAGTCGCCGGTCCTGATCACGCTGTTTGATGAAATCGATAAAGTCTTCCACTTCCTCGATACGCTCCGGCGGCAGGGCTTCGAGCTTGTCGATCAACTCGCGGATATGGTTGCGCTCTGTGGCCATACTGGAATCCTCTTGTGTTTGGTCGGCGGAGTCGGGAATCAATGGTTTGCCAGCGATCCGGCATTGCCTTGTCTTATGCCTGGATCCGTACCTTCATGACGGCGAATTACACAACCCATTGATCCGTCTCGCTATATGAAAAATCTCGGCAATAATCCCCGCTATACTCTCGATTTTTCATTACGCGATACGCATCAAGCAGTTGCATACTTCATCTGCCCTGAATCCACGGGTTCAAGTAGCATATAGATCAGGAGGAAAAAGAAAAAGGGGGAAGTTCTCAATGTAAGACCGTACTGCCGGCGCGAGTCATGTCTGTGGTTCATTGATCAAACCGCGGCAGATGAAACGCGGGGCCACAAGAAAAATTCGTTAGAAACTCCGTGTCTCCGCGGCTCCGTGGCCTCCATGTTTCCATTCCGACCCGTCTCGTTCATTGCGGGCATGCCCCCCCAGGGGGAGAGAGGGCTTCCCGTCCAGCTATCGCGCCTGTTTGCGGCGTGATTCTCGCTGTATTTCGAGCACGAAGCGCTCGATGAGGCGGGCCTGTGTCTTGTCCAGTTGATCGAAGTTGCCGCCGACCTGAATGCAGCGGCTGGTTTCGTGTTGAGTAATGCGGCGCAGGATGAAGCGGCCCTGTACACGCTTCTCGCCGGGGAGGGTAATGGTGCAGGTCAGGGCCTGTGTCTTTTCGCCTTCGGGGATGGCGGCCTTGGGCGGGAATCGCACGCACATACCCTCGGCGGAGATGTCATGCAATTCGCCGCAAAAGGCATTGTCCTGTTCGTCGACCAGTTCCACCGGGATGGACTGCGCCGCGCTCACCGGCACGCGGAAGGCGCGGCGGCGCTGGCGGTAGCGGATGAGCTTGGGGTACGGCGTCTTGTAGAAGGCGACGCCATTGTCGCTGCCGATTTCGCTGATCTCGAGGATCATCTTGATCTCGATACCTTCACGATGCGCGCTCAGGCCGATCTTGCTGGCGGTGCCGAGCCGGGCGTGGCCCTCGCGGGGGTGCAGTTCGTCGAGCAGCAGATAGCCCTGCTCGGGATTCACTTCGAGCAAGGTGCTGTTATACAGGCATTTTGCCGAAGGCACGGCAATGCTGACGATGCTGTGCTGTTGTTGCAGGGGGCGAAGGATGGCCGTGATACGGGTCGCCGAAGTGACTTCCTCGTACTGCTGTTGGTAGTCGCTGTCTTCCGCGTGTTGCTGGGCCATGCAGGGTCTGTTTTCGTTGTGTTACCTTGTGGAGAGCCGCCTTCTGGCCACGGCCGCCTGCCTCAGGCAATGGCGATGGATTGCCCCGGCGCGTGACGCTGATCCGGTTTGCCGCTGTCCTGGTAGGTAACCGAAGGAGGGGCCTGGGGATCTTCACCGCGCAGGAGGTTCAAGGCCTGCTGTACCTGGGCGTGCGAGGCTGCAAGGACGCGCTGGTTGAGCAGATTCTGTTCATGGCATTGTTTCAGGGTCGTGTGCAGTGATTGCCATCCGGCCAGCAGTTGCGCATCTCTGCGGTTGACGATGAAGGCCTCCAGCTGCTGCCGGTTGCAGGGGCTGCCGATGATCTTTTCCAGTGCCGGTAACGACGATCGTTCTTTCTGCTCGAGGTCGTTGAGATGCTTGAGCTTGATATCCATGACCTGCTCGAAGGCCTGCAGATCATTACCCTTGAGGGCATTGAATTCCGCTTGCAATATCTCCAGCATGCGCGCCGCATCCTGCTGTTGTTCCTCCAGCAGGGCCAGTAGCCGTTGTGCCGATGTCGGGTTGCTCATGAGCGGAGGTTGTTTTCGAACTGGATGAATTTCTCCGCCACGCGCTGGGCGTTGATTTCATACATGCCCGCGTCGATGGCCGACTTGAGGTTTTGCACGCGTTCGCCGTCGACCACGGACTGGGCGTCAATGGTCGATTCGACTTTCTTCAGCTGGCTGGCCTGCGGGGTGAGTGTCACGGTATCCGCCCGGCTGGCCGTCGTGGCCGGCGCCACGGCCTGTGCGGTGTTTCCGCTGCCGTTGGTGGCGCTGTTCGTGCTTCCTCCCGTGCCTTGTGGCTGGGGTGGGGGAAAGCCGGTGATATCAATTGCCATGGTGATGCTCCTTTGACGCTGTTGTTATGGCTATCGGCACAGGGTATTGAAACTTAAGGGACTTATGGTTGTGATACGGGTTGTTGCTGGCGGCGTCCTGGTCTTTGGGCATATCGCTACCGGCATCTCCCCGTTGCACTACATGTGAACCTGTACCGTACCCGCGCGAATGGCAATGCCCTCGACGATACGTTTCGAACGCGTGTTGCGCACCGAGAGGCGCTCGCCCAGGGCGGCATTCTGCAATGCCTTGCCCTTGCTGCGCACCTGCAGAAAACCGCTGTCGGCGAGAATGGTGACATCGTCGCCCCGGCGCACCAGCAGGCGTGCCTTGAGCATGCGCGGCGTCAGCGCCGTGCCAGCGGGCAGGGAGCGCGCGGCCAGTTTGCCGATGACCTCATCCGACTGGCGGTAATAGCCGTGACGCAGTTTCGAGATCTCTTGCCGTTGGGCGACGATATCCGCGCGGGTAATGGTGTCGCCCCGGCTGATGGGCCGGGTAGTGACCAACACCTCGCCGAAGACGCGGATATTGGCCGGGATGTAGACGGTCCACGGCTTGTCGCCCGGGCACTGCACGCCCACGGTCATTTTTCCCTGCAGGCGGCTGCCGGCCGGGAGGAAGGCCTGCAGCGCCGTTTCGCACTGCCCCAGGCGCAGGCGTGAATCGAGGCGGCCAAGGTGGATTTCCTGGCTGCTGCCGGGCTCGGGCGGTGTCTGTGTTTGCAGAAAACGCCGCGCCGCTTCCTGCAGTGAGGCCAGCGACTGGTATTGCGCGGCCTTGCCACCGCTGTCCGCACCGTGGCCCGCGACCGGCAACAGGCCGATGGCAAGCAGCAAGAGCAGGCCGCTGGCAGGGATTTGCCACGTGGTGACGCGCCGTTGCCGGTTGGCGTCTCTGGCCTGCGTCCGCGAAGAAATGATGGCTGTGATGATGTTCATGTGAGTAAGCCGCTGTTTTATCGAATGGATATCGAATGGCTGCCGATGGTGATCGCCCGTCTTTCTGACAGCCTCCGCCGGAACAGTAGCAACAGCCGTGCCATGCGCCTCTCCTCAAGAAATGCCGGCGGAGTGTCGATAGGACGATTACTGGAACCTGAATCCGTGGGTTCAGGGCGGATGAAGTACGCAGCTGCTCGATGCGTATCGCGTAATGAAAAATCGAGGGAATAGC
>DRQN01000140.1 GCA_011371455.1 Gammaproteobacteria bacterium
ATGAAAGTTCATGGGCGCCGTTTTGCAATACCTCGTCGAGGCCATGGATGTGTGTCGGGGCGGTGCCTTTGAAGGCCTGTTTTACCTTTGATTGGGCGAAAAACGGGCTTTCGATTCTGGCCAGGTCCTGCCACTCGATATCCCAGCTCTCTTTCAGTCTCATGGGGGTGACTCCTTGTTCTGATTTTCCGAATCCGTGAGTACGGGGTGGGTGGCATTTATGGTATTGATTTCATGGGAAAATGAAAGGCCTGCCCTTGTCGGACACCCTGTTTTGGCCTGTCCTAGCCCATCTTCGGCACGCGTGGGTGTATGCTGGGGATGGGAAATCGCTCCCGACCCAGTGTGCAGGTTGGGAAAAGGGTCCGCGAATGAACGCCAATGAACGCGATTGCTTCAATGACGCCATTTGCGTTGATTCGCGTTCATTGGTGGATTGAATGATTCGGGAAATAGCCGGCCCGGTGACGTTCCCGCAGTCGTGTAGGTTGGGGTGAGGCACGAACCCCAACGGGGCTGGCTTATGGCCGCCATAATTCCGTGCAGGTTGATATTAACCCGGCGACAATATAGATCATGTTCAGGACTTCAAGCGTTCTCCAGATCAAGGCGTCACTCGCCGTCAATGGTGGTTCCCTTGGCAAGAACGCAGAGCTGGAGGACGCTTGAAGCCCCTAACCGATTGTTTTCATAATGAAAGGCCGTCGTGTGCCGCTGCGCAGACTGCACTGTCTTTACAATCAAAGCCAAAGCTTGCGGTAGGCCCACTACAGCTGCGCTTTGATGCCTTGCTGCGCAGCGGCACACGACGGCTGAACATAATCTATATTGTCGCCGGGTTAATAAAACCTGAATCCGTGGATTTATGCTCGCCGTCACAACTCACGATTAGTCAGGCCCGGCATTTTTTCGTAACAGGAATTTCAGCTCGTCGATGTCCTGCTTCAAGCCTCGGATTTCTTCGCTCAGCTGCTGGTGCTCACCGTGCACGACTTCTTCGATGGCTTCTTTGTCCTGCTCCAGCTTGCTTGCCTGCACACTCTGCATGGCATCCACGATGATGGCAATAAACAGATTCAGCATGGTAAAGGTGGCGATCAGGATGAAGGGGATAAAGAACGCCCAGGCATAGGCGTGGGTCTCCATCACCGGTCTGACGATGCCCATGGACCAGCTTTCCAGGGTCATCACCTGGAACAGGGTGTACATGGAGTCACCCAGCGAGCCGAACCATTGGGGGTGGGCGTCACCGAACAGCTCCGTCGCCATCACCGAGAATATATAGAAGATGATCGACATCAGGCCCGCCACCGAAACGATGCCGGGGATGGCGCCCAATAGCGCCTCGGCCACCACGCGTAATTGCGGAACCAGCGAAATCAAGCGCAGCACTCGCAGGATGCGCAACACTCGCAGCACCTCGAGCGGCCCGCTGGTGGGCACCAGGGCGATTGCCACGATCAGAAAATCGAAGACATTCCAGGCGCTGCGAAAAAAATGCCCGCGGAAGGCGAACAGTTTCACCCCGATTTCGATAACGAACACCGCCAGCACCACGGTATCGACAAGGCTCAGCCAGCGGCCATATTGCGCCTCGAGGGCATCCGAAGTGGCCATGCCCAGGCTCACGGCATTCAACAGAATCAGGCCAATGATCAGGTGCTGTATCGGCTTGGACTCGACCCATTCACCGGCGCGAGTGCGTAAGGATGTTTCTGGACTCATACTTTCCTCATTGTCACAAAGGTGCCCCTGGCAACGGCTTCGCGGTTTGCGCGGGCCATGGGTCAGGGGCATCCAATAATCTTTCGGGGTCATCCTTCACAAGTCCGTGCCCGGCCATACGCCTCTCCCGCTGTTGCCAGGGCGAGGAATGAAGCAGGGCAGGTTTGGAAAGAGTGGGATTATTGCTACGGAAGTCTCATTTCCGCTTGCCAGGTCAGATTCGACCCTGGCCGCATCGGCGGGTTCAACCGGAAGGTTGCACACCCCCGGATCTATTCATTCAGATCTCTACCGTATGCAACATAAGTATAGGGCATTTGGTAGTAATTGAAGAATTTTGCCGTCTTCGCGTATGAGGTCTTTTTGAACACATGGGACAGATTGATGCCCACCGCCACATAGACGTTTCTTTCCCTGTCCTGTTGCGAGCCAGACGAATAGTGGCGCGTGTAATAGCCCAACTGAAGATCCAGGTATTTGAGATATTTCTGGCGAACAGATGAAAAGCCATCCAGCTTGAGTGCGACAAGGAGCTTCATGTTGTCGTAATCCGTGAAGATGTCACCCTGCTCGCCGGGAATGTACTCGACACGAAAATCGATTTTCCTGGCGAGCGCCGGACGGCTATAAAAAAAATAGCCGGTGATGGCGCCCAGCGCGTTCATGATGAAGTCCTTGCGCGAAAAGCCATGGCCGCCAAAAGAGTCACCGAACTCCATGTATCCCATCAGGCCGAAGGCGGACAGGGAGCCCAACAAGGCGGCATCCTGCGCCCCATAGCCCCAGGATCGATAGAGCGAGGAAAGGCCGTGGGAAAGGGCATAATTCGCATAGAAATGCCCCAGCTTGTCCATCCCGCCACTGCCGTCGTTCTCTCCAAACCAGCCGTCGTCTTCCATATGGGGGCGCTGAGTACCGTAGTCCCAAGTGGCGAAGCCCCAGGCGGAAATCAGGGCCGCGCCCGCGACATTGCTCCAGATGACCTTGTCCTTCTTCGATAGCCCGGCCAGGCGCCGGTCATCGTCACTCGCAGATAGCGGTGCATTGAACAAGGCACAGGCTAACAAGAGGCCGAGTCGTCCGTATCTCATGCCATGCCTCTATGGCTCCGTTTCCATCGACAGGGGTCAGGAGGAAGACGACACGGCCTCCGGCCGTCCCTTCCTGTCCACCGCCACATAGGTCAAGGTGGCTTCGGTGACCTTTACCACCTCGATGCCTTCACGGTAGCGCTCGGCGTAAACCTCGACGGATACCGTAATCGAGGTACGACCGACCCGCTCGACCTGCGCGTAACAACTCAACAGGTCACCGACATACACCGGCTTCTTGAAATGCAGCGCATTGACTGCCACCGTGACTACCCGCTTGCCGGCATGGCGGATGGCGGCAATGGAGCCGGCGATGTCCACCTGCGACATGATCCAGCCACCGAAGATGTCGCCACCGGCATTGGTGTCGGTAGGCATGGCGGGGACGCGGGTGGTCGGCTCGCCCTCGGGCAGTCGGCATCGATCAACCATATCAGTGCCCCGCGTAGAGCTGTTCGATGAGGTCGGCATTGCGCTCGATGATCACCCGGCGGCGCAGCTTGAGGGTCGGTGTCAGGGCTTCATTGTCGATGGTCCACGGCTCCAGGGTCAGCGCCACGGCGCGAATGTCCGCATAGCCCGGGAAGTCGTGCAGGCGCTGCTTGATGTGTTCACAAACCATCTGCCGCGCCTCCTCGTCCTGCAATGCTTGCGGATCTTCGGGGTCCAGCCCCAGCTTGCAGGCCTCGACACTCCAGTGCTTTTTATCCAGCACCACCAGCGCCGTCAGATAGGGCCGGCCCTCACCGATCACCAATACCTGGTCGATGAGCGGATCGAGGGCGATGGCCATTTCCATGTCCGCCGGGGGCACTTTTTCCCCGTTGGACAGGACGATGATGTCCTTCAATCGACCCGTGATATAAATATGGTTATTCTCGATACGCGCCTTGTCACCGGTGTGCAGCCAGCCTTCTTCGTCGATGACCTCGCGCGTGGCCTCGGGGTTGTGCCAATAGCCCATCATCACCGCCTCGCTACGCACCAGCAGCTCGTCGTCTTCGCCAATGCGCACCTCCACCCCGTCGAAGGCGATGCCGACGCTGGCCGGGTCGTTGTCATCGATGGGATTGCCCGACACCATGGGGCTGATTTCCGTCAGGCCATAGCCCTGCACCAGATTGAGCCCCAGGCCGAGAAACAGCTTCGCCACCTTGGGCGACAGCGGCGCACCGCCGCAGATAGCCAGCCGCAGGCGGCCACCCAGCTTGTCCAGTACCTTGTCTGCCACTACCCGCTTCAGAATCGGCCAGGCCAGGCCGCCGCTGCCACCGTTGAAACGCCGCCAGCCGGCCTCTACCGTGGCATGAAACAGCTTGCGCGCCAGCGGTGGTTTTTCTTCCAGCCCGGCCATGATCTTGTTGTAGACCCGCTCGTAGATGCGCGGCACGGAAATCAGGATGGTCGGCCTCTGCGTCAGCAGGTCCTCCCCCAGATCCTGCACCGAGCGGGCGAATGCCACCGTCGAACCGCACATCACCGGAATGTAATAGCCCAGGGTGCGTTCCAGCATGTGCGACAGAGGCAGGAAGGACAACAACACGTCCTCACGATAAATAGGGAAGCTGGGCAGCGCCGAATGGGCATTGGAAAGAATGTTGCGATGACTCAGCATGACGCCCTTGGGCCGCCCGGTGGTACCGGAGGTATAGACGATAGTGGCAAGATCGCCAGGTTGCGGGCTGGCCAGCGCCAACTGGTCACTCCCTTCGCGCGCGCCCTCCCGCTCCCACGCCTGCAGGCTCATCATGCGCGGGTAAATCACATTCGGCTCGCACTCCTGCAGCGTGACCAGGCGCACCAGGCCCTGCAACTGCGGCGAAATGGGTTCGAGGATATCCAAGGTTTCCTGCCCCTCCACCAACAGCACCTTGGCCCCGGCATCCTGCAGCACATAGGCGACATTCTCCGCGCGGTCGTTGGTGTACAGCGGCACCACCACCAACCCCAGACTCAGCGCCGCCTGCTCGAACATGATCCACTGCGGACAATTGCGCAGCATGATGGCAACGCGATCACCGGCCTCGATATCTTCCTTGCTCAGGGCGGCGCGAATCTTTTCGATGTGATCGTAGGTCTGCTCCCAGCTCAGTTCCATCCATTGCTGGGCGGTGTGATCGAAATAGCGATAGGCGATGGCCTTGGGTGTGCGCGCGACACGTTCGCGAAACAGACCGTGCAGGCTGACCGCCGTGCCGGGTGAAACAATATCCAGCGTTCCTTGTTGCATGACATCCACCACTCATTGTTATGTTGATATTAACCCCTGAACCCATGGATTCAGGCAGCCTTTTAGGATCAAGGCAAACGTTGACAAAACCTCAATCGGGCTGGGACGTCACTCGCCCCGCTCCTCCAGGGGCAGCAGGCTTTCGTCCGCCCGGAAGCGCTCGCCATATTTCTTCTCCAACTCGGTCAGTTTCGCCATCAGCCCGGCGCGCCCGCTCTGCTCGATATAGTGCATCGGGCCACCACGGAAGGGGGCAAAGCCGGTACCGAAGATGATCCCCGCATCGAGCAGATCCGCACCGTTGACCACGCCTTCACGCAAACAGGCGAGGGCCTCATTGAGCAGGCGGGCGATCAGGCGGTCCTGGGTATCGGGCGGGCAGTATTCGCCGCGACCCGGCTTGGCGCCCAGCGGCTTGCCCTGCTTGTCATAGCGGTAGAAACCATGGCCGCTCTTCTTGCCCAGGCGACCCGCCTTCACCAGTTCACGCAGGCGGCCAGGCACCTCCACGCCCAATTCCTTCGACAGGATTTCCGCCACTGACAGGCAGATATCCAGCCCCACCGTATCCGCCAGCAGGATCGGCCCCATGGGCATGCCGAACTTCAGCGCCTCGGCATCGATCACCTTGGGCGCCAGGCCCTCGGCCTCCATCGTCACCGCCTCCAGCAGGTAGGGCATCAGCACACGATTGACGAGGAAGCCGGGGCTGGAATCGACCGGCAGCGGCAGACGGTCGATGTGGCGGGTGAAGGCCGCCGCCTGGGTGGCCGCCTCGGCATGGGTGTCCGCGGTGGTGACGATTTCCACCAGCTGCATCTTCGCCACCGGGTTGAAGAAATGCAGGCCCACCAGCCGATTGGGATCGCTCAGGGCCTCGCCCAGTACCTGCAGCGGGATGCTGGAGGTATTGGTGGCCAACAGCGCACCCGGCTTCATGCGGGGCTCTATTTCCCGATAGAGGTTCTGCTTCGCCTCGACATTTTCGAAGATCGCCTCGATCACCACGTCGGCCCGCGCCAGTCCCTGGCCGCGCCGGTCCGGCATCAGCCGGTCCAACGCCTGCTGGATCAGGCGCGGTTGCCTGAGTTTCTTCTTGAACAATTTGGCGGCGCGCTTCATCACCCGCGCCAGGTGCTCATCGCTGCGATCCTGCACCGACACCTGCAGGCCGCGCAGGGCGCACCAGGCGGCGATGTCGCCGCCCATCACGCCGCCGCCGATGACGTGAACCCGCTGCGGCGCAAAGGCCTTCTTGTCGCCCAGCGACTTGAGTCTTTCCTGCAGGAAGAACACCCGCACCAGATTGCGCGCCGTGTCACCGATGATCAGGCGCGCCACGGAGCGCTCCTCCGCTTCCAGCACGGCGGGCTTGTCGGTGCCGAATTCACGCCAGATGTCGATCACGGCATAGGGCGCGGGATAGTGCTCCGGGCGCGCCTTGGCGGCGACCTTGTTGCGCAGCACCCGTGCCAGCAGCGGCCGTAGCAGGGCATTGTCACCCAGTGTCGACAGCAAACCGGCGCGCTGCCGGGGCGGCTGGGTCTTGATCAGCTCCCGCGCGGCGCGCCGCAGGTGGCGCCGGGGCACGGCATGGTCCACCAGGCCGATCTTCTTCGCCGCGCGGGCGCTGAGGCTGCGGCCGGTGAGCATCATGTCCATGGCGGCGGTGGCGCCCACCAGCCGTGGCAGGCGCGCCACACCGCCAAAGCCCGGATGGATGCCGAGACGCACTTCGGGCAGACCCAGGCGGGTGCTCTGATCATCGTCGGCGATGCGGTAGTCACAGCCCAGGGCCAGCTCCAGGCCGCCACCGAGGCAGTAGCCGTTGATCAGCGCCATCGTCGGACAACGCAGGTTTTCGAGGCGATTGACCACACCCTGACCACGACGGATCAGCTTGCGCGCCTCCTCCATGGTTTCGATGCGGGTGAATTCCTTGATGTCCGCGCCGACGATGAAATCCTTTTTCGCCGACTGGATCACCAGCCCCGTGGGCCGCTGGGCCTCCAGCTCGCCGAGGATCTCGTCCAGCTCCTCCAGCAGTTCGTGGTTCAACGTGTTGGCGCTGCCGCCGGCCTGGTCGACAGTCAGCCAGACGATGCCCTCGGCATCCGTTTCGCGCTGCCAATTATCGTTTTTCGTTGTCATCGTATTACTCCCGTTCCAGCAGCATCGCACCGCCCTGGCCGCCACCAATGCACAGGCTGGCCATGCCGCGCCGTGCCCCCATGCGTTCCAGCACATGCAACAGATGCAGCACGATGCGCGCGCCGCTGGCGCCCACCGGATGGCCCAGGCTCACGCCGCCGCCATCCACGTTGAGACGCTCCTGGTCCAGCTCGCCCATCGCCGCCGCCGTGTGCAGTTCCTTGCGGCAATAGTGGTAGTCCTTCCAGGCCTCGATATTGGCCAGCACCTGCGCGGCGAAAGCCTCGTTGATCTCCCAGGCATCGATATCGTCGAGCTTGAGCTTGTGCCGTTTCATCAGCGGCGTCATGGCGTGTACCGGGCCAAGGCCCATCTGCGCCGGGTCCAGCCCCGCCCACTGGCTGTCGACGATACGCCCCAGCACCGGCAGATCCCACTTCTTCACCGCCTGCTCGGAAGCCAGCAGCAGCACCGCCGCGCCGTCGGTGACCTGGGCGCTGTTGCCGGCGGTGACATTGCCAAAGGGCCGGTCGAAGGCCGGCTTCAGCCTGCTCAGGCTGGCCATGCTGGTATCACGGCGCAGGCCGTCGTCGGCCTCATAGTAGTGACCGCCGGTATCGAACAGGGTTTCGATTTCCTGCAGATAGCCGGCATCCTGGGCCGCCGCGAGTCGCTGATGGGAACGCACCGCGTAGGCATCCATCTGTTGGCGCGTGATGCCGAAACGGTCGGCGAGGATCTCCGCCGTCTGCCCCATGGACAGCCCCACCACCGGGTCGGTGAGGCCACGCAGCAGGGCGATGACCGGCTTCAGGTAGGCTGGACGCAGGCTGCCCAGGGCCTTGGCGCGGGCGCCCAGGCCCTTGGCCTTGTACCACTCGCCCAGCCAGGCCACCATCGGCTCCGCCAGCAGCACCGGGGCGTGGCTCATGGCCTCCACACCGCCCGCCAGCACCAGGTTGGCGCGGCCGTGGGCGATGCTCTGCGCGGCGCTGTCCAGGGCCTGCATGCCGGAGGCGCAGTTGCGCTGCACGGTCCAGGCCGGCGTTTCCTGGCTGACGCCAAGGCGCAGGGCGATGACGCGGGCGATATTGGCCTCGTCCGGGCCGGGCATCACGCAGCCGAGGATGACCTCGTCGATATCACCCGGCTCAAAGGACTGCCGCGCCAGCAGGCTGCGCCCCGCCGCCACCGCCAGGTTGGCGGCATTGAAGGGGCCGGGCTTGCCGCGCGCCTTGAGAAAGGGCGTGCGCGCGCCATCCACCACGTATACCGTGTGCACCACCCGGCGCGGCTGGGTGGTTCGCCTGTTGTTCGTGCCTTTGTCGTCATCCGTCATGCCTGCTTCCTCTCTCTCAAAAGCGATGGGTTGTTTTTTTCCTCGCTACGCGTTGCGATATGTCAGACAAGGAGCGGGCCATGCCCGCGAAAAGACCGTTTGCCATAGAGGCACGGAGAAAAACAAGTCAATGATTTCTCTGTGTTCTCCATGCCTCTGTGGCAAGAAAGGCACATTTCGCTGGCATGGCTCGTTCCTACGATTGTTCCGTGCGGCACACCAACGCCTCCTTCTCGAACTCGTCCACGGCGATGGCCTCGCGACGCGCGCTGTCGGCAGCCTGCCACTGTTCGTACTCCACATCATTGATCACGCGCAAGCGATGTGCGTCGGCCATCAGCTCGGCCTCGGGCGCATTCGCCAGCTCGCCGTTGCGCACCGCCGTGCGCACACGCTTCTCCACGGGCGCCACCGCCACGATGGCCTCCAGCGCATGTTCCAGCACGCCGATGGCATGGCCGGTGTCCTGCGGCGCAAACAAGCCGCGAGTAAGGCGGTCGCGTGCCTCCGAGGGCGCCAGCAGCAGATCGGCGCATTGGTGCCCGAGACGGTCCGACGGACCCGTGAAGGGACGCCCCAGCGGAAACACCACGAGCCGCATCAGCCAGGCCGCCGGGCGGCTGGGGAAGTTCCTGAACAGGCCGCTGAAACCGAGCTGGATCTGGTGCAGAGCGTGCTCACACACCCATTGCAGCAGCGGCAGATCCTGCACCGGGCGGCCCTGGTCCTCGAAACGTTTCAGCGCCGCGGAGGCCAGATAGAGCCAGCTGAGGATGTCCGCCAGGCGACCGGAGAGCTTTTCCCGCCGCTTGAGGCTGCCGCCCAGCACCAGCATGGAGACATCGGCGACGAAGGCGAAGGCAGCGCTCATGCGCGTCAGCTGCTGGAAATAGCGCCGCGCCGGGTTGCGCAGGTCGCCATGCAGCGGGGTGCGCGCCAGGTGCGCGCCGGTGAGGCCGAGAAACGCACTGCGCACGGCATTGGAGATGGCGAAGCCGACATGGCCGGTGAAGGCGGGGTCGAAGGCCGCGGCGTCCCTGGCCGCCACCGCCTGCATCTCACGCAGCACGAAGGGGTGGCAACGCACCGCGCCCTGACCGAAGACGATCAGGCTGCGGGTGAGGATGTTGGCCCCCTCCACGGTGATGCTGATGGGGATGGCCTGGTAGACCCGCCCGGCGAAGTTGCGCGGCCCCATGCAGATGCCCTTGCCGCCCTGCACATCCATGGCGTCGTTGACCACCGTGCGCATGGCCTCGGTGAGGTGATATTTGACCACCGCGGAGATCACCGACGGGCTCTCGCCCTGGTCCACGGCGACGGCGGTGAGGGTGCGCGCGGCATCCATCGTGTAAGTCAGCCCGGCGATGCGCGCCAGCGCCTCCTCCACGCCCTCGAAGCGGCCGATGGGGGTCTTGAACTGCTTGCGCACCCGCGCGTAGGCGCCGGTGGCGCGGCTCATCAGTTTGCCGGCGCCGGTGGACAGGGCCGGCAGCGAGATGGAACGCCCGGCGGCCAGACATTCCATCAGCATGCGCCAGCCCTGCCCGGCGCGCGCCTGGCCGCCGATGACCCAGTCCATGGGGATGAACACGTCGCGGCCACGTGTTGGCCCGTTCATGAAGGCCTGGTTGAGCGGGAAGTGACGATGGCCGACCTCCACCCCCGGGGTGTCGGTGGGGATCAGGGCGCAGGTGATACCGAGATCCTGCTTGCCGCCGAAGGCATCGCCCAGCAGGCCGTCGGGGTCGTACAGCTTGAAGGCCAGGCCCAGCACCGTGGCCACCGGGGCGAGGGTGATGTAGCGTTTGTCCCAGTTGAGGCGGATGCCCAGCACGTCGGACTCGCCATTGAAATCGGCGCGACAGACCACGCCGCTGTCGGTCATGGCGGCGGCATCGGAACCGGCCTCGGGCGAGGTGAGGGCGAAACAGGGGATCTCCTCGCCCCTGGCCAGGCGCGGCAGGTAGTAGTCCTTCTGTTCATCGGTGCCGTAGCGCAGCAGCAGCTCGGCGGGGCCGAGGGAATTGGGCACCATCACCGTCACCGCCGCGGTGACGGAGCGGCTGGCCACCTTCATCACCACCGCCGAATGGGCCAGGGCGGAAAACGCCAGCCCGCCGTAGTGACGCGGGATGATCATGCCGAAAAAGCCCTCGGTCTTGAGGTAGTCCCACACCTCGGGCGGCAGATCGCGGTCGTTCTGGGTGATGTGCCAATCGTCGACCATGGCACACAGGGTCTCCACCGGGCCGTCGAGAAAGGCGCGCTCCTCGGGACTCAGCTTGGGTGGCGGCGTCTCCATCAGCTTCGACCACTTCGGCATGCCGGAAAACAGCTCACCGTCCCACCACACGCTGCCGGCCTCCAGGGCCTCGCGCTCGGTGGCGGACATGGCGGGCATGATCTTGCAAAAGCGCTTGAACAGCGGGTCCGTGAGCCAGGCGCGGCGCAGGGAGGGCACGTTGAGCGGCACCGCGATGGCGAGAAACACGATCCAGGCCAGCGCCTGCGGCCCGGCACCGGCGCCACCCCACAGCCCCCAGGCGATCAGCAAGGCCGCCAGCAGCAGGGAGCCTGCCAGCAGTGACCACCGCAGATAGAACGTCAGACCGAGGGTGAAAACGAACAGACCAAACCAGACCATGCCCATATGCGCTCCTGTCTATCTCGTGATCGACGATTGCTTTGCCGCATCCGGCAACGGTTCGTCGTCTTTCCCCACGGCTGGCGTCTCGCCGACCTGCACCGGAATCATGCCATCCTCGCCGGGGATGAAACATTCGTTCTCGTCATTGCACACCACGCCGTCCGTATCCCACGGCAGCTGGCGGTAGACGGCCAGATCGTTCAGCCCCAGCAACGGGTACTTGATGATCTCGAAATAGGGGGAGGTGTCGAAGTCGCGCGGCACATAGAGGCGGGTGTTGCGCTTGTAGAGCTTGATGGCGCCGTTTTCCTCGCGGTGGATCACCGGCAGGATGGGGAAGTGCACCGAGGAAAAGGCCGCCGCGATCATGGTCGAACACACGGTGCGGGTCGGCACGCCGACATTGTGCTCGAACAGGCTGGAGCGCCAGCGGCGCGGGATGATGCCGTAGGGAAACAGGAAACGCGCCAGGTCCAGCAGCTGGCGCACATCGTATTCGCGCCCCAGGTGCTTCACCGCAAAGGCCAGCACACGGCCCGCATCCGCGCGCGACAGCCCCGCCGGGCGGCAGATGCGCACGTGCTCACCGGCATATTTCTTCAGCGGCGAGACCACCGTGCCCTCGCCCAGCAATGGTTCGATGATGAGCTGATCCGAGGGATCACCGTCATACAGCCAGTTGACGTGCTCGCGCACGTTCTCGTCCTCGATGTCGTGCAGGCGGCCGATATACAGCGCCGAGTGCGTCCACTGGCTCTGGGTAATGGTCTTGATCACCTCGCTGACCCGCGCCCGGCCCTCCACCAGCAGCACGTCGCAGGGGCGAATCTCGAAACTCAGGCGTTCAAAATCACATTGCGGCACGCCGGACGGCTCCCCCTCCCGGACGAGCCAATCGACAACCTTCCTGCCAAGCCAACTAAACGGATTCACGCCGGTATTCAGTCTTTACCATCAGATTTATCTATCCCTATATAACAGCAATCGGCCTTTCGATTAAGCATAGTTCGTCCGCCAGGCGTTTTCACATTGTGGCAATCCCCTGAACACTGATACGGCCCCTTTCTCCCAATCATTAGTTCTACCTGAATCCGTGGCTCATTTACCAAACCATGGCCTCCGTGTTTCCATCCCGGCCCGTCATTATTCACCACGGGCATGACTCGCCCCGAGAGGGGGGAAGTCAGTATCGCAGGGCATGGGATACGCTAGGAAGTTGTGTCTGATGATACGTTTTTGTCCCCACTCTTCCATGATCAGGGGTGTGGCCAGCGGGCTCATGACGATTACCTGAATCCGTGGATTCAGGGATTAGTCAGGTATAATCCCTCGCCCATTCCGGCCGGACACCCCATGACCGAAATCCTCACCCAGGCCGCCCTGCTGATCCTTGCCGGCACCCTGTGGAACGCCTTCCGCATCGGCGGGCAGGATCCGCAAGTGGTGCGCCGCGCCATCGGCGACCTGGTCTACTTCCTGCTGCTGCCGGCGCTGGTGCTGTCGGTGCTGTGGTCGGCGCCGCTGGGGCTGAACAGCCTGCGCATCGCCGGGGCCGCCGCCGCGGGCGTCATCGCCGGCCTGCTGCTGGCCGCCCTGTGGTACGCCTGGCGCCACGCCCCGCGCCACCGCGCCGGCGCCCTGATCCTCGCCGCCGGCTTCCCCAACGCCACCTACCTCGGCCTGCCGGTGCTGGAACACACCCTCGGCCCCTGGGCGCGCAGCATCGCCATCCAGTACGACCTGTTCGCCTGCACCCCACTGCTGCTCAGCGCCGGCATCCTGCTGGCGCGCAGCTATGGCAACCACCAGGAAACCGGCCCGGTGTGGCAGGCGCTGTTGAAAGTCCCCCCGCTATGGGCGGCGCTGGCGGCCATCGCCCTCAACCTCGGCGAGGTGCCGCGTCCCGAGTGGCTGGGCGGCCTGCTGGCGATGACCGGTAACGCAGTGATCCCCTTGATGCTGTTCGCCCTCGGCCTCAGCCTGCGCTGGGACCCGGAAGCCGCGCGCCGCCTGCCGGCGGTGGCGCCGGTGCTGCTGATCCAGCTGGCCCTGGCGCCGCTGCTGGTGTGGGGGCTGGGCGGGACCATCGGTCTCACTGGCGACACCCTCGCCGGCGTGGTGCTGGAGGCCGCCATGCCCAGCATGGTGCTGGGGCTGGTGCTGTGCGATCGCTTCGGCCTCGACACCGGCCTCTACGCCGTCACCGTCACCCTCGGCACCGCCCTCAGCCTGCTCACCCTACCGCTGTGGTCCGGCCTGCTGCTGCCGTAGCGCTGCGAAAACAGGGTAAACTACCCGTTCACCCGGCAATAAACGAAGAGCAAAATGCGTAATAACCCCGACACCCTGGCCCGCTTCGGCCTGCTGATCCTCACCCTGCTGTTTACCTCCGGCATAGCCGCCCGCAGCCTGCCGGCCCAGGCCAAAACGCCGTTTTACACCGAAAGCGAAAACCTGCAGCCCCTCACCATCGGCAGCGCCGCCGAGCTGGAGGCCCTCTTCGACCAGCTGGGCTACCGCTGGCCACCGGGCAACCAGGTTCCCGCCATCGCCCTGCAGCGCCTGCCGCCAGACTTCGCCGAGATCCGCAGCAGCACCGATCGCAAGCACCTGTTCCTGCGCGCCCTGCTGCCCATCGTACTGGCGGAAAACCGCCGCCTGCGCGAACAGCGCCAACTGGTGCAGCTGCTCCTGGCCAACCCCCCGCTGGCCAATGGCAGGCTGGAAAAATGGCTGAATGAAACCGCCCGTAGATACCGCATCCGCGGCGACCTGCGCCAAGCCGGGAACCGTATCGAATTACTGAAGAGACTGGATGAAATCCCCACCGCCCTGGTGCTCGCCCAGGCCGCCCTCGAATCCGGCTGGGGCACCTCCCGCTTCGCCCTCGAAGGCAACAGCCTGTTCGGCCAGTGGACCTATGAAAAGACCGGCGGCCTGACCCCGGAAAAGCGCGACGAAGACGCCACCCACTCGGTCAAGGCCTTCCCCAACCTGCAAGCCTCGGTGCGCGCCTACCTGCACAACCTCAACATCGGCCATGCCTACGGAGAGCTGCGCGACACCCGCGCCCGCCTGCGCGCCGCCGGCCAGAAACCGGGACCATTGCAACTCGCCGCTCACTTGCAACGCTACTCACAGCGCGGCGAAGACTACGTGCGGGAAGTCCAACGCATGATCGCCGGCCGCGATCTCGCCGCCCTGCACCTCGATGGCGCCAGCGAACCGCGCCTGGTGGCAATGAATACGATGGCGAATCAGGAGTCGTAACACCGGGAGGAATGCGACAACCCGTCATGGGACGTGTGGCCGCTCAGCATCACACGCACATGATGCGGGAGGAAAGGAAGCCCTCGCGGACGAATCTACCTCGGCGAGCCCGGCGCCCGGTAGCCGTCGGGGGTACCGCCCATGTTGCCTTCGCCGAAGAAAAAGCCGCGCATGTGGCTTTCGATCAGTTCGATGCTGGCCGGGTCGGCGGTACTGAGGCCGTTTTCATTGATGATCATGGCCAGGCGTTGCAGCCACTGCTGCCAGCCTTCCCGAGAAACGTTCTCGTAAATACGCTGACCCAGCTCTCCGGGGTGCGGGACGCTTTCCAGGCCTTCGGCCTTCCGTTTCAGTACCACGCATTCCACCATTCTGCTCATTGCTTTTGCTCCTCGGGCCCGTCGGGGCCGTTTTTCGTTTCGTGGCTGTCCTGATGCCCGTTGCCGTCTGCTTCGGCGGCCGCTTCCTCGGCTTCGATGCGGTCCAGTTCGGCATCCATTTCTTCTTCGCTGAGAGGCTCGTACTCGCCGTGCCCGGAATCGTTGGCATCTTCTTCGTCGCCGTAGCCCGTGGCAGGATCGTCCTGCGCCGGTACCACATCGGCCACCGTGGCCGCGCTTCCGGCAGTGGCGGCGGCTGCGGCGCCCGCCGTGGTGCTCGTCGTTGCCGGCGCCGTCCCATCGATGCCGCTCTCCGCTTCCTCATCCTTGCGGTCTCGCACATACCAGCGGGAGAAGACCAGCCCCATCTCGAACAGTATCCACATGGGCACCGCCAGCAGGGTCTGTGAAATGACGTCCGGCGGCGTCAGCAGCATGCCGAAGACGAAGGCGCCGACAATGATGTAGGGGCGCTTCCGGGCCAGGGACTCGGCGGTGGTCATGCCGCTCCATACCACCAGGATGGTGGCGATGGGCACCTCGAAGGCGAGGCCGAAGGCGAAGAACATCTTCAGCACGAAGTCGAGGTAGCGGCTGATGTCGGTCATCACCTCGACGCCCTCGGGGGCGACGCCGGTGAGGAAACCGAACACCAGCGGGAAGACGATGAAATAGGCGAAGGCCATGCCGGCGTAGAACAGGACGGTACTGGAGAGCAGCAGCGGGAACACCAGCTTGCGCTCACGCTGGTAGAGGCCGGGGGCGATGAAGGCCCAGGCCTGGTAGAGGATATAGGGCACGGCGATGAACATGGCCGTGACCAGGCTCAACTTGAAGGGCGTGAGGAAGGGCGAGGCGACTTCCGTGGCGATCATGCTGGTGCCGACCGGCATGTGGCGCATCAGCGGCTCGGCGAGGAATTGGTAGAGGTCGTTGGCGAACGGGAACAGGCCGAGAAAGATCAGCGTGATCGCCAGCACCACCCGCAACAGGCGGTCGCGGAGCTCGATCAGGTGTTTGACAAAGGGCTGCTCGAGTGGCGGCGGATACTCACGCGGATTGGTCATGCTTTGCGTCGTTGGCCTTCAGCGGTTCATTGGGGGAAGGCGGCGCTGCCTGGGTGGTGGGCGTTGCGGCGGCCGTGGGGCGTGCCGTCGGCGACGACTCGCTTTCTTCGCTGTCGTCCTTGTCTTCTGCCTTTGGCGGGTAATCCGGCTTGAGGCTCGGCACCGACAGGCTTTCGCGCACTTCGTTGGCGGTCTGTTCGATGATCTCGTGCGCGGACTTGATCCTGGCCTGCTCTTCCATCAGGCGCCTGAGTTCATCGGCCTTGCTCAGTTCCTTGTTGATTTCGGCCTGGGTGGTGCTGACGAAGCGCCGCGCGCGGCCGATCCACATGCCGGCGGAACGCGCCACGCCCGGCAGGCGCTCGGGGCCGATGACCAGCAGGGCCACGACGCCGATCAATCCCAGTTCCCAAAAGCCGATATCGAACATGATTTACTACAGGGTCGTCGAGCAGCCAGCGCATGCCGGCAAAATAAAGCCGAAGCCTCGTTTTTACCCGCCCCGGCTGGCCCCGCGGTCAGACCTTGTCTTGTTCCTTGGTGGTGGTTTTGCTGGCGACCTCGCCTTCGATCACGTCGGCGCCCTTGTCGATGCGCACGGTGTCCTCGGGCTTGCTCTCTTCTTCCTTCATCGCCGACTTGAAGCCCTTGATGGCGGAACCCAGATCGCCACCCACGTTGCGCAGGCGCTTGGCGCCGAACAACAACAACACGATCAACAGAATGATGACCAACTGCCAGATACTGATACCCATACCCTAACTCTCCAAACCGATGACGGTTTTGTTGTCCAGTGATGTTATGCAAAACCCGGCAGGCGTCCGCCGCCGAGCAGATGAATGTGCAGGTGAAAGATCTCCTGCCCGCCGCCGGGGCCGGTATTGACGATGGTGCGATAGCCGTCATCCAATCCCTGTTCCTTCGCCAGTCGCGGCAACAGGCGCACCATGTGCGCGATCAGCGCATCGTGCGAACCGTCCAGCTCATCGAGCGTGGGGATGTGCTCACGCGGAATGATCAGCAGATGCACCTCGGCCTTGGGGTAGATGTCGCGGAACACCACGACCTGGTCGTCTTCGTAGACGATATCGGCGGGGACATCGCCCGCGGCAATCTTGCAGAACAGGCAATCACTCATGACTCGCTCCTCTGTGCCTTTTCCACCAAGCCGGAGAGGCCGAAGCGCCGCTGCAACTCTGCCAACACCTGTTCCGGCCCCAGCCCCTGCTGGGCCAGCAATACCAGGGAATGAAACCACAGATCGGCCACTTCGTACACGATCTTTTCGGCATCGCCGTCTTTTGCCGCCATCACGGTCTCGGTGGCCTCTTCGCCGATCTTCTTCAGAATCGCATCCAGGCCCTTGTCGTACAGGCCGGCGACGTAGGAGCTGTCGGGCGATGCGCCCTTGCGGGATTCCAGCACTTCCGCCAGTTGTTGCAGCACCTCGCTCATGAATAGATCTCGTCCGGGTTCTTCAGCACCGCGTCCGTCTCTGTCCAGCGTCCGTTTTCGAAACGGCGGTAGAAACAGCTCTCGCGGCCCGTGTGGCAGGCAATGCCGCCCACTTGTTCTATGGACAACAAAATCACGTCGGCGTCGCAGTCGAGGCGCATCTCGCGGATCTTCTGCACATGGCCGGATTCCTCACCCTTGCGCCACAGCTTACCGCGCGAGCGCGACCAGTACACCGCCCGGCCCTCCTCGGCGCTGAGCCGCAGGGACTCGCGGTTCATCCAGGCGAACATCAGCACCCGGCCGCTGTCGGCGTCCTGGGCGATCACCGGCACCAGGCCGTCGGCGTCCCACTCGATCTCGTCGAGCCAGTCGCTCATGCCGGTAATTCCTTCCGCGCGGGATGTTTCGAGTTCCGGGATGTCAACGCAAAGGCGCAAAGGACGCAGAGAACGGCGATAAAAAATATCTTTGCGTCGGTACGAACGGGCCACCGGCAGCGAATATCCGCCCTCCCGTTCCCATCTTTTTCCCTTTGCGCCTTTGCGTCCTCTGCGTCAATCACGCGGCAACGAAACGACCTCACAAGCGCACCTCCACGCCGCGTTCGGCCATGGCGCGCTTGGCCTCCTCGATGGTGTGCTCGCCGAAGTGGAAGATGCTCGCCGCCAGCACCGCGTCGGCGCCGCCCTCGGTGACACCCTCGGCCAGGTGCTCCAGGCTGCCGACGCCGCCGGAGGCGATCACCGGCACGGATACGGCGTCGCAGACGGCGCGGGTCAGGGCCAGGTCGAAACCGATCTTGGTGCCGTCGCGGTCCATGCTGGTGAGCAGGACCTCGCCGGCGCCGTAGTCAGTCATCTTCTTCGCCCACTCGATGGCGTCGATGCCGGTGGGCCTGCGGCCGCCGTGGGTGAAGATCTCCCAGCGCTTTGGGTCGTCACTCACCTGCTTGGCGTCGATGGCCACCACGATGCACTGCGCGCCGAACTTCTCCGCCGCCTCGCGCACGAATTCCGGGTCGTGCACTGCGGCGGTGTTGATGGCCACCTTGTCGGCGCCGGCGTTGAGCATGCGGCGGATGTCGTCCACGCTGCGGATGCCGCCGCCCACGGTGAGGGGGATGAACACCTGCCCGGCGACTTCCTCGACCACGTGCACCATGGTCTCGCGGTCGTGGGCGCTGGCGGTGATGTCGAGGAAGGTGATCTCGTCGGCGCCCTGCTCGTCGTAGCGCTTGGCGACCTCCACCGGGTCGCCGGCGTCGCGGATGTCGACGAACTGCACGCCCTTGACCACGCGGCCGTTGTCCACGTCGAGGCAGGGAATGATGCGTTTGGCCAGGCCCATTGTCTATTCTCAGGTAAATTCAGAAAACTTTGCCACAGAGGCACAGAGTACACGGAGGGAATTCATGTTGGCTCGTCATCCCGGATACAACGGGAATCCGGAATCCAGGCTTGCACGTGATGCCGCATGGATTCCCGCCTGCGCGGGAATGACGAAGAAAGAAACATTTCGATCTTCTCTGTGTCCTCCGTGCCTCTGTGGCGAACAAAAAACTCAATCCCCGGCAGCCGCCAGCTCGTCCGCCAGCTTCTGGCCCTCGACGAAGTCCAGGCTGCCCTCGTAGATGGCCCGCCCGGTGATGGCACCGATGATGCCCTCGTCGGCCACCTCGGCCAGGGCGCGGATGTCGTCCAGGTTGGTGATGCCGCCGGAGGCGATCACCGGGATGTGGATGGCGGCGGCCAGCTTGGCCGTGGCCTCGACGTTGACGCCGCTCATCATGCCGTCGCGGGAGATGTCGGTGTAGATGATGGCCTCCACGCCGTCTTCCTCGAAGTGCCGGGCCATGTCGATGACGTCGTGATGCGAGAGCTTGGACCAGCCGTCGATGGCCACCTTGCCGTCCCTGGCGTCGAGGCCGACGATGACGTGGCCGGGGAAGCTCAGGCACAGGTCGGAGACGAAGTGCGGCGCCTTCACCGCGCGGGTGCCGATGATCACGTAGGCGACGCCGGCGTCCAGGTAGGTGGCGGCGGTGTCCTCGTCGCGGATGCCGCCACCGATCTGCACCGGCAGGTCGGGGCAGGCCTCGACGATCTCGTGCACCACGTCGGCGTTCACCGGCTTGCCCTCGAAGGCGCCGTTGAGGTCCACCAGGTGCAGGCGCCGCGCGCCGGCCTCCACCCAGCGGCGGGCCATGGCCACGGGGTCATCGGAAAAGATCGTGTCGTCTTCCATGCGGCCCTGCTTGAGGCGGACGCACTTGCCGTCCTTGAGGTCGATGGCTGGAATCAGGAGCATGCGCTATTCCTCGTTATGCGGTTTCTATCGCTGCAAAAATCATTATTCGCCACAGAGGCACGGAGTACACAGAGGAAATTCATGTTGACTCACCATTCCGGATGTAGCATAGCGGAATTCCGGAATGACAAAAGAAACACGTCGAATATCTCTGTGTCCTCTGTGCCTCTGTGGCAATCATTCTTCCCGTCAAACCCGCCCATCCCAGGCGACGAAGTTGGCGTACAGCTGCAGCCCGTCGTGCTGGCTCTTCTCCGGGTGGAACTGCACCGCGAACACGGCGCCCCTGGCCAGCGCCGAGGCGAAGGGGAAGCCGTACACCGTGGAGGCGGCGATGGGTTCCGGCCCGGCGGGCTGGGCGTAGTAGCTGTGCACGAAATAGAAGCGCGCGTCCTGGGGGATCTTCGCCCACAGGGGGTGGGGCATGGTCTGCGTGACCTGGTTCCAGCCCATGTGCGGCACCTTGAGGCGCTCGCCGCTCACCGGGTCGGTGAGATCCTCGGGAAACGGCTCCACGGTGCCCTCGAACACCCCCAGGCAGTCCACGCCCTCGTTCTCGGCGCTGCGCTGCAGCAGGGCCTGCATACCCACGCACACGCCCAGCAGGGGGCGGCCCTCGGCCACCACGTCCAGCACCACGCGGTCCAGGCCGCGCCCTTTCAGCTCGGCCATGCAGTCGCGCATGGCGCCGACGCCGGGCAGCACCACGCGGTCGGCCTCGCCGATCTCGGCGGCGTCGGAGGTGACCCGCACCCGGTGGCCGCCCGGCACGTGCTCCAGGGCCTTGGCCACCGAGTGCAGGTTGCCCATGCCGTAGTCGATTACCGCGACGGTGTTCATGGCCTACAGCGCGCCCTTGGTCGACGGCAACTGGCCGCCCAGGCGCGGGTCCTGCGTCATGGCCATGCGCAGGGCGCGGCCGAAGGCCTTGAACACGGTCTCGGCGATGTGGTGGGCGTTGCGGCCCTGCAGGCAGTCGAGGTGCAGGGTCACCTGGGCGTGGTTGACGAAGCCCTGGAAGAACTCGTGCACCAGCTCCAGGTCGAACTCGCCCACGCGCTCGCGCGGGAACTCAACGCGATTCTCCAGCCCTGGCCGCCCGGAGAAGTCGATCACCACCCGCGACAGGGCCTCGTCCAGCGGCACGTAGGCGTGGCCGTAACGGCTGATGCCCTTCTTGTCGCCGAGGGCCCGGGCGATGGCCTGGCCGAGGGTGATGCCGACGTCCTCCACCGTGTGGTGGGCGTCGATCTCCAGGTCGCCCCTGGCCCGGATGTCCAGGTCGATGAGGCCGTGGTGCGCCACCTGGTCCAGCATGTGGTCGAGGAAGGGCACGCCGGTGTCCAGCTTCGAGGCACCGCTGCCGTCGAGGTCGATACTGACGACGATCTGCGTCTCCAGCGTGTCGCGCTTTACGGTGGCCTTGCGTTCAGCCATGGGGGAAGTCTCCTGCGATTGAAGGGTAGAGCATACCGTCAAGCGATAGCCGATTGAAGCGCTTGGAGAAAGGCGCCGTTCTCCTCGGGCCTGCCGACGGTAACGCGCAGGCAGCCGGCCAACGGCCCGCCGGCGGGATCGAGGTTCTTGATCAGCACGCCGTCGGCCTTCAGGGCGGCGAACACGGCACCGGCGTCGCCGTGCACGCGGAACAGGATGAAATTGGCGCGCGAAGGGTAGGGCGTGACGCCGGGCAGGGCGTCCAGGGCCTGCCACAGGGTCTCGCGGTCGGCCGTGATCCGGCGTGTCTGCGCCTCCAGCACCTCGCGGTGTTCGAGGGCGAAGTCGGCGCTCACTTGCGTCAGCACGTTGATGTTGTAGGGCAGGCGCACCTTGTCGAACTCGCCC
The DNA here is from genome assembly GCA_011371455.1 of Gammaproteobacteria bacterium. Lineage (GTDB taxonomy): Bacteria > Pseudomonadota > Gammaproteobacteria > SZUA-152 > SZUA-152 > DRQN01. The sequence continues at coordinate 21,514 of DRQN01000140.1, forward strand.
AGCCAGGCTTCGGGGCCGGCCAGCAGGCCCAGGCGCAGGCCGGCCAGGCCCATCTTCGACACGGTGCGCATCACCAGCAGGTTGTCGTACTCGCCCAGGCGCGGCATGAAGGAGGCCTCGGCGAAGGCGTGGTAGGCCTCGTCCACCACCACCAGCCCCGGCGCGGCCTCGATGATGGCGCGCACGTCATCGGCGTCGAACAGGTTGCCGGTGGGGTTGTTGGGGTAGGCGAGGAACACCACCGCCGGGCGGTGCTCATTGATGGCTGCCAGCATGGCCTCTCGGTCGAGACCGAAATCATCCGCCAGCGGCACGCCCACGTAGTCCATGCCGCAGAAGGTGGCGATCATGCGGTACATGACGAAGCTGGGCTCGGGGGCGAGGATGGTCCGCCCCGGCGCGGCCACCGCCTGGCTGACGATCTGGATCAGCTCGTCGGAGCCGTTGCCCAGCATCACCGCCTGTCCCCCGGGCACGCCCATGGCCTCGCGCAGGCGTGCGCTCAGGGCGCGCGCGGCGGGGTCGGGATAGCGGTTCAGGGCCGCGCCGCGCAGGCGTTCGAGCCATTCCTCGACCATCGCCTCGGGCCAGGTGTAGGGATTTTCCATGGCGTCCAGCTTGATGAGATCGCCCGGGTCCGGCACGTGATAGGCGGCCAGGGCGCGGATCTCGGGGCGGATCCATTGGGTGATCTTGTCGGGCATGATCATTTTCAACGCAAAGACGCAAAGGCGCCAAGGTCGCAAAGGAAAGGACACGATTCGCTGCGCTTTCGGTCATTCCGGCGCATGCCGGAATCCAGGCATCTCGGACCACTGGAACCCGGCATGCGCCGGGATGACGAGCTAATCAGATTTTTGTGCATCTTCCACTTCGAATTTCTTTGCGGCCTTCGCGACCTTGGCGCCTTTGCGTTGAAGGCTTTTTCACTTGATACGGTATTCCGCCGAGCGGGCATGGGCGTCGAGGCCCTCGCCGCGGGCCAGGATGGAGGCGGTCCGGCCCAGATCTGAGGCACCCTGTTCCGAGCAGAAGATGAGGCTGGAGCGCTTCTGGAAGTCGTACACCCCCAGCGGCGAGGAGAAGCGCGCGGTGCGCGAGGTGGGCAGCACGTGGTTGGGGCCGGCGCAGTAGTCGCCCAGGGCCTCGGCGGTGTAGCGGCCCATGAAGATGGCGCCGGCGTGGCGGATGCGCGGCACCAGGGCCTCGGGGTCCGCCACCGACAGCTCCAGGTGCTCGGGGGCGATGAAGTTGGCCACCTCGACGGCCTCGTCCATGTCCTTCACCTGGATCAGGGCACCGCGGTCGCCCAGCGACTTGCGGATGATGGCCTCGCGGTCCATGGTCGGCAGCAGCCTCTCGATGCTGGCGGCGACACGCTCGATGAAATCGGCGTCGGGGCTGACCAGAATGGCCTGGGCATCCTCGTCGTGCTCGGCCTGGGAGAACAGGTCCATGGCGATCCAGTCGGGGTCGGTGTCGCCGTCGCAGACCACCAGGATCTCCGAGGGTCCGGCGATCATGTCGATGCCCACGGTCCCAAAGACGTAGCGCTTGGCGGTGGCGACGAAGATGTTGCCGGGGCCGACGATCTTGTCCACCGGCGGTACCGTCTCGGTGCCATAGGCCAGGGCCGCGACTGCTTGAGCTCCTCCAACGGCGAACACGCGGTCCACGTCGCACACGGCGGCGGCGGCCAGCACCAGTTCGTTGACCTCGCCGTCCGGGGTGGGCACCACCATGACCAGTTCCTCCACCCCGGCCACCTTGGCGGGGATGGCGTTCATCAGCACCGAGGAGGGATAGGCCGCCTTGCCGCCGGGCACATACAGGCCGACGCGATCCAGCGGTGTGACCTGCTGGCCCAGCATGGTGCCGTCCGCCTCGCGGTAGCTCCAGCTCTCCTGCACCTGGCGCTGGTGGTAGCGGCGCACCCGTTCGGCGGCCAGCTCCAGGGCCTGGCGCTGATCGGCGGGCAGGCCATCGAGGGCCTGCCGCAGGCGATCCACGGGGATCTCCAGCTCGCCCATGCCGGCCACCGACATGCGGTCGAAGCGGTTGGTGTATTCCACCAGGGCGGCGTCGCCGCGCTCGCGGATGGCCTGGATGATCTCCTTGACGATGTCGTTGACGGCATCGTCGGAGACACCCTCCCAGGCGAGCATTTTTTCCAGCTTGGGCCAGAAATCGTCGGCGGTGGTGTCGAGGCGTGTAATGCTCATGGTCGGCTGTACTTCGATTGATTTGAAAAGGTCATCGTTACCTGAATCCGCAATTTCAGGGCGAAGCCCGAAAATGCTATTCCATCGCTCCCAGGTCGTTGACGGAGGCACGCGGCGCGCTTTGCTGATGCCGCACGTACTGCCGGGTGACGCCGGGAAGACCCGCCGGGATCGCCTGCGCCGTGCCTTGCAGCAACGGGGTGTCCAGCGATTCCAGCGTCTCCCTGTCGATGGGCGCCGGCGCGGTGGAAACATCCAGCAGGTTCGCCGCCCCGTTCACGCTCGGGCCATCGGACGGGACGCCATAGTAACACTCGGAAGCCGCACCATCGCCCTGCCAGGTATCGGTCATCCAGTTCACGCCGAAGTTGATCGTTCCCTGGTTCGTGTCGTCGAGGCAGAAGTAGGACGGCTCGCCGCTCTCGCCCGTGAAGTAGATGATGTTATTGAAGACCTCGAGCGTTTCCCGCGAACGTACGGTGTCGTTACGATTGCCCAGGTAGAAGAGACGGAATCGCCAGACGTCGCTCAGGTCCTGCTCGATGGAAAGCGTGTTGTGGTAGAAATAGAGGGTGCCGGCGCGGGACAGGGCCGGATCGTTGTCGCTGCCGTAATGGACGATATTCCCGGCCACCGTCTGGCTGCCCACGTGGCGGAAGAAATTTCCGTACACATGGGTTTCGCGATAGGCCGCATCGGCCGCCTGCACCTTGGCGAGGCGGTCGGGGTCGATGCCGGGGCAATTGTTCACGTCGGTGCAGCCCAGTTCGTTCAGGTACTCGGAGACGAGGTACCAGGGCGCCGCATCCTCCACCTCCACCAGATCCAGCATGCGGGAACTGCCGCTGTCGAACCAGTTGTAGCGGATCACGGAGCCCGCCACGCGCTCTTTCAGGGTGACGCCGCTCGAGGCGGGGGCATTGGCGCCGAAGCGGTTGTATTGATACACCACGCCGATGGCCTGGATATACACGCCATGTTCCAGGTAACTGCCCGCCTGGCCGTGGCCATGCAGATAGTTGCTCTCGATGAGCAGGTTGCGGGTCAGATGGGCCTCGTTATAGCCCTGAGACATGGTGAAGATGCCGTTGCCGCAATTCTCCAGTTCGTTGCCGCGGATCACCACATTGTCGGCGGCCTGGATGCGGATGCAGGCGGCGCCGTTTTCGTAGTTGTCCGTGCTGCCGTCCATGCGGGTGTAGCTGAAGGTGTTCTTGGCGTTACGGATATGCAGACCCTCGATCACCACGTTGTGGACCTTGAGGCCGTAGTCCCGGTTGTACAGCATCACCATCGCCAGTCCTTGCATCGGCGCATAGCCGCCATAGGCGTCGCTGTCATCCGGGTCGTTCACCGCCCCGTCGCCGTCCAGGATGGGGCGTTCGCCGTTAGGGCCTGGCACACCACAGAGACGGATGGGCTGGTCCTCGCTGCCGTTGGTGCGGATGACGATCTTCTCCCGGTAGGGTTCTGTCCGGTAATGGATGCGCACCGTGTCGCCCGGGCCGAGACTGCCCCAGGGCACGTCGGCAATGCTGGTGTAGGTCTGACCGGGACCAACCGGATAGTCGTTGCCGCTGCCGGTGTGGACGCAGGAGCCGGTGACCACGAAATCATCGTTCATGATGGTGCCGGTGGCCTCGGCGGTCGCCAGTTCGGCATTGACGGGCTGGCTCAACCGCAGCTGGAAGGTCTCGTCGCCTTCCACCTCGGTATCGCCGAGGATGGTGACCGGCACCGTGGCGGTCGTGGTGTTGGCCGGAATAATCAGGGTGCCGCTGGCGGACTGGTAGTCGCTGCCGGCCTGCGCGGAGCCATCGACGGTGGCGTAATCCACGCGCACCTCGCCGCTGGCCGGCGCATCCAGGGAGACGGCAAAGGCCAGTTCGTGGCTGCCGCTGTCACCCTCGCTGGTGGCGGCGGGCGTCACGCTGATACGGGCCAGGCCGGCGCTATCGTCGTTGAGGATGGTGCCGGTGGCCTCGGCGGTCGCCAGCTCGGCATTGACGGGCTGGCTCAACCGCAGCTGGAAGGTCTCGTCGCCCTCCACCTCGGTATCGCCGAGGATGGTGACCGACACCATGGCGGTCGTGGTATTGGCCGGAATAATCAGGGTACCGCTGGCGGACTGGTAGTCGCTGCCGGCCTGCGCGGAGCCATCGACGGTGGCGTAATCCACGCGCACCTCGCCGCTGGCCGGCGCATCCAGGGAGACGGCAAAGAGCAGTACGCGGCTGCCGCTGTCGCCCTCGCTGGTGGCGACAGACGTCACGCTGATGCGGACCGGGTCGGCGGCTCCGTCGTCATCATCGGTCTTGCTGCCGCAGGCGGTCAGGACGAAGCCCAGCAGGACAACGAAAATGGCTCGCTGCCAGGCGATCCGTGTGTGTACCAGGCAAGGCCGGAAGCCGGCGGTGATATCGAGGCGATTGATGTTCATGGCATTGGCTCTGCGGTAGTGGTGGAACCTGTGTGATTGACACAAATATCGCAAAGACACGGAGGCCGCAAAGGAAAAGTGTCTGTATTGTGAAAAACTTTGCGTTCTTTGCGCCTTTGCGCTGAAATTCCGTACCCTGAAAATACCGCCATCAGCCCCGCTGCGCCACCGCTTCGGCGATGTCGTCGATGACGGTCTTGACGCGTTCGTGCTTCATCTTCATCGAGGCCTTGTTGACGATCAGGCGCGAGCTGATGTCGGCGATGTGCTCCAGGGGTTCAAGGCCGTTGGCGCGCAGGGTGTTGCCGGTGTCCACCACGTCGACGATGCGATCGGCCAGCCCCACCAGCGGCGCCAGTTCCATGGAGCCGTAGAGCTTGATGATCTCCACCTGCTCGCCACGCGCGGCGTAGAAGCGCCGCGTGCAGTCGACGAACTTGGTGGCCACGCGCAGGCGGCGGCCGTCGTTGCCGCTGTCGCCCACCCGCCCGGCGGTCATCAGCTTGCAGGTGGCGATCTTCAGGTCGACGGGTTCGTACAGACCCTCACCGCCGTGCTCCATGAGCACGTCCTTGCCCGCCACGCCGAGGTCGGCGGCGCCGTACTGGACGAAGGTGGGCACGTCGGTGGCGCGCAGGATCAGCAGCTTGACGTCCTCGCGGTTGGTGTCGAGGACCAGCTTGCGGCTGGACTCGGGGTCGTCCACCGGCTCGATGCCGGCATGCGCCAGCAGCGGCAGCGTCTCCTTGAAGATGCGCCCCTTGGAGAGCGCGATCACCAGCGCGTCGTTGTCCGAACCACTCATCCCATCAATCACTCAACACGAAACAATAAACACTCAGCACCCAGCCCCGTAGGTTGGGGTGAGGAACGAACCCCAACAGGGGAGCTTCAGCACGTCGTTGGGGTTCGCAAGCTCACCCCAACCTACAATCTCAGCACTCGGCACTGGATTTCAATCCGGCACCCGCCGGATCCGCGCCCCCAGCAGGGCCAGCTTCTCCTCGATACGCTCGTAGCCACGGTCGATGTGGTAGATGCGCAGCACCTCGGTATCGCCCTCGGCCACCAGCCCGGCCAGCACCAGCGAGGCGGAGGCGCGCAGGTCGGTGGCCATCACCGGGGCGCCGGTGAGACGCTCGACACCGTTGACGATGGCGGTGTTGCTCTCGAGACGGATCTCGGCGCCCATGCGCTCCAGCTCCTGCACGTGCATGAAACGGTTCTCGAACACCGTCTCGGTGATCACGCTGGTGCCCTCGGCGATGGCGTTGAGGGCGGTGAACTGCGCCTGCATGTCGGTGGGAAAAGCGGGATACGGCGCGGTATGCACACTCACCGCGTTGGGCCGCTTACCCTGCATGTCGAGGCTGACCCAGCCTTCGCCGGTGTCGATTTCGGCGCCGGCCTCGCGCAGCTTGGCCAACACGGCATCCAGCGCCGCCGGTTGCACGTCCTTGATCTTGATGCGCCCGCCGGTGATGGCGGCGGCCACCAGGTAGGTGCCGGCCTCGATGCGGTCGGGCAGTACGTTGTAGTGCACGCCACGCAGGCGCTCCACGCCCTCGATGGTAATCGCGGAGGTGCCGGCGCCGCTGATCTTCGCGCCCATGGCATTGAGGCAGTTGGCCAGGTCCACCACCTCCGGCTCGCGCGCGGCGTTCTCCAGGATCGTCGTGCCATCGGCCAGCGCCGCGGCCATCATCAGATTCTCGGTGCCGGTGACGGTGACGATATCGAGAACGATCGTCGCGCCCTTGAGGCGCGCCGCCTTGGCCTTGATATAACCATTCTCCACCGAAATGTCGGCGCCCATGGCGCGCAGGCCATCGATGTGCAGGTTCACCGGGCGGCTGCCGATGGCGCAACCGCCGGGCAGGGACACGTCGGCCTCGCCGAAGCGCGCCAGCAATGGCCCCAGCACCAGGATGGAGGCGCGCATGGTCTTCACCAGCTCATAGGGCGCGACACAGTGCTGCAGGGTGGAGGTATCGGACTCGATGGCCAGCTTCTCGTCGATCACCAGCCGCACGCCCATGGCACCGAGCAGCTCCATGGTGGTGGTGATGTCCTGCAGGTGCGGCACGTTGCCCACGGTCATGGGACCGTCGGCCAGCAGGGTGGCGGCAAGGATGGGCAGGGCGGCGTTCTTGGCGCCGGAGATGCGAATCTCGCCCTCCAGGCGGGCGCCGCCGGTGATGATCAGTTTGTCCATGCGCTGCTGCTACCTGTGCTGCAAAAAGCAAAAAAGCCACCGAGCGGGTGGCCGTCGTGCGAGAGCGATCGCGTTGACGCGGCCTCAGCCGGCCGCCACCTGCGCCCACTGTTCGGGGGTATAGGCCTTGATGGTGACGGCATGCAGGGCGCCACTGGTGATGAGATCGCCGAGGGTGGCGTAGACCATCTTCTGCCGCGCCACCGGGAGCTTGCCCTCGAACTGGGGCGAGACCACCACCGCCTGGAAATCACAGCCCTCGCCGGTCACGTGCACCTCGGCATCCGGCAGGCCGGCCTCGATGAGGCTTTTGACTTCACTGTTTTCCATCTCGAACTCCACGAATTCCCTGCACCAACACCGCAAGGGCGCGTGCAATCAGGCGCGTAGGATACCGCCTAGCGCCTGATTTTGTAACCCTTGCGGAGCAGATACAGGCCAAGCCCGGCAAGCAGAAACAGAAACCCCAGCGACACCGACAGGCTCAACGCCACGCTGGCGTCACCCTGGCCGAAGAAGCCCCAGCGGAAGCCGTCGATGAGATAAAAGAACGGATTGAAGTGCGAGATCTGCTGCCACACCCCGGGCAGGGAATGGATGGAATAGAACACCCCGCTGAGAAAAGAGAGGGGCAGGATGAAGAAATTCTGAAACCCGGCCAGCTGGTCGTACTTGTCGGCCCAGATGCCGGCGATCACCCCCAGCGCGCCGAGGGTGGCGCTGCCGATCACCGCGAACACGGCGATGGCCCAGGGGTGCGCCAGGGGCAGGTCGACGAACAACACCGCTACCGCGTACACCGCCAGCGCCACCAGCAGGCCGCGCACCACCGCGGCGAGCACGAAGGCAGCGAAGAATTCCAGGCTGGAGAGGGGCGCCAGCAGTACGAACACCAGGTTGCCGGTCATCTTCGACTGGATCAGGCTGGAGGAGCTGTTGGCGAAGGCGTTCTGGATGATGGACATCATCATCAGGCCGGGGATCAGGAAGGCCGTGTAGCCAATCCCTTCGTAGACCTCGACGTGGGCCTCCAGCGCCTGGCCGAACACCAGCAGGTACAGCAGCGCCGTGACCATGGGCGTGAGCACCGTCTGCACCGTCACCTTGAGGAAACGCCGCACCTCCTTGGCGAACAGGGTGTAAAAACCGCGGACATTGAAGCCGGCGCTCATGCGTCCTCCCCCGATTGGCCGGTGAGGCGCAGAAAGACCTCTTCCAGGCCCACTTCCTCGGTGCTCAGATCCACCACCGTGAGACCCGCCGCCTGCAGCGCCGCCAGTACCCCGCCGATGGTGTCGCGCTCGCGGTGCAGGCGGAAGGTGAGGCAGTTGTCATCGGCGCTGGTCAGCAGCGGCGCCAGCGCCTCCGGCAGCTGAAAGGTCGTGCGGTCCACGGTGATGTGCAGGGTGCGCCAGGGGTAGCGCGCCAGCAGGTTCTGCTTGCTGTCCCGCGTCACCAGTTCGCCATGATTGAGAATGGCGATCTCGTCGCACAGGGACTCGGCCTCTTCCAGATAGTGGGTAGTGAGCAGGATGGTGTGGCCCTCGCGGTGCAGGCGGCGGGCGAAGCGCCACAGGGACTGACGCAGCTCCACGTCGACGCCGGCGGTGGGCTCGTCCAGCACCACCACCTCGGGCCGGTGCACCAGGGCCTGGGCGATGAGCACGCGGCGCTTCATGCCGCCGGAGAGTTCCTGCAGATTGGCATCGGCCTTGTCCGCCAGGGACAGGGTCTCCAGCAGCTCCTCGATCCAGGCCTCGTTGCCGCGCCCCAGGCCGAAGTAGCCCGATTGCAGGCGCAGCACCTCGCGCACGGAAAAGAACGGGTCGTAGACCAGCTCCTGCGGCACCACGCCGAGGGCGCGCCGCGACTGGCGCCAGGCCGACACCACGTCGTGACCCATGACGCTGATGGCACCCGCATCGGCCCGCGCCAGACCGGCCATGATGCTGATCAATGTGGATTTGCCGGCGCCGTTGGGGCCCAGCAGGCCAAAGAAGGCGCCCCGTGGCACCGCCATGGAGATGCCCTTGAGGGCCTGCAGGGACGCAAAGCGCTTGTGTACCTGCTGAATGGAAATGGCGGTGCTCATGGGAATCTCTGTCGAAGCGGGCGGACGCCCGGGCAGGACGGCTACGGCTCGAGCGGCAACAGTTCATCGACGCCGCTGACCCGCGCCAGCGCCAGCAACTGGGCCGGCACATGGATAAAGGCGATGCGGCGCCCGCGGCGCCGCGCCTCGCGCAGCCAGTCGACCAGCAGGGCGAGGCCGGCGCTGTCGGCACGGGTGACGTCCGCCAGGCTTACCCGCACCTCGCCGGGCTCGCGGAACAACTCGCCGCCACGCCCCGCCAGCGCCGGCACGCTGCCGAAATTCAGCTCGCCTGCGAGCCGGTAATGGCCGGGCGAGGCTGCTTCGAGGCGCGCCTCAGTCACGCCTCGCCTGCTGGTTGCGCTCAGCGAGGCTGGCGATGAGCCTGGGCAGGCCACCACTGCGGATCTCCTTGGAGAAGGCGCTGCGGTAATTGGTCACCAGGCTGACGCCATCGATGTTCACGTCGTACACCAGCCACTCGCCATCCTTGGTGCGGTACATCTTGTAATTGATGGGAATGGGGAAACCGGAATCCACCTCCACCTCGGTGCGCACCGTGACCTCGGTGGCGTCCTTCTTGGCGCGCAGGGGCAGGAATTCGATCTTCTGGTCGTAATTGTCATTCAGGGCCGCGGCATAGGTGCGCACCAGCAGGGTGCGAAACTCCTTCACGAACTGTTCGCGCTCGGCCGGGGTGGCCTTGCGCCAGTGCTTGCCCAGCACCCAGCTGGACATGCGGCGGAAATCGAAATGCGGCAGCACGATCTCGTCGACGATCTCATACAGCCGCTGGGGGTCCTTCTCGATCTCCGCCTGCTCGGCCCTGAGGGCCTTGAGGATCCGGTCGGTGGTCTCTATCACCAGCTGCTGCGGCGACTGTTCCACCTTCGCCGCCACCAGCGACGGCAGCCCCAGCAACAGCAGACCCAACATCAACACCCGGCCCGCAGACCGCCAACCCGTTCCTCGCATCATGGAATATCCCCTGTCACCACCCGCAGGCGCTCGACATGCATGTTGTAAGCGTTCACCACCCGGAGGTAGTCCCCGTAGGCCGCCACATAACCCTGAAAGGCCGCCACCAGCCGGTCGGTTTCCTCTATCCCGGCCTCGAAATCCGCATAGGTGCTGATCAGCCAGCGGCGCCCCGAGCGGCTGCCCTCATATAGCTGCTGCACCATCTCATGATGGCTGTGCACCGCGTGGTACTGCTCGGCAACCTGAAAGGGAATGCCCATGCGCGCCTGGTCGCGCAGCGCCAGGGTGGCATCCAGCTCGGCCTTGGCCTGCGCCACCTGCGCCGGCTGGCGGCCGCTGTCCCAGTCCCACTTGAGGCCGATCACCGGGGTCATGCCGGCGAAGTAAAAGGGATCGTAAATACTCACGTCGGTGAAGTCGCGGCGCCCCGGGGCGTAGGAAATGGAGCCCGCCACGCCGGCATAGATATTGGGCAGGGACTCGCTGCGCTTGGCCAGCATGAACTCCCGGCGCGCATCCAGGCCCGCCGCCAGCTGGCGCACCTCGGGCCGCTGCGTCATGGCCTTGGCGGTCAGTTCCTTCAGGCTGCCCTCCGGCAGGGGCAGGGGCTTGAGGCGCTTGTCCGCCACCTGCACCTCGCTGTTCGGCCCCAGCCCGGTGAGGATGCGCAGGCCTTCCAGGGCGGTGCGCTCATAGCCTTGCGCCTCGGCCTGGTAGCGCTGCACCAGCGCCACGCCGGTCTTCAGGGCGAACAGGTTGGACTGCTTGGCGTCGCCCTCCCCCTTGTCCAGCCAGTCCTGCAGCAGGTCGAGCGCCGCCTGTAACTTGTCGTGCATGTCATCGAGCAGGCGGCGGGTGTCGCGCGCCGCCAGATAGCCGTAATAGGCCTTGGCGACGTCCATGCGCGTCTGCGCGCGCGCCAGGCGGACATCGCCTCGCTTGACCTGGATATTGCCCGCCGCGGCCTTGGAATAGTGGGTGATCTTGCCGAAGGTGTGCAGCGGCTTGATGAGCCTGGCCTCGAGGTAATACCACGGCGACAGGCCGTTGATGTCGAAGGCGTCGGAGGGAATGCCGATGCTTTTGGTGCCGTCCGTGTTGGTGGTCTCGAAGATACCGCCGCGCACCTTGGGCGCGAAACCGAGGAAGGTGTTCAAATCCAGGGCCCAGCCACCGGCACCGCGCACCTCGCGCAGCTGGGCGCGCGCGCGGTCCACGTGGTACTCCTTCTCGGCGATGCGCGGATCCACCGCCAGGGCGCGATCGACCGCCTGTTGCAGGTCCAGCACCACGGTCTCGGCCTGGGCCCGGGGCAGGGGCAGCAGGACGAGCAGCAGCAGAAGGGTCAGGCGGGATCTCATGTCACTTGTCCGCCTGACTGACCAGGAACTGGCCGATGAGCTGCTCCAGGATCACGGCCGACTGGGTCAGCTGGATGCGGTCGCCATCGCGCAGATAGGTTTCCGCACCACCGGCCTCCAGGCCGATGTATTGCTCGCCGAGCAGGCCGGCGGTGAAAATGCTGGCCGAGGTGTCTTCCGGCAGGTTGTCGTAGCGCGGGTCGATGCTCATGGTCACCACCGCCTCGTAGATCTCCTTGTCGAAGCCGATCTTCGACACCCGCCCCACCACCACCCCGGCCATGGTCACCGGCGAGCGCACCTTGAGGCCGCCGATGTTCTCGAAACGGGCGGTGATGGCATAGCCCTCCTCGCCGCTGAAGGCGCGGATGTTGCTCACCTTCATGGCCAGCATCAGCAATGCCGCCATGCCGGCGATGACGAACAGGCCCACCCAGATCTGCACACTGCGTGATTGCATCATTTGTCCATTCCCAAGTTATTCGTCCCCAAACATCAACGCGGTCAAGACGAAATCCAGCCCCAGCACCGCCAGCGAGGCGTGCACCACGGTACGCGTGGTGGCGCGGCTCACGCCCTCGGAGGTGGGCACCGCGTCATAGCCCTCGAACACCGCGATCCAGGTCACCACGAGGCCGAACACCATGCTCTTGATGACGCCATTGGCGATGTCCTCGTAGAGGTCCACCTTGGCCTGCATCTGCGACCAGAAGGCGCCCTCGTCCACGCCCAGCAGGCCCACGGCGACGAAGTGGCCACCGAGAATACCCACCGCGCTGAAGATGGCCGCCAGCAGCGGCATGGCGATGATACCGCCCAGCAGGCGCGGCGCCACCACCCGGTGCAGCGGATTCACCGCCATCATTTCCATCGCCGACAGCTGTTCGGTGGCCTTCATCAGGCCGATCTCGGCGGTCAGCGCCGAGCCGGCACGGCCTGCGAACAGCAGCGCCGCCACCACCGGCCCCAGTTCGCGCACCAGCGACAGCGACACCACCACCCCCAGTGACTCGGTAGCGCCGAAGTCCACCAGCGTATTGTAGCCCTGCAGGGCCAGCACCATGCCAACGAACAGGCCGGACACGGCGATGATCAACAGGGACAAGACACCGCTGGCATAGATCTGTTTCATCACCAGGCCAAAACGCGGCAGCAGGCCCGGGAAACCCGCCAGCACATGCAGCAGGAACAGGTGAGCGCGGCCGATGCGCTCGGTGACCCCCAGGGTGGTTGCACCCAGGCGTTGCAGGAAGCCCGTCATGAACCCTCCGCCAGCAGGTCGGCGCGGTAATCGGGCGCCGGGTAGTGGAACGGCACCGGGCCGTCGCTCTGTCCCTGCAGGAATTGCTGCACCCAGGGTGAGGTGGACTGCCGCAACGACGCCGGCGTGCCGCGCTCCACCACCTGACCCTCGGAAATCACATACACATAATCGGCAATGGACAGGCTTTCCTGCACATCGTGCGAGACCAGCACCGAGGTCAGCCCCAGGGCGTCGGTGAGGCGGCGCAGCAGGCTCACCAGCACCCCCAGGGAAATGGGGTCCTGGCCGGTGAAGGGCTCGTCGAACAGCACCATCTCCGGGTCCAGGGCGATGGCGCGGGCCAGGGCCACGCGCCGCGCCATGCCGCCGGAGAGCTGCGCCGGCATCAGATCGCGGGCACCGCGCAGGCCCACCGCGTGCAGCTTCATCAGCACCAGGTCGCGGATCATGCGCTCCGGCAGGCGAGTGTGCTCGCGCAGCGGAAAGGCGACGTTTTCGAACACCGACAGGTCGGTGAGCAGCGCGCCGTTCTGGAACAGCATGCCCATGCGCTGGCGCAGGCGGTACAGCGCCTTGCTGCGCAGCCTGGCGACGTTCTGCCCGGCCACCTCCACGCTGCCGGCATCGGGACGCAACTGGCCACCGATGAGGCGCAGCAGGGTGGTCTTGCCGGTGCCGCTGGGGCCCATGATGGCGGTCAGCCGGCCACGCGGGATGTCCATGTCGATGCCGTCGAAGATCACCTGTTCGCCACGCGCATAGCGCAGACCGCGGATGCGCACCCAGGCCTCCGGCAGGGCTTCCGGTGTGGAATGCCGTTGCGCGTTCAACGCAGTGTCTCGGCGGCGGGCAGCATGTCGGCAATCATCATCGTTACTCGCAGGGCCTCGATATCCGGGGCCTCACCCTCCAGCATCAATAAAACGGTGTCGCTATCGACACCGAAACTCAAACAATTCTCCACCACCTCGCGCCACTGGCGCGGCGTGCGCACGGTGGCATCGGTGCGCGCCAGCGCCAGCGCACCCGGCATCCAGCGCGGCGCCCCCTGGCCGACACACCAGGGCAGGTCGATGCCGCAATCCAGCAAGCGTTGCCGGCCCGCCTCGCTGGGCACCAGCCCCGGCGGCAGGATCACCGCCACCGGCGCCAGCCGCTGCGCCCGTTGCAGGGACAATACCAGTTGCGCCAGATCGGCATCGCAGTGCGCGGGGCGCAGCAGGATACCACCAATCTGCGCCGCCAGCGGCGCCACCAGTGCCTGGAACTGCGTCCAGCCGGTACGCAGGTCGGCCACTTCGAGGAAAAACCGGAATGCCTCATCGGTGTCTTCCTGCCAGCGTTCGACTTCCAGCGCATCCACCGTCGGCCAGTAATCCGCCGGCACCACCACGGCGCGAAACTCGTTGCTGTAGTAGGACAGCTGCCAGTCCGCCGGCAGGCCCTCGGGATAGAAATTGTCCACCCAGGCCCGGTGTCGCCAACCGCGTGCAGCCACCAAAAATGCCCCGCCATCGCCGTGCGACCGCTTTACCGCCATGATTCCCCTGTCTTGACCGACTTGCTTTTTGTTGGCGCCACATACTGTGACATTCCGGCGCAGAATAAAACAGGTAATACTGCCTCAACATGGTATCCAAATGTATCCGGAGGTATCCGCGGTCGTCTCATTCAATCCAGTAGATCTCACGCGCCGTCTGCGGGCCGATCAGCGCCTGGGCAAGGCTGCGCGCCTGCACCGCCTCGCCCGGCGCAACCGGTATGCGTCCGGCCATGATCTCCGCCAGCTTCTGTGGCAACAGCGGCTGGCGGTCCGGTTCGGCATAGCCGGTGGGGTAGATGGGCAGGTTCGTGGCCGGGTCGTACTTGTCCGTGGCACCCACCGTGTGCAACAGCTCGTGGGCAATGACCAGCCGGTTGGTGCCGGCCATGCGCCTCGTTGCGAACAGGTTGACCATGCCCAGCAGGCCCTTCTGCAGGCCCAGCGAATGGCGCAGCCTTGGCTGAGCCTGGGGGTCGAAGTACAGCAGGAACATCTGGATGTCCGCCGGCGGACCCGCTTCGCGCGCCACGCGCCAGGCCCAGTAACGGATCTTCAGGCTCCACACCACGTTACCGAGGATGCCGGGCTGCAGCGGCGGCTGCGGTGGCAGCTCCTCCAACACCGGCCCCATCACCAGTTCGAAGGGCTGTCCCAGGGACAGCTGGTAAAAACCGGCCTCCTCATCGAAGAACGACTCGATATCGGCAAAGCTGTCCCGGTCGAGACGGCGGATATAATCCGCCGCGGCCTGGCTGCCATCACCATTGATGGGGTAGAGGGCCACCACCAGCGGCCGGTCCCAGTCCGTGGTGCGCAGCCAGGTGAGCAGGTTGCTGGCCGCCACCGCAAACAGGATCAGCAGCAAAAACAGAATCCGCAACAGGCGGAACTGCCCGCCCGCGCTCATTTACGCAGCAACCACAGCAGCAGGGAAAGCACCAGGCTGATGATGATCGAGGTGGTCAGCGGAAAATAAAAGCGCGCATTGCCCCGCTCGATGACGATATCACCGGGCAGGCGTCCAAGCCCCAGCTTCATCAGCCAGGGCCACAGCAGACCCACGGCAAGAAAGAAGATGCCCAGGCCGATGAACAGGCGCGGAAGACTCATTGCCGTGAACGGCCCGCTCGCAGGGCCGCGGGGGGCGGCGATGCGCCGTCAGGTGAGGGTCTTGACGCCATCCGGGGTACCCAGCAGCAGCACGTCCGCCGGGCGCATGGCGAACAGGCCGTTGGTGACGATGCCGACGATGTTGTTGAGCTGCTGCTCCATCTCCACCGGGTTCATGATCCGCAGGCCGTGCACGTCGAGGATCACGTTGCCGTTGTCGGTGACGAAGCCTTCACGATAGGCCGGCTGGCCGCCCAGCTTGACCAACTCGCGCGCCACGTAGCTGCGCGCCATGGGGATCACTTCGATGGGCAGCGGAAATTCGCCCATGATGTCCACCAGCTTGGATTCGTCGGCGATGCAGACGAACTTCTCCGCCACCGCGGCGACGATCTTCTCGCGCGTCAGCGCCCCGCCACCGCCCTTCATCAGGTGCAGGTACTTGTTGGACTCGTCGGCGCCATCCACGTAGACGTCGATGGTGCTGACCATGTTGAGGTCTTCCACCGGGATGCCGTGGCCCTTGAGGCGCGCGGCGGAGGCCTCGGAGCTGGCCACGGTGGTCTCGATCTGGCCCTTGATCCTGGCCAGCTCATCGATGAAATAGTTGGCCGTGCTGCCGGTACCCACGCCGACGATCATGCCGGGCTCGATGTAATCGATGGCGGCCTTGGCCACCGCCTGCTTCATTTCGTCTTGATTCATTTTCTGCTTCCCGTTTTCCATTTTGTCCACTCAGGGCTGGCGGCAGTATACCGCAAGCACCGCGCCCTGCGCCTGACAGGCGCGCGTCGAGCTGATACCGTTGCGGCATGTTAGATTACTACACCAAAAAGATACTCAACGCGCGCGTCTACGAGGTC
>DRQN01000141.1 GCA_011371455.1 Gammaproteobacteria bacterium
GATGTGTTGTCGCCCTGGGGCTACATTGGCATCGTGCCGCTGTTGACGGGGCTGTTCGGCGTCTGCCCGGGATACTCGTTGATTGGTGTGAGCACGACGAAAAAGCACGGCGACGACAGCGCCGGTTAGGCAGGGTGCAAGCAGGATTCCCTGCCCTGCAATACTGACTTCTCCATCCCCGGAACGGGCCATGCCCGCGGTGAATGATGACGGGCCGGGATGGAAACACGGAGGTCACGGAGCCGCGGAGGCTCGGAATTTGCAACGAATTTCTCTGTGGCTCCGCGGGTCCGTGCCCTCTGCGTTTCATATGCCGTGGTTTGATCGATGAACCACAAACATGATTCGCTCTCAACCGGCGCCGGCAGCAATACCGCGCGGGCACATATAAGGCGTGCACACCTGGCCGAGGCTTTTGCGGGGCCAGAAGCGGTATCGATGGCCGGCTGTGACTGAGCAGGGCGGCATCACTCCTTTTTCAGTTCGATGAGAACATAGCCCATGGCCTCGTAGTTGCGGATCGCCGTTGGTCCGGCGGGGGTCACGTCGACATAGTCGGGAAAGTCATCGGCATCCTTGTTGCGCCATGAGGCATGGGTGCCGCAGACGAGGACTGGGACATCGTCGGACACCAGCGAGCGCACTGCCTGGTGCAGCGGGGCACTGTCCGCCTGGCGGCTCTTCAGCAGGGCGAATTCCTCGCGGCCATGGGAGACCACCGCCAGGCCGATGTCCGGGAAGCGTTCGCGCAGCTGTCGCACGTAACGGTCGATGGCGGGGATGGCCCATTGCAGGGCGTCTTCGTCGCGCTCGACGATTTCGAACACCACGCCGAAGGGGGCATCGTCCAGCCCCAGCAATTGCTCGATAGCCGCCTGGTTACCGGCCTGTGCGGTCGTGGCGATCAGCAGCAGGCCGCTGAGGAGGATGGAGATCAAGTAGTCTGTTTGTCCGGACAGGCGCATGGCGGCCTCTTTGTTTTCGTTACGGGCTCAGGTAGATTGAGTCCGCAACCGCTAATTTGTTGCATCATCGGCAGGGCCTCTGTTTTTTTACCTGAACCCACGGGTTCAGGTTTTATAGTATGCGCTGAATTTATGATAGATCGTATTCGCCAATTCTTTGAAGCACACCTTTCGCCCGACGACGGTGGCGGCCAGGAACACCGCCTGCGGTTGGCCTGTGCGGCCTTGCTCATCGAGGTGGCGCGCGCCGATTACCAGGTCACCGCGGAGGAGATGGCGGTGATTTCCCGCGCCGTGCGCAAGATCTTTGGCCTTTCGGCGGCGGAGACGGTGGAGCTGGTCCAGCTGGCCGAGGAAGAGGCCGAGAGTGCCAGCAGCTACCACGAGTTCACTTCGCTGATCAACGAGCATTACAGCAAGGCGCAAAAGGTCGAGCTGCTGGAGCGTCTTTGGGAAGTAGTCTTTGCCGATGCGGAAATGGAAAAATACGAGGAGCATCTGGTACGCAAGCTGGCCGATCTGCTTTATCTGCCGCATAGCCAATTCATCGCCACCAAGCTGCGCGTCCAGGCCCGCTTTCAGGGCGGTGCGTGAGGCTGTTGTGCAATTTGCCGTTTGGGTAAACTTTCGTGGCTGTGTGGACAGCCGGTGCGGGAGGTCGGAGGGATAGGTGGTTGATGTGAGAGAGAGGAATGCGGTACAGGCAACTGCGGCGGGGGCCGGTGGCTTCACCATCCTGATCGCTGACGATATCGAGAGCAATCGTGATTTGTTGTGCCGGCGCCTGGGCAAGATGGGTTTCCGGTTGTTGACGGCGAACAATGGCCGTGAGGTCTTGGCATCACTCGAGCAGGCGTCCGTCGACCTGGTGTTGCTGGATCTCATGATGCCCATCATGGATGGCATCGAGGTACTGCAGCAGATGCGCCGGGATACGCGCCATCACGATATCCCGGTGATCATGATCACCGCCAATGACGATGTGGAGAATGCCGTGCGCTGCATCGACATGGGCGCCGAGGACTATCTGGTCAAGCCCTTCAACCACACCATGTTGCGGGCCCGGGTCAATGCCTGTCTGGAGCGCAAGCGCCTGCGGGACCAGGAGGTACGCTACCGCGGCCGCATCAAGCGCCAGAACGACGAGTTGGAAGAGCGCGTGCGGCGTCAGGTGCGGGAGATCTCCGAGTCCCAGCTGGCGACCATCTTCGCCATGTCCAAACTGGCGGAGTCCCGTGATCCGGAGACCGGCAAGCACCTGGAGCGCATGCGCGAATATTGCCGGCTGCTGTCCCGGCAGTTGGGGCGCATGCCGGCTTATTATGCGGAGATCGACGATACCTTCGTGGAGAATATCTATGCCGCCAGCCCCCTGCACGATATCGGCAAGGTGGGAGTGGACGATGCGGTGCTGTTGAAACCGGGAAAGCTCACCGAGGAGGAGTGGGTCCTGATGCGGCGCCACCCCGTGCTCGGGGCCGATACTTTGCGTGAGGTCGACCGCCAGCACCCGGGCAACAGCTTCATTCGTGTCGGCATCGACATCGCCGAAAGCCACCATGAAAAATGGGATGGCACCGGTTACCCCTATGGCAAACGGGGCAGGGACATCCCCCTGGTGGGCCGGATTCTGGCCCTCGGGGATGTCTATGACGCCCTGACCTCGCAACGTTGTTACAAAAAAGCCTTCAGTCACGAGAAGAGTCGGTCGATCATTGAGGAGGGCGAGGGCCGGCACTTTGATCCGGATGTGGTGCAGGCCTTCCGCGAAGTGGAGACGGAATTCCTGCGTGTCCGCCAGGCCTTTCAGGATGCGGAGGACTGAGCGCAACCGGGCAGGGTGTAGCCGCGCCGGGTGATGGTAAAAAAGAGGAAGCACCGATGCCAAAAGTACTCTTGGTGGAAGACAACGAAATGAACCGCGATATGCTCTCCCGGCGCCTGCAGCGCAAAGGCTATGAAGTGGTTTTCGCGATGGATGGTGGCGCCGCCGTGAGCATGGCCAGCCGTGAAAGGCCGGCGCTGATCCTGATGGACATGAGCCTGCCCGTCATGGACGGCTGGGAGGCCACCCGGCGGATCAAGTCGAACCCCGATACCCAGACCATCCCCGTTATTGCCCTCACCGCGCACGCCATGGCCGGTGATCAGGAAAAGGCCCTGGCGGCGGGCTGCGAGGACTACGACACCAAGCCGGTGGACTTCCCCCGCCTGCTGGGCAAGATGGAAGAATTGATCAAGCACGCCTGAGCCTTCCCGCTTCGGCACGGCCGTTCTGGTTTTGCCGTTTTCTTTCACTTTTTTCTTTGCAGGACTTTCCGCGGCGTGTAGTGTTTACACGCAAAAGCCGGGATTGCTAAGATGCCCGAAGGCCCACGCCGGGTCATCAATTTCAGGTTGCTAGAGAAAAAGGATCGACATGCTGTCAGAAAATCAGCTCAAGACCCCGGAACGTCGGGCCCGCTCCCACCAGGAGATTCAGCACCTGGTCGAGTCCCGCACCGACGCCCTGTCCTTGTACAGCGAACTGGCGGCCAAGCAGCCCTTCAAGCCGGACCACGATCTGCAGGTGCTGCTGCAGAGATTTTGTGAATCCCTGGTCGATTACACCGCCAGCGCCCACTTTCAGCTCTATCGCCACATCGACGAAGAGCGCGAGCGCCGCACCGCGGTGCTGAAGATCGCCGACGAGATCTACCCCGCCATTGCCGAGATCACCCAGCTGATCCTCGATTTCAACGACAAGTACGACTGCGAAGATCACTGCTCCGATCTCGGCGAACTGGCCGACGACCTGTCGCAGTTGGGCGAACGGCTGGCCGACCGCATCGAGTTGGAAGACCGTCTGATCGCGGTGCTGGCGGCCAAGCGCCAGGCGGACTGAGCGCCCGACATGCCCCGCTGAACAATCCCCGCCGGGGCCTGTCCCATGCCTTCGTATATCTTCCACTTCCGTTTCGCTGACGCAGGTATCCGCGCATGTCCCGTTTCCTGTTGCCGTTGCTGTTGATGCTGGCCTTGTATGGCACCGCCTCCGCTTCACCGCTGACCCTGATCTATTCCGGCAACCTCGACGGCGAGCTGGAACCCTGCGGCTGCAGCGAGACGGGCAACCTTGGCGGCCTGCAGCGCCGCGCCACCCTGCTCGAGCGACTGCGCGCGGAAGCCCCGCAACTGGTGGCGATCTCCTCCGGCGGCCTGCTGCGCGTGGAGGGCGCTGGCGACCGCCTCAAGAGCGAATACATCCTCGCCGGCTTCAAGCGGCTGGGCTACGACGCCATCGGCCTGCAGTGGCGCGATCTAGCCCTCGGCCCCGAACTGGTGCTGGAGGCCGGTCTGCCCTGGGTGGCCAGCAACTGGCATGACGACCGCCTGCCGGCGTCACGGCTGATCGAGCGCAAGGCCGCGCGCATCGCCTTTTTCAGCTGGCTGGATCCGCAACAGTCGCCGTTTCAGCAGATGCAGGGCAGCCACAGCCTGGTGAACGACGACGTCGCCGGCCTGCATCGCGCCCTGCGTGAGGCGAAGGCCGCGGGTGCCCTCACCGTGCTGGCCACCGAACTGCCGCTGAAGCTGGCCATCAGCGAACTGGGGCTGGATGACGTGGACATCCTCATTCAGCGTTCCGCCTACGAGGAATACGGCGAGCCCGTGCTGCAGGGCGAGACCCTGGTGCTGCAGCCCGGTTCACGCGGCATGCGCCTGGGCCGCCTGGACCTGACCCTGGCCGAGGGGCGGATTCAGTCGTGGCGGCATCAGGTGCTGCCCATGCCGGACACCATTCCCGATGCGGAAAAGATGCGCGATTGGTACGAGGACTACAACGCGGCCGTCAAGGCCGCCTACCTGAAGCGCGTGGAACTGCGCAAGCAGCGCGAGCAGGGGCAGAGCCCGTACGTGGGCGAGGAAGTTTGCCAGACCTGCCACCAGGCCGAGCACAAGACCTGGGCCGCCAGCGACCATGCCATGGCCTACGACGACCTCGAGGCCGTCGGTAAATCCTTCGATCCCGAATGCATCCAGTGCCACGTGGTGGGCTTCGATCAGCCCGGCGGTTTCGTCGACATGAGCCTCACCGGGCACCTGCTTGGCGTGCAGTGCGAATCCTGCCACGGCGCGGGCCGCGCCCATGTGGAGGCGCTGGGCAAGGCCGCCCTGCCCAATAGCGGCTGGGACAGGAAAAAGATCTGCGCCCAGTGCCACACCCAGCCGCACAGCCCCGGCTTCGACATTGATGCGTACTGGCAGAAGATCCGCCACTGACAGCGGTCGCTGGCCGGCGCACGGGGAATGCGGCGCAGGGATGTGCTAAAATTCCCCGTACTCTCGGATTTTCGGTAACCAATTCCAGCAATGACTTTCCGCAATACTTTCGGCAATTCCCTCTGTAACACCATTGCCTTGCCAAGGGCCCGGCAGGGGCAAGGCCGGCGATGAGCAGTCCGGCAAAGGGCAAGGCGCGCAAGCTTTACATCAAGACCTTCGGTTGTCAGATGAACGAGTACGACTCCGCCAAGATGGCGGAGCTGCTCGACGACAGCCATGGCCTGGTGTTGGCGCAGAGCCCCGAAGAGGCCGATGTGCTGCTGCTCAATACCTGCTCGATCCGCGAAAAGGCGCAGGAAAAGGTCTTCTCGCAGCTGGGCCGCTGGCGCGAACTCAAGCAGCGGCGCCCGGGGCTGGTGATCGGCGTCGGCGGCTGCGTGGCCAGCCAGGAAGGCGAGGCGATCCGCCACCGCGCGCCCTATGTCGACCTGGTGTTCGGCCCGCAGACCTTCCACCGCCTGCCCCAGATGCTCGAATCCCTGGCGCGGGAAGGCACACCGCGCATCGATGTCTCCTTCCCCGAGATCGAAAAATTCGACGCCCTGCCGGCACCGCGCGCCGAAGGCCCCACCGCCTTCGTCTCCATCATGGAGGGCTGCAGCAAGTACTGCACCTTCTGCGTGGTGCCCTATACCCGCGGCGAAGAGGTCAGCCGGCCCTTCGACGACGTGCTCGCCGAGGTCGCCCAACTGGCGGCGCAGGGGGTGCGCGAGGTCAACCTGCTGGGGCAGAACGTCAATGCCTACCGCGGCGAGATGGCCGACGGCGATTTTGACGGTGAGAGCGCCGACCTGGCCCTGCTCATCCACTACGTGGCCGCCATCGACGGCATCGACCGCATCCGCTACACCACCTCGCACCCGGTGGCGTTCAGCGACGCGCTGATCCAGGCCTACGCCGAGGTGCCCGAGCTGGTCAGCCACCTGCACCTGCCGGTGCAGAGCGGCTCTGACCGCATCCTGCTGCACATGAAGCGCGGCCATACGGCGCTGGAATACAAGGCCAAGATCCGCGCCCTGCGCGAGGTGCGGCCGGACATCAGCCTGTCCTCGGACTTCATCATCGGCTTCCCCGGCGAGACCGAGGCCGACTTCGAGGCCACCATGAAACTCATCGAGGACGTCGGCTTCGACCACTCCTTCAGCTTCATCTACAGCGCCCGCCCCGGCACCCCGGCCGCCGACCTGCCCGACGATGTGCCGCTGGCGGTGAAGAAACAGCGCCTGGCCATCCTGCAACAGCGCATTGGCGAAATGGCCGCGGCCATCAGCGCGGGCATGGTGGGTACGGTGCAGCGCGTGCTGGTCGAAGGCCCATCGCGCAAGCACCCCGAGCAGCTGCGCGGCCGCACGGAAAACAACCGCGTGGTGAATTTCAGCGGCCCGCCGCAGCTGATCGGCGAATTCGTCGACGTGCGCATCAGCGAAGCCCTGCCCAATTCCCTGCGCGGCGAGATAGCGGCAAGCGATGGCGCCGGCGGCGTGGCCGACTGCGCCTGATTTCTCACCCTTGATCCCGCAGCAACCTTCACGGTACCCAGCACCTTGAACGATCAGCCCGACGCCAGCAATTTCATCCTCGAACCCGCCGACAACCAGCGCCTGGCCAATCTGTGCGGGCCTTTCAACGAAAACCTGCGCCAGATCGAAGGCCGCCTGGGGGTGGAGATCAACAATCGCGGCAACAGCTTCAGCGTCATCGGCGACCCCCACTCGGTGCGCGCGGCGGGCGAGGTGTTGCAGGGTCTGTATCAGGAGGCCGGGCACGAAAATCTCTCCGCCAAGCGCGTGCACCTGTTTCTGCAGGAGGCCCGTGTCGAGGCGTTGCTGGAAGGCGAGGCAAAAGACGACGGTAACGACGTGGTCATCCGTACCAAGCGCGGCGAGGTGCGCGGGCGCGGTTTCAACCAGCGCCGCTATCTGCGCAACGTGGTCAGTCACGACATCAATTTCGGCATCGGCCCCGCCGGCACCGGCAAGACCTACCTGGCCGTGGCCTGCGCCGTGGAGGCGCTGGAAAAACAGACCGTTCGCCGTCTGGTTCTGGTTAGACCTGCCGTTGAGGCTGGCGAGCGTCTCGGTTTTCTGCCCGGCGATCTGGCGCAGAAGGTCGACCCCTACCTGCGCCCGCTCTACGATGCGCTCTACGAGATGTTCGGTTTCGAGCGCGTCGACAAGCTCATCGAACGCAACGTTATCGAAGTGGCGCCGCTGGCCTATATGCGCGGTCGCAGTCTGAATGAATCTTTCATCATTCTCGACGAGGCGCAGAACACCACCGTCGAGCAGATGAAGATGTTTCTCACCCGTATCGGCTTCGGCTCTACCGCCGTGATCACCGGCGACGTCACGCAGACCGACCTGCCTTCGCATACCCGCTCCGGCCTGCGCCACGTCATCGAGGTATTGAAGGATGTCGATGGCATCAGCTTTACCTTCTTTCAGGCCAAGGACGTGGTTCGTCATCCACTGGTGCAGCGTATCGTGACGGCCTACGACGAATACGAATCGCTCCAGGAACAGGTGTTGAAAAAGGAAAAATCGCCGGGCAATGGCGGGGAACGAGAATCTTCATGACGCTGCACGTGGAAGTCCAGTTTGCGTTAGATGATTCCAGTTCTGGCTGGTTGCCGGATGCCGGGCAGCTTTCGCGCTGGGCATGGGCGGCCTTCGAGGCGGCCGGAAAGTCCCCTGCCGGCGAAGCACAAATGACCCTGCGTCTGGTGGAAGAGGCTGAGATCGTCCAGCTCAACCGGGATTACCGGCACAAGACCGCGCCCACCAATGTCCTGTCGTTTCCCTTTGAGCTGCCGCAGGGTGTGTCGCCCTCCGAGTGTGGCGGTGAGTTGGGTGACGTGGTGATCTGTGCGCCGGTGGTGCGGCGCGAGGCGGCACAGCAGGGCAAGACGGCAGAGAGCCATTGGGCGCACATGGTGGTGCATGGCGTCCTGCACCTGTTGGGCTACGATCACGTCACCGAGGCCGAGGCCGAGCGCATGGAGCCGCTGGAGGTCCGCATTCTGGCCGTGCTGGGTTTCGCCAACCCTTATCAATGATGAAAGAATGCTATTTGCAGTTATTCTGGAGGAAGATTTTGTTGCAGACTTTGTTGCCAACCCGGATGCCGTCATGAACGAAGACCGATCTAGCAGCGCCACCGCCAGCAGTGAGCGGCAGGCGCGTTCCTGGCTCGAAAAACTCAGCCAGGCCCTGCTGCGCGAGCCGCAGGACCGCGAACAGCTGACCGCCCTGCTGCGCGACGCGGAGCAGCGCAACCTGCTGGATGCCGGCGCCCTGGCCATGATCGAGGGTGTGCTCAACGTCTCCGACATGCAGGTGCGCGACGTTATGGTGCCGCGTTCGCAGATGGTGGTGGTGAAGGCGGACGATTCGCCCGAATCGATTCTGTCGGTGGTGGTGGAGTCCGCCCATTCGCGTTTTCCGGTGATCGGCGATACCCGCGACGAGGTGGTGGGGATTCTGCTGGCCAAGGATCTGTTGGGCTATTTCGCCCAGTGTCTGAGCCGCAATGGCGACGATGAGCCGCGCTTCAATCTGCGTGACCTGATCCGCCCGGCGGTGTTCATTCCCGAGAGCAAGCGCCTCAACGTGCTGCTCAACGAGTTCCGCGCCAATCGCAACCACATGGCCATCGTGGTCGACGAATACGGCGGCGTGGCCGGGCTGGTGACCATCGAGGACGTGCTGGAGCAGATCGTCGGCGATATCGAGGACGAGCACGATATCGATGACGACGTGTCCATCATTCGCCATTCCGATAACAAGTACACGGTCAAGGCGCTGACGCCCATCGAGGACTTCAATGAATACTTTGGCGCCGATTTCAGTGACGAGGATTTTGATACCATCGGCGGTCTGTTGATGCACGAGTTCGGCCACCTGCCCAAGCGTGGCGAGGTGTGTAACCTGGGCCGTTACCGTTTCAAGGTGCTGCGCGCGGACAGCCGGCGCATCTATCTGCTGCGCCTGACCATCGACACCGAAGCCGAGAAGCCTGATACCGCCAGCGAGGCCTGACGCCGTGAAGGCATGGCTGGCCCGCCTTCCCTTGCGTCCGCTGCTGGTGGCGCTGCTCGCCGGGCTTGCCCTGCCGTTCGCCTTCGCGCCCTTCGGCCTGTTTCCGCTGGCGATTGTTTCACCCGCGATTCTGTTTTGGCTGTGGCGGCAAATGTCCGCCCGCCAGGCCTTTTTTTCCGGCTATCTATTTGGTGTTGGCTACTTCGGCCTGGGCGCCTCCTGGGTGGCGGTGAGCATGTATCGTTTTGGCGGCATGGGGGTGGCCCTGTCGCTGTTGTCGACGGTGTTGTTCGTGCTGGTGCTGGCGGCCTTTCCGGCGCTTGTTGGCTGGCTGTATCGCCGCTATTTCCCGGGGTTTTCTTCATCGCTTCGCCTGCTGCTGGTGCTGCCGGCGCTGTGGGGGCTGCTGGAGTGGACGCGCGGCTGGATACTGACCGGCTTTCCCTGGCTGGCGCTGGGCTACAGCCAGACGGATTCGCCCCTGGCCGGGGTGGCGCCGCTGTTGGGTGTGTACAGTATCGGCTGGCTGCTCACCCTCAGTGCCGGGCTGCTGGTGCTGGCCTGGCAGCTGCCGGGGCGGCGCTGGTTGCCGTTGGTGTCGCTGCTGGGCATCTGGTTGCTGGGGTCGGGGCTGTCGCAGGTGGAGTGGTCGGCGCCCGCCGGCGCGCCGCTGCGCGCCAGCCTGATCCAGGGCAATGTGCCGCAGAACCTCAAGTGGCTGCCCGAGCAGCGCCAGCCCACCATTGATCTCTATACGCGCCTGTCGCGCCAGCACTGGGCCGACAGCGACATCGTCATCTGGCCGGAAACGGCCTTGCCGGCCTATTACCATCAGGCCGAGCGTTTTCTGCAGGGCCTGGCCGCCGAGGCCGCGCGCCACGGCTCGAATCTGATGCTGGGCCTGCCGGTGCGTCCCGCGTCGGCGCCGGATACCTATTACAACAGCGTGGTGGCGGTGACCGATCCGCCGCAGATCTATAGCAAGCATCATCTGGTGCCCTTCGGTGAGTACATTCCCCTCAAATGGCTGCTGGGCAACCTGCTGGACATCCTGCAGGTGCCGATGGCGGACTTCAGCCGAGGCGCGGCGGTGCAGCCGCCGCTCGAGGTGGCCGGACAGAAGATCGCCGTATCCATCTGTTATGAGGACGCCTTTGGCGAAGAGGTGATTCGCGCCCTGCCGGCGGCGACGCTGCTGGTCAACGTCAGCAACGATGCCTGGTTTGGCGATTCGCTGGCGCCGCACCAGCATCTGCAGATGGCGCGCATGCGCAGCCTGGAGACGGCGCGGCCCATGTTTCGCGCCACCAACAACGGTATCTCCGCCCTGATCGACCACCGCGGCCGGGTCACGGCGCGTTCACCGCAGTTCGAGGTCTTCGTCCTCAGCGGCAGCCTGCAGCCGCGCAGCGGCGCCACGCCCTATGTGCTGGGGGGTAACTATCCCCTGTTAGCCCTGCTGTTGTCTTCGCTGCTGCTGGCGGTGTTTTTGCAGCGATTAAAAAAACACTGACGGCTGCCGTTAGTGCTGGTGTCGCGCGGGCCGGCGCAGTATGTTGGGCACAAACAATCAAGGGGAAACGAGCATGGCGGATCATCACGACGGTTTGTCATTTCTGGAGAGTGTGGACCACATGGTGGACCGCGCCCTGCTGAGCATGGATCTGGCGCCGGACGTGGCCGAGGCCATCAAGGCCTGTAACGCGGTGATCCAGGTCAAGTTCCCGGTCAAGATCCGTGGCAAGGTGCGGATCTTTTCCGGCTGGCGCGCCGTGCACAGTACCCATCGTCTGCCGGCCAAGGGCGGCATCCGTTTTGCGCCCTGCGTGGACCAAAACGAGGTGGAGGCGTTGGCGGCGCTGATGACCTACAAGTGCGCCATCGTCGACGTGCCCTTCGGCGGTTCCAAGGGCGGCCTGATGATCGATCCGCGCCAGTACGACCGCGACGAGATGCAGCTCATCACCCGCCGTTTCACGCTCGAACTGGTGCGCAAGGGCTTCCTCAGTCCGGCCACCAACGTGCCGGCGCCGGACATGGGCACCGGCCAGCGCGAGATGGCCTGGATGGCCGATACCTACAAGCACCTCAATCCCGAGGACATCAATTACACCGCC
Source organism: Gammaproteobacteria bacterium (assembly GCA_011371455.1). Lineage (GTDB taxonomy): Bacteria > Pseudomonadota > Gammaproteobacteria > SZUA-152 > SZUA-152 > DRQN01. Next base: position 11,446 of record DRQN01000141.1, read on the forward strand.
TGCGTTACCGGCAAGCCGGTGGAGCACGGCGGCATCCAGGGCCGCACCGAGGCCACCGGCCGCGGCCTGCAGTACGCCCTGCGGGAATTCTTCCGCCACCCGGACGAGGTCAAGGCGGCGGGGATGGCGCCCGGCCTGGCCGGCAAGCGGGTGGTGGTACAGGGCTTTGGCAATGTCGGCTATCACGTCGCCAAGTTTCTGCGGGAAGAGGACGACTGCCGTGTCATCTGCATCATCGACCGTCATGGCATGTTGCACAACGCCGAGGGCATCGACGTGGAGGCGGCTTACCGCTACCGCGTGGAATACCGCAGCTTCAAGGGCTTCGAGGGCGGGGAGTACACCGAGAACGGCGCCAAGGGGCTGGAGTGCGAATGCGACATCCTCATTCCGGCGGCGCTGGAGGGGCAGATCACCACGGACAATGCGGCGCGTATCCAGGCCCGGCTGATCATCGAGGCGGCCAACGGCCCGGTGACCTTCGAGGCGGACCAGATCCTCAACAAGCGCGGCGTGGTGATCCTCCCCGACGCCTATGCCAATGCCGGTGGCGTGATCGTTTCCTACTTCGAGTGGATTCGCAACCTGTCGCACATCCGCTTCGGCCGCATGCAGCGGCGCTTCGACGAAATGCGTGGTCACTATCAGATCGAGGCCCTGGAAAGCCTCACCGGCAAGGTGCTGCCGCAGGCGCTGAAGGACAAGATCGATGCCGGCGCCAGCGAACTGGACCTGGTGCGCTCGGGGCTGGATGACTCCATGCGCCAGGCCTTCCAGGGCATCCTCGAGGTGCGCAATGGCAACGACAAGATCACCGATCTGCGCACCGCCGCCTACGTCACCGCGATCCGCAAGATCGCGCGTTCCTATCTGGATGTGGGTATTTACTGAGACCTGGTGACTATAGGTGGCGAATGGGCACGACCCCTTCGCCCTGAGCCACGGAGCCAGGCGAGAGGCCGGTCCATCGCTGCCGCCGACGAATTATTCGTCGTCCAGCTTGCGGCGGAATACCGTTCCCTTGCACTTGGGGCAGGGTGGGATGTGCCCCGGCTTGCGGAAGTGCAGCTCCTCGCCGCAATGGGTGCAGACCAGCGTGCCGGGGCCGGTGATCTCGCCGGTGTGCCATTCCGCCAGTCGGGCCTGCTCGGCCAGCAGCGCCAGCTCCACCTTGGTGGGGTCGACCAGCAGCGACAGGGCGTCGAGGATGCGCGCCTCGATGAGGTCGAGATCCATGTGCAGCCAGTCCTTGAGTTCCCTGGCTTCGTCGCTGGCCAGGTACTCGCCGGCGGACTGCAAGTCGCGTTTCAGGTATTCGGCGATCTTTTCCGCCTCTTCGCGGGTCAGCTCGCCCAACTCGGTGGCCTTTTCCACCGCCGCATCCAGTGCATGCTGCAGTTTCGGCTTCAGCTCTTCACCGGTCTCGCTGAGGAATTCCCGCGTGCGCTCCAGCATGCGTTCGTAGGCGTGGACGTGTTTTTCGTCTTGTGGTTTTTTGCCGCTCATGGTGTGATCCTTTTGGGTGTCGGTTGCTGTTTTCATCTTACCCTGAATCCGTAGGTTCATGACGGCGAATTACACAACTCATTGATCCGCCTCGCCATATGAAAAATCTCGGCAACAATCCCCGCTATTCCCCCGATTTTTCATTACGCGATACGCATCAAGCAGTTGCTTACCTCATCCGCCCTGAACCCACGGATTCAGGCTTGCCTGAATCGATATTGGGAGGCGGTCGCCGATTCGACATTTCTTACAGCGGCGCCAGCAGCTCCTGCAGCATCTCGGCATCCAGGGTGCTCGCCGGGTCTTGTTCGTCCCGGCCGTAGACGCCGTCCGCCAGCGATTGCTTGCGTTCCTGCATGGCAATGATCCGTTCTTCCACGGTATTTTCCGTCAGCAGCTTGTAGACGAACACCGCCTTGTCCTGGCCGATGCGGTGGGCGCGGTCGGTGGCCTGGTTCTCCGCCGCCGGGTTCCACCAGGGGTCGTAGTGGATCACGGTGTCGGCCTCGGTGAGGTTGAGACCGACGCCGCCGGCCTTGAGGCTGATGAGGAACACCGGCACCTCGCCGCTGCGGAAGCGCTCGATGGCCTGGTCGCGCTTGCGGGTCTGGCCGGTGAGCTTGCTGTAGCCGATGCCGGCCTCGTCGAGGCGCTTTTCGATGAGGCCGAGCATCTTGGCAAAGGCGGAAAACAGCAGGATGCGCCGGCCTTCCTCCACCATCTCCGGCAGCAGGTCCATGAGCAGCTCCAGCTTGGCCGATTCGCGCACCTTCTTCGCCTGCGGCAGGGACAGCAGGGCGGGGTCGCAGCAGACCTGGCGCAGCTTGAGCAGGGCGTCGAGCACGGTGATGTGGCTGCGCGCCAGGCCCTTGGCGGCGATGGCCTCGCGCACGCGCTTCTCCATGGACAGGCGGATGCTCTCGTAGAGGGTCGCCTGCGCGCTGCCCAGGCGCACGCTGCGGATGATCTCGGTCTTGGCCGGCAGCTCCGCGGCCACCTCGTCCTTGCGGCGGCGCAGCATGAAGGGCGCGACGCGGCGCGCCAGGCGCTGGCGCTGTTGCTCGTCGCCGTGCTTTTCGATGGGTGTGCGGAAGCGCCTGCGGAAGGTGGCCTCGTCGCCCAGCAGGCCGGGCAGGGTGGCGTCGAACAGCGCCCACAGTTCGCCGAGGTGGTTTTCCATCGGCGTGCCGGTGAGGCACAGGCGGTGGCGGGTATCGATCTGGCGCACGACCCTGGCGGCCTTGGCGCGCGGGTTCTTGATGGTCTGCGCCTCGTCCAGCACCAGGTAGTGATAGCGGTGCTGGAGCAGGGTGTCGGCGTCGCGCGGCAGCAGGGGATAGGTGGTGAGCACCAGGTCGTGGTCGCCGATCTCGTCGAAATGCGTGTGGCGGTCCAGGCCCTGCAGCACCAGCACCTTGAGCGCCGGGGCGAACTGTTCGGCCTCGCGCCGCCAGTTGCTCATCAGGCTGGTGGGGGCGACGATCAGGCAAGGGCGGTCGAGGCGGCCCTGTTCCTTTTCCAGCAGCAGGTGGGCCAGGGTCTGCACGGTCTTGCCCAGGCCCATGTCGTCGGCGAGGATGCCGCCGAGCTGGTATTCGCGCAGGAATTGCAGCCACTCCAGTCCCTGTTGCTGGTAGTGGCGCAGCCCGACCTCCAGGCCCTTGGGCGGCTTCACCGTGGCGATGCCCTGGAAGTCCTTCAGCTTGCGGCCCAGCTGGCGCAGCGCCTCGCCGCCCTGCCATTGCAGGCGGCCGCCGGTTTCCTCGTCCAGCTCCGCCAGGCGCGCGGCCTCCAGGCGCGACAGGCGCAGGCTGCCGTCGTCGTCCAGGGTGTCGCGGTCGAACAGTTCGTAGAGCACCTGGTAGACGGGCTGGACCCGCTCGCGGGGGATGCGCAGGTACTGGTGGTCGCCCATGGGCAGGGTCAGGGTCTCGGGCAGGTCGTCGGGCTCATAGTGGGACAGCAGCTCGCTGATCAATGGCAGTAGCGGCACCGCCTGGCCGTCGACGTCCAGGTCGAAATGCAGATTGAACCAGGCGTTGCCGCTGTCGTCTTCGTCGTCGACGCCGGCCTGCCAGTCGCCGGCGTCGACGAAGCGCAGCTGGAAGCTGGGGTCCATGTCGACCTGCCAGCCCTCGGCCTGCAGGGCCGGCAGGGTCTCGTCGAGGAAGCGTTCCCAGCGGGCGGCGGAATCCATGAGGGTGGTCTCTACCGGGCTGATGAAGACCACGTCGCGATTGTTTTCCTGCTGGACGCCGACGAAACCCAGGTCGAGCAGGGTTTCCACGGCAACGGATTCGGCCTCCAGGTCGCGCGGAATGCGCAGGATGCGGTCATTCTGGTCGAGGGTGCTCAACGGTGCGGCGGGGAGCACCGGCAGGGTGTGGCCGTGGTAGCCGAAGCGCAGGCGCATCTGGTGATAGTGGTGGCCTTCGGGGGTCTGCTCGCCCGACAGGCGCAGCCTCGGCACGGGGGGCGTCGCCGGCAGTTCTTCCACGGCCAGGGTCCGGGGGGGCGGCAGGGGCGTGTCCGGCAATGACGTGACCAGCCGGCGGCTGAATTTTTCCGCCTCGGCGGCGGATACCGGGGGCGCGTCCAGCAGCAGGTTCCATTGGTTTTCGTTGACGTCGGTACCCTGCAGCGGACCCAGTTCGCCGTTCTGCGGATCGAGATACAGCGGTGGCCAGGTGCGCAGGGGAAGGGCGGCGGGCTGGATGTCGAGGCTCAGGCGCTCGTCGCCATTGGCGTCGCCCTGCCAGTGGGGCTGTAATTCACGCGCCGCGCCGGGGAGCAGCTGCGGGCCGCCGGTTCCCTGCCAGAAGCCCCGCCCGCTGGCAGCGATGCGGCGCAATGCCAGTGCGCCCAGTTCGCCGCGCAGGGCCGTCTGCTGCCAGGCGTGGCTGGCCTGGGCGGCGATCAGGCGGCCGATGGCGCGGTCCTCGTCCGTGGCGTAGCCTGGCGACAGATAGTCCTCGGCGAAATTGTACAGTTGGATGCTGCGGCCCTTGCCCAGGCCGCCGCGCTTGAGCAGGCGGGTGACGACGAAGCGCACCTCCAGCACGCCGGCCTCGCTGGTGGGCTGCAGCAGGTAGGCGATGAATTCGTTGCCGGGCTGCGGCGCCGGTTGCTCGTCCCGGGTGAAGGCGTCCAGCCAGCTCAGGGCCTTGGAGGCGGGTTCGGCATCATCTGTCGGGGTGTTGCTCTGGAAGGCCAGACAGGCGGCCACCACATGCTTGCAGTTGAAGCCCTCCGGGCAGCTGCAGTCGCCTTCGATGTCGGTGTAGCCGTCGTCGAAACTCTCGATATAGATCTCTTGCTTGTAGACCTGCGTGCCGCTGCCGCGCACGACGGAATGCAGGATCACCATATTCGCCCGGGAATCCTCCGTGCTCAACGACGAGACGTGGCCCTGCTGAAAATAGCGCAGGCCGCGGCTGTAGCTGGCGGCGTCGGTGTTGCTGCGGATGTCGCCGCGTTTGAGTTTTCGTGGGGAGTGTTTCATGAGGCGAAAACAGTGGCTGGTGAAAGGCCGCAGTATAACGCAACAGGGGCGCTTTAATTGTCGCCGGGTCGGCGCCTGCGGTATCCTAGCCGCCCTTTTTCTCCAGCGAAATGACAGGCGATACCCGCATGAGCACGCAGCAACCCTACAGCCCCGACACCGTCGAGACCGAGGCGCAGAAATACTGGGCGGACAACGCCAGCTTCCGCGCCATCGAAGACCCCGCGCGGGAGAAGTTCTACTGCCTGGCCATGTTCCCCTATCCCAGCGGCCAGCTGCACATGGGCCACGTGCGCAACTACACCATCGGCGACGTTATCGCCCGCTACCAGCGCATGCAGGGCAAGAACGTGCTGCAGCCCATGGGCTGGGACGCCTTCGGCCTGCCGGCGGAGAACGCCGCCATGAAGCACGGCGTGCCGCCCGCCAAGTGGACCCGCGAGAACATCGACTACATGCGCGGCCAGCTCCAGCGTCTTGGCCTCGGCTACGACTGGGAACGCGAGTTCGCCACCTGCGACCCCGACTACTACCGCTGGGAACAGTGGCTGTTCACCCGCCTGTTCGACAAGGGCCTGGTGTACAAGAAGACCGCGCCGGTCAACTGGTGCCCGCACGACATGACCGTGCTGGCCAACGAGCAGGTCATCGAGGGCTGCTGCTGGCGCTGCGACACGCCGGTGGAGCGCCGCGAGATCCCGCAGTACTTCATGAGGATCACCGCCTACGCCGAGGAGCTGCTGGCCGGTCTCGACCGGCTCGACGGCTGGCCCGAGGCGGTGTGCACCATGCAGCGCAACTGGATCGGCCGCTCCGAGGGCGTGGAAGTGGTGTTCACGGTGGCGGACAGTGGCGAAGAACTGCGCGTCTACACCACCCGCCCCGATACCCTGATGGGCGTCAGTTACGTCGCCGTTGCCCCCGAGCACCCGCTGGCCGCGCGCGCCGCCGAGGACAACCCCGAGCTGGCCGCCTTCATCGAAGAGTGCGCGAAAATGGAAACCTCCGAGGCCGCCCTGGAGACCATGGAAAAGAAGGGCGTGGCCACCGGCCTGCAGGCCGTCCACCCCATCAGCGGCGAACGCGTGCCCGTGTTCGCCGCCAACTTCGTGCTCATGGGCTACGGCGAGGGCGCGGTGATGGCGGTGCCCGCCCACGATCAGCGTGACTGGGAATTCGCGCGGAAATACGGCCTGCCCATCAAGCAGGTCATCGCCCCCGCCAACGGCGAGGAGATCGACCTGACCAAGCAGGCCTTCACCACCAAAGGCGTGCTGGTGGACTCCGGCGAATTCACCGGCCTCACTTCCGAGCAGGCCTTCGACGCCATCGCCGCCCAACTGGAAAAAGCGGGCAAGGGCCGCAAGCGCACCAACTACCGCCTGCGCGACTGGGGCGTGTCGCGCCAGCGCTACTGGGGCGCGCCCATCCCCATCATCAACTGCGACAGCTGCGGCGCCGTGCCGGTGCCGGAGAAGGACCTGCCGGTGGTGCTGCCGGAGGACGTCCGCTTCGACGGCGTCGGCTCGCCCATCAAGAAGATGCCGGAATTCTACGAGACGACCTGCCCCAAGTGCGGCGGCAAGGCCGAGCGCGAGACCGACACCTTCGACACCTTCATGGAATCGTCGTGGTACTACGCCCGCTTCACCTGCCCCGACAACGACCGGGTCATGCTCGACCAGCGCGCCAATTACTGGCTGCCCGTGGACCAGTACATCGGCGGCATCGAGCATGCCATCCTGCATCTGCTGTACGCGCGCTTCTTCCACAAGCTGATGCGCGACGAGGGCCTGGTCAAGGGCGACGAGCCCTTCGCCAAGCTGCTCACCCAGGGCATGGTGCTCAAGGACGGCGCCAAGATGTCCAAGTCCAAGGGCAACACCGTCGACCCGCAGGCGCTGATCGACAAATACGGCGCCGACACCGTGCGCCTGTTCAC
>DRQN01000142.1 GCA_011371455.1 Gammaproteobacteria bacterium
CATGGCCCGCTCCCACGGCTATTCCTCGGCGGTCGCTTCGTCGTCCTCGTCCTTTTCGACGATGCGCTGGATGCCCACCAGCTTCTCGCCCTTGGTGAGGTTGATGAGCTTCACGCCCTGGGTGTTGCGGCCCAGCACGGAGACCTCGGCGACGCGGGTGCGCACCAGGGTGCCCTTGTTGGTGATGAGCATGATCTCGTCGTCGTCCTGCACCAGCACGGCGCCCACCACGGCGCCGTTGCGCTCGTTGCTCTGGATGGAGAGCACGCCCTGGCCGCCACGGCCGTGGGCCGGGTACTGGTCGACGGCGGTACGCTTGCCGTAGCCGTTCTCGGTGGCGGTGAGCACGCAGCCCTGGTCGGCGATGATCAGCGAGATCACCCTGGCGTCGCCGCTGAGCCGGATGCCGCGCACGCCGGCGGCGGTGCGGCCCATGGCGCGCACGTTGTTCTCGTGGAAGCGGATCACCTTGCCGGCGCTGGAGAACAGCATCACGTCGCGTTCGCCGTCGGTGATGTCCACGTCGACCAGCCGGTCGCCCTCGCGCAGGTCGATGGCGATGATGCCGGTGCTGCGCGGGCGCGAGAAGTCTTCCAGCGGGGTCTTCTTCACGGTGCCGTTGGCGGTGGCGAAGAAGATGTACTTGCCGGCCTCGTACTCGCGGATCGGCAGCACCGCGGTGATGCGCTCGCCCTCCTCCAGCGGCAGCAGGTTGACGATGGGCTTGCCGCGCGCGCCGCGTCCCGCCTGCGGCAGTTCGTAGACTTTTTTCCAGTACACCTTGCCGGCGCTGGAGAAGCAGAGGATGGTGTCGTGGGTGCTGGCGATGAACAGCTGGTCGATGAAGTCCTCTTCCTTCATGGTGGTGGCGGACTTGCCGCGCCCGCCGCGGCGCTGGGCGCGGTAGTCGGCCAGCGGCTGGGCCTTGGCGTAGCCCTCGTGGGAAAGGGTCACCACCACGTCCTCCTCGGTGATGAGGTCCTCCAGGCTGAGGTCGAGGTGGGTCTCGAGGATCTCGGTGCGGCGTGGGTCGCCGTACTGTTCCTTCATCGCCTGCAGTTCTTCGCGGATCACCTCCATCAGGCGCTCGACGCTGCCGAGGATCTTCAGCAGCTCGGCGATGGTGTCCAGCAGCTCCTCGTATTCGCCGAGGATCTTGTCCTGCTCCAGGCCGGTGAGGCGGTGCAGGCGCATCTCCAGGATGGCCTGGGCCTGGGCGTCGGAGAGGTGGTAGCGGCCGTCGATGAAGCCGAAGGCCTTGTCCAGCCCCTCCGGACGCGAGGCCTCACTGCCTGCACGCTCCAGCATCTGCACCACCACGCCGGGTTCCCAGGCGGTGGCCATCAGCCCCTCCTTGGCCGCCGCCGGGTTGGGCGCGGACTTGATCAGGGCGATGATGGGGTCGATGTTGGCCAGCGCCACCGCCAGGCCCTCGCGGATGTGGGCCTTCTCGCGCGCCTTGCGCAGGTCGAAGATGGTGCGGCGGGTGACCACGGTGCGGCGGTGGTCGATGAAGGCCTGCAGGATCTGCTTGAGGTTGAGCAGGCGCGGCTGGCCATCCACCAGCGCCACCATGTTGATGCCGAACACGGTCTGCATCTGGGTCTGCTGGAACAGGTTGTTGAGCAGCACCTCGGCCACCTCGCCGCGCTTCAGCTCGATGACCATGCGCATGCCGTCCTTGTCGGACTCGTCGCGCAGCTCGGCGATGCCCTCGATCTTCTTGTCCTTGACCAGCTCGGCGATCTTCTCGATCAGGCGGGCCTTGTTGACCTGGTAGGGCAGCTCGGTGACGACGATGCGCTGGCGGCCGTTGTCCTCGGTCTCGATCTCGGTGCGCGCGCGCATCACGCAGCGCCCGCGGCCGCTGCGGTAGGCCTCGTGGATGCCGCGCACGCCGTTGATGAAGCCGGCGGTGGGGAAGTCGGGGCCGGGGATGTGTTCGAGCAGGGCGTCGATGCCCAGGCTGGGGTCATCGATCAACGCGATGGTGGCGTCGATCACCTCGCCCAGGTTGTGCGGCGGAATGTTGGTGGCCATGCCCACGGCGATGCCGGAGGAGCCGTTGATGAGCAGGTTGGGGATCTTGGCCGGGAACACCGCCGGCTCGGACTCGGACTCGTCATAGTTGGGGACGAAGTCCACCGTCTCCTTGTCGATGTCGGCCAGCAGCTCGTGGGCGATCCTGGCCATGCGCACCTCGGTGTAACGCATGGCGGCGGCGGAATCGCCATCCACGGAGCCGAAGTTGCCCTGCCCGTCCACCAGCATGTAGCGCAGCGAGAAGGGCTGGGCCATGCGCACGATGGTGTCGTACACCGCCGAGTCGCCGTGCGGGTGGTATTTACCGATCACGTCGCCGACCACGCGGGCGGACTTCTTGTAGGGCTTGTTCCAGTCGTTGCCCAGCTCGCTCATGGCGTAGAGCACGCGGCGATGCACGGGCTTGAGGCCGTCGCGCACGTCCGGCAGGGCGCGCCCGACGATGACGCTCATGGCGTAGTCCAGGTAGGACTGCTTCATTTCCTCTTCGATATTGACCGGGAGGGTTTCTTTGGCGAAATCGACCATAGGTTCCAGTGTGTCGTGGTTGTGTCAGGTGAGTAGTTTCAGGATTTTCTGATAAACGCAGCAGCTGCGCGTCAATCGTCCGATACTACCATACCCAAGTCCCCCACGGCACCCGGTGAAAACTCGCCAGAAACGGCGCTGAGCGAGGCTTGGGGGAAATCCCGGTCAAAAATCCGCCGGATTGAGGACTGTCCATCAGACACCCGGCGCGGGAATTGGCCACGGCAACGACGGCCTTTTCTCGCTCCGGGATATAAACACGGAGGCCACGGCATCGCGGAGGCGCAGAGAAATGCATTTCAAAAAACTCTGTGGATCCGTGTCCCCATCCAGGCGCCCGGGCAAACCATCGCGGGCATGGTCCGCTCCTGCGGAGATATTGGCGTCATCAGCCCATCATCGCCCGCATCTTGCCGGCATCGGGGTTCAGCACCACCCCGCGCTCGGTGACGATGGCGTCCACCAGGGCGGCGGGGGTGACGTCGAAGGCGGGATTCCAGGCCGACGCCCCCTCGGCGGCGATGCGCTGGCCGGCCAGGCACAGCACCTCGTCGGGCGAACGCTGCTCGATGGGGATGTCGTCGCCGCTGGCGACCTTCATGTCCACCGTGGAGGCCGGCGCCACCACCATGAACTTCACCCCGTGATGACGCGCCAGCACCGCCAGGCCGTAGGTGCCGATCTTGTTGGCCACGTCGCCGTTGGCGGCGATACGGTCGGAGCCGACGATCACCCAGCCGATCCTGCCCTGCTTCATCAGGTGCGCCGCCGTCCCCTCGGCCTGCAGGGTCACGGGGATGCCCTCCTGCACCATCTCCCAGGCGGTAAGCCGCGCGCCCTGCAGCCACGGACGGGTCTCGTCGGCGTAGACCCCGGTGATGCGGCCACTGGCGAAACCGGCGCGCACCACGCCCAGGGCAGTACCGTAGCCGCCGGTGGCCAGCGCCCCGGCGTTGCAGTGGGTGAGGATGGCACAGGGGGACTCGATGAGCGCCGCACCCAGTTCGCCCATGCGGCGGTTGGCGGCGATGTCCTCCTCGTGGATGCGCCGCGCCTCGGCCAGCAAAACGGGCTCCGGGTCGCCCTCGATGCCCGCGATCACCCCGCGCAGGCGCTCGATGGCCCAGAACAGGTTCACCGCCGTGGGGCGTGCATCGGCCAGGGCCTGCAAATCCGCCTCGATGGCCTGTTTCCAGCCCTCCGGCGACTGCGCGAAGCGCGTCCGCGCCGCCAGCACCACGCCATAGGCCGCGGTGATGCCGATGGCCGGCGCGCCACGCACCACCATGTCACGGATGGCTTCGGCCACCCCGCCGGCACGGTCATAGTCCAGGTAGACGACCTCTTGCGGCAACGCGCGCTGGTCCAGCAGCTGCAATCCATTTCCCTGCCAGCGTACCGCCTCGACGCTGTCGGCCTGATCGGTCATACGAAGCCCCCGCAACAATGAAACGTCACATAATAGCGAAAGCGCGCGGTGGCGGCACCACCGCATAACTTGCCCCACGCACACCGCAAACGCTATCTTCCCCTCCATGCAAACGACACCCGAAACCATCGACACGCTGATTCACGCGCGCTGGATCATCCCGGTCGAACCCCACGACAGCGTGCTGGATCACCACGCCATCGCCATCCACGAAGGGCGCATCGTCGAGCTGCTGCCGAGCCGCGAGGCCGAGGGGAAATACCGGGCCAACGTCGAGCATCACCTCGACAGCCACGCCCTGATCCCCGGCCTGGTCAACGCCCACACCCACGCCGCCATGTCCCTGTTCCGCGGCCTCGCCGACGACCTTCACCTCATGGACTGGTTGCAGAATCACATCTGGCCCGCGGAAGGCAAGTGGATCAGCCCCGAATTCGTCGCCGACGGCACCCGTCTGGCCATCGCCGAGATGCTGCGCGGCGGCACCACCTGCTTCAACGACATGTATTTCTTCCCCGACGAAACCGCCCGCGTGGCCGACAACGCCGGCATGCGCGCCGTGGTCGGTCTGATCCTCATCGACTTCCCCACCGTGTGGGCGGCCAACGCCGACGACTATCTGCACAAGGGCATCGAGGTGCACGACCACTACCGGCACCACCCTCTGATCAGCACCGCCTTCGCTCCCCACGCACCCTACACCGTGTCCGACGAACCCCTGCAGCGCGTGGTTACCTTCGCCGAGGAAATGGACCTCTCCCTTCACATGCACGTGCACGAAACCGCGCACGAGGTCGAAGAGGCCAGCGCCCGGAACGGCTTGCGCCCGCTGGCGCGTCTCACCCAGCTGGGCCTGCTGTCGCCACGCCTGGCCGCCGTGCACATGACCCAGCTCAGCGACGGCGAAATCGCCCAGCTCGCCGGCAGCGGCGCCAGCGTGGTGCACTGCCCGGAGTCCAACCTCAAGCTGGCCAGCGGCTTCTGCCCGGTGCAGAAACTGCTCGACGCCGGCGTCAACGTGGCCCTGGGCACCGACGGCGCCGCCAGCAACAATGACCTGGACATGCTCGGCGAGATGCGCAGCGCCGCCCTGCTCGGCAAGGCCGTGGCCGGCGACGCCAGCGCCGTCAGCGCCGCCCAGGCCCTGCACATGGCCACCCTCGGCGGCGCGCGTGCGCTGGGCCTCGACGAGGCCATCGGTTCCCTCGTCCCCGGCAAGGCCGCTGACGTCACCGCCATCGATCTCGGCGCACTGGAGACGCAGCCCGTCTACCACCCCACCTCACAGCTGGTCTACGCCGCCGGACGCGAGCAGGTCAGCGACGTGTGGGTGGCCGGCCGGCACCTGCTCAAGGCGCGCGAACTCACCACGCTCAACCAGGCGTCCATCATCGAAAGAGCCCATGCCTGGGCGGAGAAGATTCAGGCCACCGATGAACACCCGGGAACATGAACACGCCCCGCCGGACGTGGCAAGTAACAGCCTGCCCCATTCTCCGCGCAATCCATCGGAAAAGGCCCCACCTTCACCAACCCGGCCTGAGAAAACAAATACAGTTAGAGCCAGACATCCATGTTTCTGAAAAAATTCATCTTCGTCAACTGGGGCAACATCCCGCAGCTGGAATTCGAACTGGGGCCCATCAACCTGCTGTCGGGCGGCAACGGCTCGGGCAAGACCACGGCGGCGGACGCCATCCAGACCATCATGACCGCGGCCCACGAAAATCTCTTCCAGTACAACCCGGGGCAGGACGAAACCACCCAGCGCGGCCGCGGCGGCAAGCGCGTGCGCACCCTGGCGTCCTATGTGCTGGGCTGCGACGACGGCAGCTACGCGCGCCTCGATCCCACCGACGGCTACCTCGCCGCCGTGTTTCACCCCACCCAGGGCGAATCGGCGGAGCCGTTTACCGCCGTCATCGGCATGCGCGCCTGGCTGGACACCACCGGCGGACAACAGGTGGCACGGCAGGATGACCTGCTGTTCCTGATCCTGCCCGGCGAAGAGTTGGCGCTGTCGCACTTCGTGCGCGACGATGGCACCGCGAAATACATCACGCCCCTGGACAGGATTCAGAACCTGCTGATCCGCGAATTCGGCCAGCGCCGCGTACAGAAATACGACACCAAGAAGACCTACCTGCGCCGGCTCTACGCCGCCCTGCGCGGCCAGCACGACAGTGTCTCCGAAGCGGAAGCCACGGCGGCGGCACGGGCTTTTTCCCGCTTCATGGCTTACAAGCCGGTGCGCAG
>DRQN01000143.1 GCA_011371455.1 Gammaproteobacteria bacterium
CCTGCACCCTCAACGACGGCTTCGGCGCGGTGACCATCGGCGCCATCGAGCGCTACATCGCCGACAAGGCCTTCGACCAGGGCTGGCGCCCGGACATGAGCGCCGTCGAGGCCACCGGCAAGCGCGTGGCGGTGATCGGCGCCGGTCCCGCCGGCCTCGGCTGTGCCGACATCCTGGTGCGCAACGGCGTCGCCCCGGTGGTGTTCGACCGCCATCCGGAGATCGGCGGCCTGCTCACCTTCGGCATCCCTGAATTCAAATTGGAAAAGCATGTTGTCACCCGCCGCCGCGAGATCCTCGAAGATATGGGCGTGGAATTCCGCCTCGGCGTCGAGATTGGCAAAGACCTGCCCATGCAGCAATTGCTGGACGAGTACGACGCCGTATTCCTCGGCATGGGCACCTACACCTACATGCAGGCCGACATCCCCGGTGAAGACCTGCCCGGCGTCTATTCCGCGTTAGACTACCTGATCGCCAACATCAACCACCGCCACGGCTTCGAGAAGTCCGCCGAGGACTTCATCGACATGGCCGGCCAGCGCGTGGTGGTCCTCGGCGGCGGCGACACCGCCATGGACTGCAACCGCACCGCCATCCGCCAGGGCGCGCAAAGCGTCAGCTGTGCCTATCGCCGTGACGAGGCCAACATGCCCGGCTCCAAGCGCGAGGTGCTCAACGCCAAGGAGGAAGGCGTGCAGTTCCTGTGGAACCGCCAGCCGGTGGAGATCATCGGCGACGGCAAGGTGGAGGGCATCAAGCTGGTCACCACCCAACTCGGCGAAGCCGACGAACGCGGCCGCCGCCGCCCGGAGATCGTCGCAGGCTCGGAAGAAGTCGTGCCCGCCGACCGCATCGTGGTGGCCTTCGGCTTCCGCCCCAGCCCGCAGCCCTGGTTCGCCGATTTCGGCATCGACATCGACGAACGCGGCCGCGTGGTGGCGCCGCCCGAACAGGCCTGCAAACACCAGACCAGCAACCCCAAGGTATTCGCCGGCGGCGACATGGTGCGAGGCTCCGACCTCGTCGTCACCGCCATCTACGAGGGCCGCCAGGCCGCCGAGGGTATCCTGGATTATCTCAACGTCTAACTTGAAAAGGATCTAGCGCAAAGACGCAAAGGCGAAAAGAACGCAAAGAAAAGATTTTCATAAAAAAACTTTGCGCCCTTTGCGCCTTCGCGCCTTTGCGTTGAAAAACAAACTATGAGCGAATTGAAAAACGACCGTTTTCTGCGCGCCCTGCTGCGCCAGCCCGTCGACGTCACCCCGGTGTGGATGATGCGCCAGGCGGGCCGCTACCTGCCCGAATACCGCGCCACGCGCGAAAAGGCCGGCAGCTTCATGGACCTGTGCCGCAACCCGGAGCTGGCCTGCGAGGTCACCATCCAGCCCCTGGAGCGCTTCCCGCTGGACGCCGCCATCCTGTTCTCGGACATCCTCACCATCCCCGACGCCATGGGCCTGGGCCTGACCTTCAATACCGGCCACGGCCCGCAGTTCGACAAGCCGGTACGCACGGCCGCCGACGTGCAGAACCTGCCCATTCCCGATCCCGAGAGTGAGCTGAAGTACGTCATGGACGCGGTGCGCACCATCCGCCGCGAGCTGGACGGCCGCGTGCCGCTGATCGGCTTCTCCGGCAGCCCGTGGACCCTGGCCACCTACATGGTCGAAGGCGGCTCCACCAAGGAGTTCGGCAAGGTCAAGGGCATGATGTTCGACCAGCCCGAGCTGATGCACCAGCTGCTCGACAAGCTGGCGCAGTCGGTGACCAGTTACCTCAACGCACAGATCGCCGCCGGCGCGCAGGCCGTGCAGATCTTCGACACCTGGGGCGGCGTGCTCACGCCGCGCGACTATCAGGCATTTTCCCTGCGCTACATGCAGCAGATCATCGACGGCCTGACCCGCGAGGCCGATGGCCGCAAAGTCCCCGTGATCCTGTTCACCAAGGGTGGCGGACAGTGGCTGGACAAGATGGCCGCCAGCGGCGCCGACTGTCTCGGCGTGGACTGGACCATCGACCTCAGCGATGCCCGCCAGCTCGCCGGCAAAAACATCGCCCTGCAGGGCAACATGGACCCCTGTATCCTCTATTCCAACCCCGAGCGCATCCGCGAGGAAGTCGCCAACGTACTGGCCAGCCATGGCAAGGGCGAGGGCCACGTGTTCAACCTGGGCCATGGCATCCATCCCACCATCGACCCGGCAAACGTCGCCGCCTTCATCGAGGCCGTGCACGAACTGAGCGCACCTTATCACCAGTAGTCGCTCGCGGCTGACAAGAAAAGGCGCCGTGTACAGGCACGGCGCCTCTTTGTCGTATCGCCAGCATCTCATGTAGAAGCGCCTTCAGCCGCTGCTGAATTCAGAATCTTCACCCTAACGGCAAATATACCGCGAACATGATCGTTTCTGCGTTCACATCACCGGCCAAACCAATCGGCTCTACAGCTTGCCCAACCGAGCCTCAATAAAGTAACGCTCCACCCGTTCCATCAACACCGACTCCAGGTACGCATTATCGGCGCGGGCAAACTTCTCATAGAGCCCGGGCGCCAGTGCCTCGAAGGCCTCGAGCAATACCGGGTCGAAATCCTTGCCCTTGCGTTCGCGCAGCATGGCCAGCGAGCGCTCAAGGGAAAAGGGCTCCTTGTAGGGACGCCTCGAGGTGAGGGCGTCGAAGACATCGACAATGGCGAAAATACGTGCATTGAGGGGAATTTCCACTGCCTTGAGCCCCCGTAAATAGCCCGTGCCGTCATATTTCTCATGATGAAACTCAATGACATCCAAGGCCCCCTTTAGCCAGTTCGCCTTGCTGACGATATCCAGCCCCAGGCGTACATGATTGCGCATGACGCTGAATTCCTCGGGCGTCAGGCCATTGGGCTTGCGCAGAATAGCGTCACTGATACCGATCTTACCGACATCGTGGAGAAAGGCGCCGGCGATGAGATTGCGGATCACCTCCGCCGGCAGCTTGCGAGCCTCGGCAAGGTGAATGGCATACAGGGTCACGCGGTAGTTGTGGGCATGGGTATCGCCGTCGCGCACTGCCACCGCGCTGCCCAGCACCTCCATCAGCTTGACGTTGTCGCGCAGGGCCTCGCGGGAGAAGCGCAGCAGCTGCCGGTTGAGCAGCAGGATCACGGGATAGAGCACGATGGAGGTCATCAGGATCACTAGTACTCTTTCAAGGTAATAAATTAGGATTCAGTTGGTCTGTCAGCGTTCAGGGCAAGGCGCTCCTCGCAGCGAATGGCCGTTTCCCTTTGCAAGAGGAGCAACGCCGCCATGGACGCTGACAGGCCAACCCTTCGGGCGTCCCTGTGGTGTTCCGCTGCGGCGTTGCAGTGCTTGACAAGGGAACAACCATTGCCTGCGCACTGCGCCTTGCCGCGAAACAC
>DRQN01000144.1 GCA_011371455.1 Gammaproteobacteria bacterium
CCGATCAGGCCCGGGCGGCCAGCCTCGGCCTGCGCGCCAGGGGCGGCGGCAATGGCCGGGCCATGCTGCTGACGCTGGACGGCCTGAAAAGCCGCCAGGCCCTGGGCATCGCATCGGCAACGGCTGGCCAGCCGGCGCAGCGCTCCCGCTCGGCGGACCCCGTCAAGCAGCTGAAACTGGACACCCTGCAGGCCATCAAGGCCCTGCGGAAACGCGACGACGTGCTGTACGCGGAGCCAAACTATATCCGCCACGCCACGCGGGTGCCCACGGATCGGTATTACGACCTGCAGTGGCACTACCCGCTCATCAACCTGCCGGCCGCCTGGGACATCAGCACGGGCGATGCCAATGTCATCGTCGCCGTGATCGACACGGGGGTTTTGCTGCGTCATCCCGACCTGGCCGGGCAGTTTTCGGCCGACGGCGGTTATGACTTCATCAGCGACGACTTGAACGCCAACGACGGCCAGCCGGGCATCGACGATGACCCCAACGACCCCGGCGACAAGGACTATGGCGGCAGTTCCTTCCACGGCACCCATGTAGCCGGCACCGTGGCCGCGGCGACCCGCTTCAGCGGCACCGGCACCGGCGTGGCCGGCGTCGCGCCGGGGGTGAAGATCATGCCGCTGCGCGTGCTGGGCACCCGGGGTGGCAGCGACTATGACATCATCCAGGCGGTGCGCTATGCCGCCGGCCTGAGCAACGACTCCGGCGGCGTTCCCGCCCGCAAGGCCGATGTGATCAATCTCAGCCTCGGCGGCGCCGGTTATTCCCAGGCGGCGCAGAATGCCTATACCGCGGCCCGCAACGCCGGGGTGGTCATCGTCGCGGCGGCCGGCAACGAATCCACCAGCAACCCCTCCTATCCCGCCGCCTATGAGGGGGTGATCTCCGTCAGCGCGGTGGACATCGGCAAGCAACTGGCCCCCTATTCCAACTACGGCACCAGCATCGATGTGGCCGCGCCCGGTGGCAGCCTCAATCTGGACACCAATGGCGACGGTTACCTCGATGGCGTGCTCAGCGCCGTCGGCGATGACTCCGGGGGCGGTGGTATCGATTTCGTCTACAAGTTCTACCAGGGCACCTCCATGGCCGCGCCCCACATGGCCGGCGTGGTGGCCCTGATGAAATCGGTGCACGGGGACCTGACGCCCGACGATGTGGACAACCTGCTGAGCAGCGGCAGGATCGTCGAAGACCTGGGCCCCGACGGCCGCGACAACCAGTTCGGCCATGGCCTGATCGATGCCCTCAAGGCCGTGGAGGAAGCCAGGCGGCTGGCGACGGGCGGCGCCATCCCGGACAACCCGCAGCTCAGCGTCACGCCCGCTTCGCTGAACTTCGGCGGCAGCCTCACCCGCCTTCCCCTGTCGGTGACCAACGGCGGCACGGGGACGCTGGAAATCGACACTGTCAGCGATGACGCGGACTGGCTGACGGTATCCGCCGATAGCGTGAACGCCGCCGGACTCGGCGGCTACCAGGTGGTGGTGGATAGATCGGGCCTGTCGGCAGGCACCTACACCGCCACCATTACCGTCACCCCCACCGACCCCGCCCTGCCCGCCGTCACGGTGCCGGTGATCCAGCAGGTGGGCGCACCGGCCATCGCCAGCAACGCGGGCTTTCACTACGTCCTGCTGGTGGATGTGAAGACAGGCAGGGCCTCCCGTTCGCAGTGGGCGGGCGCGCCCCGGAACGGGGAATACCGCTTCCGGCTCGACAACGTCCCCATCGCCGAAGGACAACGCTACATCCTCCTTGCGGGCACCGATCAAAACAATGACGGCATCATCTGTGACGCGGGCGAGGCCTGCGGCGTCTACCTGTCGCGCAGCCAGCCCAAGACCATCGGCACCGGCGACAGCCATCGTGGGCTCGACTTCGTCTCCGGCTTCAGCATCGGCCTGCAAAACCAGTCGGCATCACTGATTCCGACCCGCGGCATCGCCATCCCGCGGCCGCTGGCCAAGCAAGCGCCATGACTCGCTCACGGCGCTCGGCGGCAATGATGGTGGGCGTGGCGGCGCTGCTGCTCAGCGCCTGCCAGCCATGGGCCGGAAAGGCGTCGCAGCGGGAAGGCAAGGCCGCGGTGGCGGTGGTGTATTCGGGCGCGCACTGCGGCCGCCGCGAGGCCGCGCCCAGGGCCAGCTGGATAGACGACGCCCGCCAGCTGGAGGCCAGCCTGCGGCACATCCGCGCCGACCGGCTCGGCGGCCAGCCCGCCAGCCTGCCGAACCTGGATTTCCGGCACGAAATCGGCCTGCTGGTCGAAATGGGGCAACAGCCCACCCTGGGCTACCGGCTGACGCTGGGCGAGGGTGAAGAGCTGCATATCTCCCAGGGCCGGGCGCGCCTCAGCCTGAATTGGATCCAGCCCCCGGCGGATGCCATCGTCGCCCAGGCCCTCAGCAGCCCCTGCCTGTTGTTGAAGCTCGAACGGGGCGACTACACGTCGGTACAGGTTCTGGACACCCAGGGCGCCCTCAAGGTGGAGGCGCGCTGAGCCCCGCCTCCCGCCGGAGCTTTACCCCGCCACGGCCCGTGCGCTATGTTGCACCTGAACCCACGGATTCAGGTTGCACTGCCAGACATGTCCCCATGAAACAGACCGAATTCGCCCGCCGCCGCAAGCGCCTGATGCAGATGATGGGCAAGGCCTCGGTGGCCGTACTGCCCGCCGCGCGCGTGGCCATGCGCAACCGCGACGCCGACTATCCCTATCGCCAGGACAGCGACTTCCACTACCTCACCGGCTTCGACGAGCCGGAGGCAGTGGCGGTGCTGATCCCCGGACGCCCCCACGGCGAATACATCCTCTTCTGCCGCGAGCGCGACCCCTTGATGGAGACCTGGCACGGCCGCCGCGCCGGGCTGGAGGGCGCGCGCGAGCACTATGGCGCCGACGACGCCTTCCCCATCGGCGACATCGACGACATCCTGCCCGGCCTGCTGGAGAGCTGCGAGCGGGTCTACTACGCCATGGGCGTGGACGACGCCTTCGACGCCCAGGTCACCGGCTGGATCAGGCGGCTCAAGGAACAGGCCCGCGCCGGCGTGCACACGCCCAGCGAATTCGTCGCCCTCGACCACCTGCTGCACGACATGCGCCTGTACAAGAGCCGTAGCGAGATCACCGCCATGCGCCGCGCGGCCAGGATATCCGCCCAGGCCCACGTGCGCGCCATGCAGGTGTGCCGCCCCGGCATGATGGAATACGAGATCGAGGCCGAATTCCTCTACCACTTCAAGCGCCACGGCTGCGTACCCGCCTACGGCAGCATCGTCGGCGGCGGCGAGAACGCCTGCATCCTGCACTACACGGAAAACGACGCCGAGCTGCGCGACGGCGAGCTGCTGCTCATCGACGCCGGCGCGGAACACGACTACTACGCCGCCGACATCACCCGCACCTTCCCGATCAACGGCCGCTTCAGCGCCGAACAGGCCGCCCTCTACCAGGTCGTGCTGGATGCCCAGAAGGCCGCCATCGCCAGAGTCAAACCCGGCGCCCACTGGAACGAGCCCCACGAGGCGGCGGTGAAGGTGCTCACCCGCGGCCTGCTCAAGCTCGGCCTGCTCAAGGGCCAGCTGCGCGCGTTGATCAAGCAAGAGGCCTACCGCGGCTTCTACATGCACCGCACCGGCCACTGGCTGGGCATGGACGTGCACGACGTGGGTGACTACAAGGTAGGCAATGCCTGGCGCGAACTGGAGCCGGGCATGGTGCTGACCATCGAGCCCGGCCTCTACATCGCCCCCGGCGCCCGCGTCGGAAAACGAAAAGTGGCGAAGAAATGGCAGGGCATCGGCATCCGCATCGAGGACGACGTGCTGGTCACCAGGGACGGCTGCGAGGTGCTGACCCGCGACGTGCCCAAGGAAATCGCCGACATCGAGGCGTTGATGGCGGAGGCGGACCACCACAAATAATATTCACCACAGAGACACGGAGGACACAGAGGTGAACGACAGGGACGAATTGACGAGAGAAATCATAGATGCAGTCTCGTAGGGTGGGCACGTCTTTTGTGCCCACACATTACCCCATGCCCTGCAATACCACGTGGGCACACAAAACGTGCCACCCCGACTTTTGAAGCTGGCATCCGACAAATGACAACAACGGACTACGACATCCTCATCATCGGCGGCGGCATGGTCGGCGCCAGCCTGGCCATCGCCCTGCGCGGCCAGCCGCTGCGCGTCGGCATGGTGGAGGCGGCGCCGTTCCGCGCCGCGGCCCAGCCCGGCTACGACGACCGCGCCATCGCCCTGTCGCAGGGCAGCCGGCGCATCTTCGACGCCATGGGCGTGTGGCAGGGCCTCGCCCCCGCCGCCACGCCCATCGAGCGCATCCACGTCTCCGACCGGGGCCACTTCGGCGTCACCCGCCTGGACGCGCGTGAGGAGGGCGTGGAGGCCCTGGGCTACGTGATCACCGGCCGCGCCCTCGGCCAGGGACTGGTGGCGAAGGCCGGCGCTCTCGACGGTCTCGACCTGATCAGCCCCGCCAGTCTGTGCGAACTCAAGCTGGGCGAGGACCACGCCACCGCCGTCATCGAACGCGACGGCAGCCGCGAGCCCTTCACCGCCTCGCTGGTGATCGCCGCCGACGGTGGCGACTCCGCCGTGCGCCGCCTGCTCGACATCGCGGTGACGGAAAAGGACTACCACCAGACCGCCATCATCGCCAACGTCACCCCGCAGCGGCCGCACCGGAACGTCGCCTACGAACGCTTCACCGCCCACGGCCCGCTGGCCCTGCTGCCCCTGGATGCCGACGGCAACGACAACCGCTGCTCGCTGGTATGGACCCATGACCCGGCGCGCAGCGAGGAACTGCTGGGGCTGGACGACGCCGACTTCCTGCAGGAACTGCAAGACGCCTTCGGCTGGCGCTTGGGGCGACTACTCAAGGTTGGACGGCGCGCCGGCTACCCGCTGCGGCTGATCCGCGCACGCGAACAGATCCGCCCGCGCCTGGCGCTGATCGGCAATGCCGCCCACACCCTGCACCCCATTGCCGGGCAGGGCTTCAATCTCGGCCTGCGCGACGTGGCGGCGCTGGCGCAGGTACTGGCCAATGCCCGCGAGGCCGGGCGCGACCCGGGCGAGCTGGCGGTGCTGGAGAACTACGCCAACTGGCGCACGAGTGATCACCGCAAGGTCATCGGCTTCACCAATGCCCTGGTGCACACCTTCTCCAACCGCTTCCCGCCACTGAGCCTGGCGCGCAACCTGGGCCTGGTCGCCACCGACCTGCTGCCGCCGCTCAAGCACGCCCTGGCGCGCAACGCCATGGGCCTCGGTGGCCGGCTGCCGCGGCTGGCTCGGGGATTGCCGCTGTGAAGTCTATTTGCCACAGAGACACAGGGTTCACACTTGTGACACCGCTCCGCAGTGTCACATACCCTGTGGCGCTCAGCGCCACTCCAGCCATGACGGATGAAACCAGCGCCAGCGTTACACCGCTGAGCGGTGTAATAAGAGAAAATATCTTTTTCTTTGCGTCCTCTGCGTTGAATCGGCGGGGTTCGGTCGTGAAAGCAAAACCATTTACCATAAAGATACGGTGTACACAAAGGAAAACATCTCTTTCACACCGCCATTCCCGCGAAAGCGGAAATCCATAAACTACGACATCTACGCTAACGCACAGGCAAGGAAGTACAGCAACACGCCCAGCGAGATGCAATGAAAAAGCTTTCCCAACCCCATCTTCGTTATAATTCATGCAATGATTGGGGCGCTTCCCTCTTGGATAACCAGGCATGCTTACACATATCACTATCCGTAACTTCAAAGGGTTCGACGAGGTTTCATTTGAGCTAGGTGACCGCGTCGTACTCATTGGGCCAAACAATTCAGGCAAGACTTCGTCGCTTCAAGCGGTGGCGTTATGGGATATTGGTCTTAAACGCTGGATTGAGAAACGAGGAACAGGAGCCACCCCAAAAAAACGATCGGGAGTTGCCATTAACCGTCGCGACCTCATCACGGTGCCTGTTCCTAGCGCCAATCTCCTCTGGAGAAATTTACATATGCGGGAATCCGTAAGGGGAAAGGGAACGCAGAACATCCGCATTGAAATCATCGTTGAAGGAGTCTCCGCTGGAAAGGCCTGGACTTGCGGGCTTGAATTTGACTTTGCCAACGAAGAGTCATTTTACTGTCGACCTTTGCGTAGAGAAGAGGATGGCGAATATGAAACACTGGCAATCCCAGAATTGGCTTCTGAGGTGCGCGTCGCTTACCTTCCGCCCATGTCGGGATTAACGGCCACAGAGACACGTCTGGATTCCGGAGCTATTAATGTCCGGCTTGGTGAAGGGAGAACTGCCGAAGTGCTTCGAAACCTGTGCTATCAAATCGCTGAAAGCGAAAACGGCCCTCAGCGCTGGCCCCTCCTGGTCGAACAAATCAAAGATTTTTTCGGCATTGAGTTACAGGAGCCCAGGTATATCGCTGAAAGGGGTGAAATAACACTTGCCTATAAACACCGTGGCGTACAACTGGATATTTCATCTTCAGGCCGTGGTTTACAGCAAACTTTATTACTGCTTGCTCACATGATGGTTAACCCAAAATCAGTCCTTCTCATGGATGAGCCCGACGCACACCTGGAAATTCTACGCCAGCGCCAGATCTACCAATTGCTCACTGATACCGCTAGAGAGAATGGCAACCAGATTATTGCTGCAAGCCACTCGGAAGTTATTCTTAATGAAGCGGCAGACCGGGACATGGTTATCGCCTTTGTCGGCAAGCCACATCGAATTGATGACCGGGGCTCTCAGGTCTACAAATCATTAAAAGAAATAGGATATGACCAGTATTACCAGGCCGAGGAAACCGGCTGGGTGCTTTACCTGGAAGGCTCCACCGATCTTGCAATATTACGCAGTCTTGCTGAGACGCTAGACCATCCCGCCAAAAAATGCCTTGAGCGGCCATTTGTTCATTATGTGCTCAATCAGCCGAAAAAAGCACAAGAGCATTTTTATGGCATTAGGGAAGCAAAACCAGACCTCGTTGGAATTGCAGTTTTTGACCGGCTTGATAGCGATCTTCCTTCTGATCCTAACCTCGTGCAACACATGTGGAAACAACGTGAACTTGAAAATTATCTTTGCAACAAAGAAGCAATCCTGGAATTGACCAAGACTATAGCTAACAGGAATGCCGAAGGGCCTTTGTTTGCTGCCCCCTGGATTGACACAATGACCACTATAATCGCTGAACTTGAGTCAGCTCTTGAAATGTTAAACAAGCCTTCGCCCTGGGGAAAGGATATCAAGGTAACAGATGATTTTCTGGACCCGCTCTTTGAGAAATTTTTTGAAAAAATCGGACTTCCAAACCTTATGCGAAAAACGGATTATCACGAGCTTGCAAAATTCGTTGCTCCCGAGAGTCTCGACCCTGAGGTGCTGGAGGTACTAGACGCCATTCAGAAAGTGTCAGAACGAGCAACCCCCCAATAAATAAATTCGGCCATCGTTTCTCGCTGTGTTTATGGGAGGGGTTGCCGTTGTGAATATGCATTATTTGCGCTACACCGCTGAGCGGTTTAGCGAGAGAAAATGTCTTTTTCTTTGCGTCCTCTGCGTCTTTGCGCCCTTTGCGTTGAATTGGCGGGGGCCAGTCGTGAAAGCAATACACCTTCCGGAGGCACTGCATGACAACTACCGACTACGACATCGTCATCATCGGCGGCGGCATGGTCGGCGCCAGCCTGGCCTGTGCGCTGGCCGACAGCAGCCTGTCCATCGCCGTCGTCGAGGGCCGTGAACCGCCCACCGAGTGGCCGGAGGACAGCTTCGACATCCGCGTCAGCGCCATCACACGCGCCTCGGAAAACCTGTTCCGCCGCCTGGGCACCTGGGATAAAATGACCACGCTGCGCGTGCAGCCCTATGAGGCCATGGAGGTATGGGACGCCACTGGCTCCGGCCACATCCACTTCGACGCCGCCGAGCTGGGCGAACCCAACCTCGGCCACATCATCGAAAACCGCGTCATCACCCGCGCCCTGCTCAACCGCCTGCGCAGCCACGACAACATCGACTACCGCTCCCCGGCCAGCCCCAAGCGCCTGTTGCTGCGCAGCGGCCAGGCCCAACTGCAACTGGACGACGGCAAGCTGCTCAACGCCAGGCTGGTGGTTGGCGCCGACGGCGCCCACTCCTGGCTGCGCCAGCAGGCCGGCATCGAGGTGCAGGAACGCCACTATCGGCAAACCGCCGTGGTTACCACGGTGCAGACCGGGCAATACCACCAGGACACCGCCTGGCAGCGCTTCCTGCCCACGGGGCCACTGGCCTTCCTGCCCCTGCCCGAGGGCCGCAGCGCCATCGTCTGGAGCACCAGCGCGGAGGAGGCCGAGCGCCTGCTGGCGCTGGACGCGGCCGATTTCATGGCCGAACTGGGCGAGGCCTTCGAACACCGTCTCGGCGCGGTCACCGGCGTCGGCCCACGCGGCGCCTTTCCGCTCAAGGGCCGCCATGCCAGGGAGTACGTCAAACCACACCTGGCCCTGGTGGGCGATGCCGCCCACACCATCCACCCGCTGGCCGGCCAAGGTGTCAACCTGGGCCTGGCCGATGTCGAGGAGCTAGCCTCCGTGGTGCTGGCGGCGCACCGCGCCCAGCGCCCCGTTGGCAGCTTCAAGACCCTGCGCCGCTACGAGCGCGCGCGGCGCGGCGACAACCTGCTGATGCTGGACGCCATGGGCGCCTTCAAGGCCCTGTTCAGCAACGATACCCCGGTCCTGCGCGAGCTGCGCAACCTGGGCCTCGATCTGACCGACCACGCCGGCCCGCTGAAAAATCTCATCGTTGCCCGGGCCATGGGCCTGGGCTCCCTGCCAGGCAAGCCCTGACCGTTCATGGGTATTTTTCGACCTGAATCCGTGGGTTCGGGGCGGATGAAGTACGCAACTGTTTGATTCGTATCGCGTAATGAAAAATCGAGGGAATAGCGGGGATTGTTGCCGAGATTTTTCATATAGCGAGGCGGATCAATGAGTTGTGTCATTCGCCGTCATGAACCCACGGATTCAGGTTCGATATTGCCTCGGTGCTGTTCGGCTTTATCAATCGCCGTTACATCGAGCCGCCGGCGAACCGCGCGAGATCATCCTCGCTATTACCCATGTAATCGTCGTATTCTCCATTTCCGTGCAAGGGCTTACCATTGGCAGGCTGGTGAAGAGCGCCACCCGGGCAGGATCAAGTCGCGCAACGGACGGCCGCTAAATCGAGGGCGCAGCGCCCATTTCCGAGAGCCGACAGACAACCGCCAACGTGATCCAGCATTCCACCTTTTTCCCCCCTTGGCTGATCCCGTTTCTCACTGGATCGTGGCTGCTGTGCATCGGCGCCCCGCAGGCGGCGGAACCCGCCGGGACGCCCCCGGCATACCGCTTCGGCGTCTTTCCCTATCTGAGTCCCACCCGCATCGAACAGGCCTATGCCCCCCTGGCCGCTGCCTTTGCCGAACAGCTGGGCCGCTCACTGCGCCTGGGTACGGCGAAGGATTTCGATACCTTCCGCACGCGCATGCTGCGCGGTGACTTCGACATCGCCCTCGTGCCCCCCTTTGCGGTGGTGCCGCTGGTCGATCGGCGGGGCTACGTCCCGCTGGCGCGGCGGCCATCGAGTCCCGTGCGTATCGTGGTGCTGATCAACAGTTCCCTCGAGCATGTCGGCGACCTGCGCGGCCACAGCCTGGGGCTGCCGCCGGCCCGCTCCCTGGTAAGCGTGGTCATTCACGTCGATCTGGAGGAACGCGGCCTGCAGGCCGGCAAAGACTTTCAGGCCCGGCGCTTTCCCAGCACCCCCGCCTGCCTGCACAACCTGCTGGTCAACCGCGTCGACGCCTGCGCCACCGCCGGTGGCGCGGGCCTGCGCTCCTTCGAGCGCAAGATGGGGGTCCGCCTGCGCACCCTCTATCAGAGCCAGCCCTTTCCACACATGCTGTTCGTCGCCCGGCCGGATTTTCCGGCCGATGAGGCCGACAGGCTGAAGCGCTTCCTTGCCGGCCTGCAGGACAGCGATGAAGGGCGCGAGCTGCTTCGCCACATCAGCCCCGACAGCCGTTTTGTTCCCTACCGCCCGGCGGACTACGATGTCATCCGCCGTTACCGGGAAACCATGCGCCGCCATGCCCAGACTCTCCCTTAAATTCCGCATCACGGTGACCATGTTCCTGCTCCAGGCCGCGATCCTCGGCGCGGTGCTGACGCAGGCCCTGTCCAGCTACCTGGACGGCAGCCGCGATCAGCTGCAACAACAGGAGATCGCCGCCCTCGACCTGATCGAGGGCTTTGCCCGCACCGCCCTGCTGACCAGCCAGTACGACGACATCCAGCCGCAGCTGGAGCAGCTCACCCGCAACGACTTTATCGAACTGGTGGTGCTGGCGGACGAGTGGGGCATCATCGTCGCCGCCAGCGAGCCGGGCTGGGTGACCAAGTCGCTGGTGGCGATGAAGGACTACACCAACTATCCCCAGCTGCTGTGGAAGGAGCGCGCCCTGGAAAATGCCGCCGGGCCGCTGGGGACACTGGGCATCGCCTTTTCCGAGGCGCCGCTGCTGGCCCTGCACGACCGGGTGCAGGAACTGGCCGTGGCCTGGTCCGCCGGCGGGCTGATCCTGATCCTGCTGGTCTCGTTGCTCAGCGCCCACGTCCTCACCCGCCGTCTGGAGCGCATCACCGAGGCCGCCAGCGCCGTTGCCGGTGGCGATCTCAGCGCCCGTTCGGGGATTACCGGCAATGACGAAATCGCCGAACTCGGCAGCGTCTTCGACAGCATGGTGTCGAGCATCCGCATCGAACGCGACCGGCTGTCGGAGCGTGAACAGCACCTGTCCCTGACCCTCGACAGCATTGGCGACGGGGTAATCGTCACCGACGCCGAGGGGCGCGTCACACGCATGAATCCGGTCGCCGCCTCGCTCACCGGCTGGCAGGAAGACGAGGCGCGGGGCCATCACCTGCCAGAGGTATTCCATATCGTCAGCGCCGCCACCCGCGAGCCCATGGACAACCCGGTGGACAAGGTGCTGCAAAGCCAGCACATCATGGGCCTCGCCAATCACACGGTGCTGATCAGCAAGAGCGGCCATGAATACCAGATCGCCGACAGCGGCGCACCCATCATCGATGGCCACGGCAATGTCCTCGGCATCATTCTGGTGTTCCGCGACGTCACCGAAGACTACGCCCAGCGGGCGGCGCTGAGCATGAGCCAGAGGATGCTTTCCGAGGCGCAACGCATCTCGCACGTCGGCAGCTGGGAGCTGGAACCGAAAAAGAACCGTCTGCGCTGGTCCGAGGAAACCTACCGCATCTTCGAGCTGGATCCGGAAACCGTGAGCCACCTCTCCGGCGAGCAGTTTTCTGACGCCCATATCGCGCATTTCCGCAGCACCGTGCACCCGGACGACCTGGCGCAGCTCGATGCGGCCTATGTGAAGTCGGTCAAAGAGCGCACGCCGTTTGACAGCCGCCACCGCCTGCAGATGCCCGATGGACGCATCAAGTACGTGCACGAACGCGGCGAGACCCTCTACGACAGCGACGGCACCCCCCTGCGCAGCATCGGCACCGTGCAGGATGTCACGGAACGGACCCTGGTCGAACAAGAGCTGGCGGCCTACCGCAGTACCCTGGAGGAGCGTGTCGCGGCGCGCACCGCCGAGCTGCTCAATGCCAACGAAGAGCTGGAGGCCTTCGCCTATTCGGTGTCGCACGACCTGCGCGCGCCGCTGCGGGCCATCCATGGCTTCAGCCAGATCCTGCAGGAAGACTACGGCCAGCGGCTCGACGACGAGGGACGCGACTATCTGCAGCGCGTGTGCACCAATGCCAAGCGCATGAGTGAGCTCATCGACGACCTGCTCGGCCTGTCCCGCATCAGCCGCCACCAACTGGATATCGGCACCGTCTCCCTCACCGATCTGGCGCGGGAAATCAGCGAAAGCCTGCAGCGGCAGAATCCCGAACGCCAGGCCCGCTTCGAGATCCAGCCCGACGTCTCGGCCCGTGGCGATGCCAGCCTGCTGCGCATCGTGCTGGTCAACCTGCTCGGCAATGCCTGGAAGTACACCAGCAAATCCGACAATGTACGGATCCAGTTCGGCTGCTGCCGGCAGGACGACATGCAGGTCTTCTTCGTCCGCGACAATGGTGCGGGCTTTGACAGCCAGTACGCCAGCCAGCTGTTCATGCCCTTTCAGCGCCTGCACACGGAAAGCGAATTCGAGGGCACCGGCATCGGCCTGGCCACCGTGCAGCGCATCGTCCAACGCCACGGCGGGCGGATCTGGGCCGAGGCGGAGCCGGGCGAGGGCGCAACGTTTTACTTCATCCTCGACCCGACCTGAGCGGCAAAAGGAAGGCCGATCGAAGCCGCAGATCGCTTGTGGGCTTGACGCACTTAATGAGAATCATTATCGTCTAGGGACGATTCAACTTGGCATGGTTCCCCTGATGAAAACCAGACAGATCCTTTCCACCTTGCTGCCGACCACCCTGCTGCTGGGCGGCCTGCTGTTCAGCGCCATCCCCGCGATTGCCGACGAGACGCTGGTGATCTATTCCGGGCGCAGCGACAAATTCGTCAAGCCGGTGATGAAGGCGTTCACCGAACAGACCGGCATCGCGGTGACCCTGCACAGCGGCAAGTCCACCGCCCTGCTCAACAAGCTCAAGCTGGAAGGCGCCGCCACCTCGGCCGATCTGTACCTCAGCAACGACGCCGGCAACCTGCAGAAGGGCAGCGACCTGGGCCTGTTCCGGCCCGTGGACGCCACGCTGGCGGCGCCCATCGACGCCAACTACCGCGCCGGCGACAACAGTTGGATCGGCCTCTCGGCGCGCGCCCGCGTGCTGGTGGTGAACACCGAGGGTGAATGGGCGGACAAGCTGGACTCCGTGTTCGATCTCGCCGATCCGGCGCTGAAGAGCCAGCTGGCCATCACCAACTCCAGCAATGGCAGCTTCATCGCCGGCGTTACCGTCTACATGCTGGCGGCGGGCAAGGAAAAGACCCGCCAGTGGCTGCAGGGCATGAAGGCCAATGTCGACGGCAGGGTGTTCAACAAGCACAGCAAGATCGTCAAGGCGGTGGCGCAGGGCCGGAAGCAGGTGGGGCTGGTAAACCATTATTACATCTACCGCCACCTCGCCAGGCACCCCGACGCGCCGATCAGGATCGTGCTGCCGGACCAGGGTCCCGACGGCATCGGCGTGGCCTGGAACGTCGCCGGCATCGCCATCAGCAAGCACAGCAAGAAATCCGCCCAGGCGGAAAAGCTGGTGGCCTTCCTGGTCTCCAGGGCGGGACAGAAGATGTTTGCCGAGATGAACATGGAATACCCCACGCGTGGTGGCGTACCGGCCGCCAAACAGGTGCCGCCGGCCGGCAGCTACAAGGTGGCCGACGTGCCCATGGCCGAGCTGGGCCGCCAGCGCGACGCCACCCTGGACCTGATCGAAGCCGTGGGCATGCCCTGATTTGGGCGTGACCGCGCGATACCGGGCCCCGGCGCCGGCATGACCACCGCCGCCCTGCGCCGCCTCCCCGGCCTGCGCCTCTCCCCGCTCGCCACCCTGGCGAGCGTTGTGGTCCTGGCGGCCGCCATGCCATTGCTGTATGTGGTCTGGAACAGCCTGCAATTGAGCGGCGCGCAGTGGGCCGGGCTGTGGACCACGCGCCTGCCGGCGCTGTTGTGGAACACCCTCTCGCTGGCGGTGCTGGTGGCCATCGGCAGCGTGCTGCTGGGCGTCTCCAGCGCCTGGCTGATCGCGCGGCGCGAATTCGCCGGCCGGCGTCTGGCGGTGTGGCTGATGGTGCTGCCGCTGACCGTCCCGACCTATGTCTTCGCCCACATCTACACCACTCTGCTGGAGGAAGACGGCTGGCTGGGGCGGCTGTGGATCGCCCTCACCGGCAGCGACCGCTACCTGCCCGACCTGTTCAACGTCTGGGGCGCCGGCCTGATCCTGACCCTGGCCGGTTTTTCCTACGTGTTTCTGCTCGCCCATGCGGCGCTGGGGGTGTCCACCCGCAGCCTGGAGGAGGCCGCGCGCATCCAGGGCGCCTCGCGTGCCGAGGTGTTCTGGCGCATCAACCTGCCGCTGCTGCGCCCGGCCATCGCCGCCGCGCTGGCGGTGGTGATATTGCACGTGCTGTCCGACTTCGGCGCCGTGAGCATGCTGCAGTATCAGACGTTTACCCTCAGCATCTACTTGCAGATGAGCGGCCGCTTCGACTACCAGGCCGCCGCCGGGCTGTCACTGGTGCTGGTGCTGCTGAGCCTCACCTTTCTGTTGCTGGAGCGTTTCTTCCGCAGCCGCCAGCGCTATTACTCGACCCGCCAGCCGCGCCGCCAGCCGCGCCGCCGCGCCACGGCGCTGGAGGCCGGCCTGATCTGGGCCTGGCTGGGGCTGATCACCCTGCTGGCCTTCGGCCTGCCGCTGGCGTGGATGTTGAGCTGGAGTTGGGTGGCCTGGCAGGAGCGGCTCATCGACGCGGAATTCTGGGGTTATGCCTATAACTCCCTGCTGGTGGCGGCGCTGGCCGCCAGCGTGGCGCTGGTGGCCGCATTGCCGGTGGCCCTCTACCACGCCCGCCGGCACAACCTGCTGGGCGACGCCCTGCTGCAGCTCTCCAGCGTCGGCTTCGTGCTGCCCGGGCCGGTGATCGCGCTGGGCATCCTCAGCCTGTTCCTCGCCCAGCTGCCATTGCTCTACGGCGGCCTGGCGGCGCTGGTGATCGCCCTGGTGATCCGCTTCCTGCCGCTGGCGGTGCAATCGCAGGACGCCGCCATGGCCCAGCTCACCCCCTCCCTCGAACAGGCCAGCCGCAGTCTCGGCGCCGGGCCGCTGGAGACCCTGTGGCGCGTCACCCTGCCGATGATCCGCGGCGGCCTGGCCACCGCCTGGGTGCTGGTATTCATCGATGCGCTGAAGGAGCTGCCGGCGACCCTGATCCTGCGCCCCACCGGCTTCGACACCCTGCCGGTGCGCATCTGGATCGAGGCCAGCGAAGAGATGCTGGAACAGGCCGCGCCGGCGGCGCTGATGCTGGTGATCGGCACCCTGCCGGTACTGTGGATCCTGCTGCGCGGCGAGCGCCGCGGCGCCTGATTTCCGATTCACCACAGAGACACAGAGAAAATATTTTAACGGGTTTTCTCTGTGTCTCCGTACCTCTGTGGTGGACACCTTTCGGTATCCCCGCGAATCCACTACCCCACCATCAGGTAATCCACCCCGCGCTCATAGCCCATCGCCTCCAGCCTTGAGGCAATGTCCTCGCGCGCGCCATGATTGGCGACATAGGACAGCACGAAGGGCCGCGCATCGCGCGCCAGCCACTCGGGCGCCACCACCGGCACGCCCCGCAGGCGGTTGCCGATCTTGCGCGGGTCGATGTCCACCCAGGCGATGGGCGTGAAGCCCCGCTCGATGAGCAGCTTGCAGCGGCGGCGGGTCTTGCGGCCGGCGCCCCAGAAGGCCAGGGGACGACCCCGCAGGCGGGGGTCGCGGGCCAGATAGCTGGCGCGCAGGCGGTCGAAGGCCTGGCGTGAACAGCGCGGATCGGTGCGCGACAGGCGGCCCGCGCTGTCGCGCCAGTCCAGCAGCACCCGCGGCAGCTTGGCCATCCTCACCCCGCGCCGGGCCAGGCGCAGCCAGAGGTCGTAGTCCTCGGGAAAGTCGCCCGCGCGGTAGCCGCCGGCGGCCTGCACCACACGGCGGCGAAACATCACCGAGGGATGGGCGAAGGGCGACTCGACGTAGATCTCGTCGGCGATGGTGGCGGGGTCGCAGCAGGCATTCTGCCAGCGGATGTATTCACGCAAACCGTCCTGGAGGCGTGCATCGGGAAACGGGCGCACCCGGGTGGCCAGCAGGCCGAGGCCGGGTTCGGCGCTCAGCCCCGCATGCTGGGCGGCGAGGCGCTCGGGGTGCATGCGGTCGTCGGCGTCCATGCGCGCGATGAGCGGCGCGCGGGCCTCACGCAGGCCGCGGTTGAGGGCCGCCACCAGGCCCAGCGGCGGCTGGCGGATGAGACGGATGCGCGTATCCCGCTCTGCGCGCTGGGCGACGAGCGTGGCGGACGCATCCCGAGAGCCGTCGTCGATGGCCAGCAGTTCGTAGTCGGCGAGGGTCTGCACGGCGATGGAGTCCAGGCACTCGGCCAGCGTCTCGTGCGCGTCGCGGAAGGGCAGAAGGATGCTGACCGGTGGCGTGTTCATGGGCCGGCGCCGGATTTCACCACAGAAGCACGAAGTACACAGAGAAAAAATCAAAAGCAAATAACCGCCAAGGACGCCAAGACAACAATAGCCAAAACCTTGCGTTCCTTGGCGGCAAAATTTGATGAGTGCCTGAATCCGTGAGTTTAGGGCGGATAAAGCATGCAACTGCTTGACCCATATAGCGAGACGGATCAATGAGTTGTGTCATTCGCCGTCATAAACTCACGGATCCAGGTAAATATTTTAACGGGTTTTCCCTGTATCCCCGTGCCTCTGTGGTGAATGTTTTTGGCGGGAATGATCAGCCCTTGAGCAACTCGGCGACCTTCTGCAGCTTGCCGCGCACCTCGCTGGCCAGCTCGGTGACGGCGGGACTGTCGACCATGCCGAGCACGGCCGCGGGATCCATGAACAGCACGCTGACACTGCCGTCGTCTTCCTCGCGCACCAGCACGTTGCAGGGCAGCAGCAGGCCGATGTCGGGCTCGGCCTCGATGGCGCGGTTGGCCAGCACCGGGTTGCAGGCGCCGAGGATGGTGTAGGGACGGCGCTCCACATCGATCTTTTTCTTCAGGGTGGCCTTGACGTCGATGGTGGTGAGGACGCCGAAGCCCTCGGTCTTGAGCGCCTCGATGGTCTTGTCGATGACTTCGTCGAAGCTGCCGGGCACGGTGACGCCGAATCCGTAGTTGCTCATGGTCTGTCTCCTCGGGGGAATGATAAATTAGAGAAGCCTGATATTGTGCCCCTTGGCGCAATATGCAAGCCCGCGGGCCAACTCAGCGCCCGCGTTGTTGCATCTCGAACCAGGCATCGTACACCGGCTGCGGCCACAGGGACTGGAACCAGGCGATCACCGCGGTGATCTCCTGCTCCGAGAGCTTGCCTCGCCAGGCCGGCATGCGGCCCTTGCCGTCCGGGCTGCCGTTGCGGATGAGATCTGCCAGCACCTCCGTGGAGTGGTGCCAGGCATGGCCGGAACCATTCAGCGGCGGCGGCGGGAACAGGCCGTCGGCGTCGCGCTTGCGCCAGTTGGGGTCACCGCTGGCGTCGGCGGCGTGACAGCCCGCGCAGTGCTGGCGGTAGACCTGCTCGCCCTGGGCCAGCAGGGCCGGGTCGGCGTTGCGTGCGACGCCCTCGGGCACCGGCAGGCCACCGCGCAGAGCTGCGCTATTCCCCCCTTCGTCCCCGCAGCCGGCCAGGGCCAGCAATACCCCTACGACGAACATCCCGCGCAAATTCTTCATCTTGCTCCCCATTATTCTTAAAGGCGCTGGAAGGCGTGGCCGATAAATGCCTGCCCCAGCCGTGATTTCAACAGATGAATAAAAACACCAGCCTCGACAAGGCGCAACGGATTCTCCAGCAACTGCGGGACAATTTTCTCGACGAGCTGCCGGAACGCTGTGACGCCATCGAGGAAGGCATCCTGGCCCTGGCTGAGGATAGAGAGGGCGAGCATTTTCAGCGCCTGTTTCGTGAGGTCCACAGTCTCAAGGGCAGCGCCGGCACCCACGGCATCGTGGCCATCAGCACCATCTGCCACCAGCTGGAGGACGGCCTCACCACCGCCCAGGCAACGGCGCCGCACGCGCCCGAACGCATCGATCTCTATCTGCGCTACCTGGATCTGATCCACCGCTGCATCGAGATTGCGCGAGACAAGCGCGGCAACTATGCCGAGATCGATCAGGCCCTGGAAGATATCCGCCGCCACAGCTCGCCACACCAGCTGAGCGGCCTGATCGTGGAGAATTCACCCGCCATGATCGCCCTCTACCAGGGTGCGCTGGCGGATCAGCCGGTGCAGCTGGCCGTGGAGCAGGACGGCATGGTAGCGCTCAACCGCCTGCTGCACGAGCGTTTCGACCTGCTCATCATGGGCGCTGAGACGCGCACCCTGAACGGCATCGGCGTGCTCTATGCCCTGCGCGCCGCCAACGGCATCAACCGCCACATCGAGGTCATCCTGGTAAGTTCCAGCCAGCGGCAGAATTTCGCCAAGGCGCTGGCGCCGGACGTGCTGGTACCTCGCGGCCCGGAAATGATTCCGCGCCTGGCCACGGCGGTGAGCGGGATCGTCCGGCGCGCGCGAAGCGGAGGCAGACGGCCATGAAGGGCGACCGCCTCCGCTTCGCGCTGTTGCCGTTTACCGCTCCCTGGGTCCCGGAGGCCGGTGCCGCCGGTCCCTCCGGCACCCAGGCCGGCACCGCCATGGCGCTGGTGATCGCGGTGCTGCTGGTATTGATGGCGGGACTGGCCCTGCACCGCGAGCAGCGCCGACGGGAAGCCGTCGAGGAGGCGCTGACGGCCAGCAATATCCAGCAGCAGGCGCTGATCGATACCATGGTGGACGCGGTGATCATCATCGATGAGACGGGAACGATACAGAATTTCAACCCGGCGGCGGAGGCCATGTTCGGCTACACCGCCAGCGAGATGGTCGGACGAAACATCCGCCTGCTGATGCCAGAGCCTCACCGCAGCGCCCACGACGGCTATCTCGCCCGCCACCGCGAAACCGGCGCGCGCAACGTGCTGGGCCGGCGCAGCGAGGTGGAGGCATTGCGCCGTGACGGCAGCCGCTTCCCCGTCGAGCTGGCCGTCACCGACATGAGGATCCACGGCCGGCGCCTGTTCAGCGGCCTGCTGCGCGACATCACCGAGCGCCGCAAGGTGGAGCGGCTCAAGGACGAATTCATCGCCACCGTCAGCCACGAACTGCGCACCCCGTTGACCGCCATCCGCGGTTCTCTCGGTCTGGTCAACGGTGGCGCCGCCGGCGAGCTGCCGGCGCAGCCTGCCGCCCTGATCCGGCTCGCCCACGACAACAGCGAACGCCTGCTGCAGCTCATCGACGACCTGCTCGACGTGGAGCGCCTCGGTTCCGGGCGCATGGAATTTCACTTTGCCCCGCTGGCACTGATGCCCCTCATCGAAGAGGCCATCGCCGGGAATGCCGCCCTCGCCGAGAAACACGCCGTGCCGTGCAGGATCACCCGGACGCTCGGTGATGCCCGCGTGCATGGTGACCCGCAGCGCCTGCTGCAGGTGCTGGGCAACCTGCTCTCCAATGCCTGCAAGTTCTCGCCCCGCGGCAGCACGGTGGAGATCGAGGTTACGCGCCGCGGCGACCGGGTACGCATCGCCATCCGCGACCACGGTCCCGGCATCGCCGAGGCACTGCGCCCGCACCTGTTCAGCCGCTTCGCCCAGGGCGACACCGGCAACACCCGCCAGAGCGGCGGCACCGGCCTCGGCCTGTACATCAGCAAGGCCATCGTCGAACGGCACGGTGGCGAAATCGGCTTCACCCCCGCCACCGGAGGCGGCACCACGTTTTATCTGGAATTGGCGGCGCTCGGCACGATGCCGGGGCCCGTTCAAATACCGGCTCTCATGACGAGGTCCAATGCCATCGGCCAGGGAAGCAGGAAAGAAAGGAAAACCTATGAACAGCAATGAATTAGAGCGCATCCTCTTCGTCGAAGACGAAGCCGATATCCAGGCCGTCGCCCAGGTCGCCCTCGAGGCGGTGGGCGGCTTCACCGTCAGGATCTGCAGCAGCGGCGAGGAGGCGCTGCGGGTCGCCGAGGCCTTCGCCCCGCAGCTGATCCTCTCCGATGTGATGATGCCGGACATGGACGGCCCCGCGACCCTCATCGCCCTGCGCCGGTTGCCGGCGCTGGCGGATACCCCGGCCATCTTCATGACCGCCAGGGTACTGCCGCAGGAGGTGGAACAACTGCGCGCCTGCGGCGCCATGGCGGTCATCGCCAAGCCCTTCGACCCCATGACCCTGGCGCAACAGATCAAGGACATCTGGGGACAGAGCCATGCCTGACGAATCCGACATCCAGGCCCGCCTGCAGGCCCTGCGCACGGCCTACGCCGAACAGCTGCCGGACAAGCTGGCGGAGGTGGCCCGGCAATGGGCCGGGATGCAGGCCCAGCCGTGGAACCCCGAGCAGGCCGCCGTCCTCCACCGCCGGCTGCACACCCTCGCCGGCTCCGCGCCGACCTTCGGCTTTGCGGACATCGGCCGGCGGGCGCGCCAGGCCGAACGGCTGTTGAAGGCATGGAACAACGATCTGCGCAAACCCGGCGAGGGGGAAACCGCCGAACTGAACGGGCATATCCAGGCCCTCTGCACGGGCCACGGCGACCTGCGCACCTGAGCGGTAGTCGCGGAACCCGTGCCGCGGCAAGGGCCGCCAGCCACTATCAGCCACTACAAGGCGGGGCGGTTATGGAATTCCAGCATCAGGCCACGCTCGCCCTGGCGGCAACGGGTGAAACAGGCATTGCCCACCGCCACGCGATAGGCGCACCGCAGGTCCGCTTGCAGCACATGCGCCAGGGTGGCGCGGATCACCCCGGCGTGGGCCACCACCAGCACGTGTTCACCGGCATGTTCCCTCAGGCAGCCGTCGAAGGCCGCCGCCACGCGGGCGGCGAAGTCCGGCAGGGATTCGGCGCCCTCGGGCCGGCAGTTCAACGGGTCACGAAAGAACGCCGCATACGCCTCGGGTTCCTCATCCCGGATCTGGTCTGGCGTGCGTCCCTCCCAACTGCCGAAACCCACCTCGCGGAAACGCATCTCCACGGATACCGGCAGGCCTGAACGCCCGCCCAGGGCCTCGGCAAAGTCACGGCAACGGATCAGCGGCGAACTGACGATGCGCGTCCACGGCCAGCCGGCCTGTTCACCCACTGCCGCCCACATCTGCGCCCAGCCCTTCTCGCTCAGCGGATCGTCGATGCCATGGCCGCGATAGGCGCGCCCGCCCTCGGGGGTGCCGTGGCGCAGTAAATCGATGACGGTGTCGCTCATGGGGTCTCCATCGTTTCGTCAGGCGTGCCGGCGATTGTAACCCGGGCCGGCATACTTGCGGGATTGAGACCAAAGCGATCCGCGCGCCTTGAAGAGATATGCATGGCAATCTAATATCGTATGCATTGCCGTGAAGGAAAGCCGTGGAGGAAAAAATGAGAACGACGCTTGATCTACCTGAAGATTTACTGGAAGAGGCCATGAAGGTGACCCATACGAACACCAAGACGGGGGTGATCATCAAGGCACTGGAAGAGTTGGTCAGAAAATCAAAGATTTCCAATCTCAAGAAATACAAGGGGAAGATTGATCTGGAGATCGATCTGGATGAAATCAGAGATCGCCATTGATGGACGTCCTGGTCGACACGTCAATCTGGATTGACTATTTCCGCGGTGGCGACTCTTGCAAAGAGATGGACTTCCTGATTGATGAAAATCTCATCGTCACCAATGAAGTCATCCTGGCGGAGTTGGTGCCTTATTTGAAAATGAAGCAGCAAAGGAAAATCGTCGAATTGCTTCATGAAGTAAGCCTGGTTTCACTGGATATTCAGTGGGAAGAAATCATCGAATTTCAAGTGAAATGCTTGAAGGCTGGCGCAAACGGCGTGGGAATCCCCGATTTGATCATTGCGCAAAATGCAAGACAGAATGCTTGCAAGGTCTATTCACTGGACAAGCACTTTCGTCTTTTAAGCCAAGCATTAAAAGTGAAGCTGTATTGACAAAACATACAAATATATTTAGACGAACAGTCTCGTTCTTTGCTTCAGAGCGCGATTTATACGGCCCACAGAGTTACCATATTTTATGCGCGTGAAAAATGCTGTTTGTCCAGACATGGAAGAGGTGATGAAAATGAACTTTAGGTTCAGCGAGCTGGCTGAGGATATGCTTATAAACAGGGGGCTTCTTGTCATATCATTTACCATCATCATTTCATCGATATTCTCTGGATCAACATCGCCTATTTTATGTATGGCGTCTTTTGTTTGCGCGATTGGGTTTCTCCCACTGGCGGTCAATTCATTCGTTATCGAGTACCGAAAGAGGTTCTCGATTGACACCAAACATGATGGGCGTCATTTTGCCAATTTCATTGGTCTTTCTTCCAGCTTTATCGGTTTTCTTATAGCTTTATATAGCATCAATCTATGGCTGCCGGTTGTATTGATTATGGGGCTTGCCGTCACACTGTTCTATTTTCCATATTTGGATAAATTGGTAGAAGTAAATAAAAAGAAGGCCGGCAGGACTCGATGGGCCGGCATAAAAAACGCCAGCACAGTAGGATGCGGTGAGCTTGCGACCTCATCAATCGAGAAGCATGCTCCTCTTGTCACCACATCCCAAATATCCCAGATTTCGCAGGCTCGCCCCAGGCTGTGAATGATGGCTGTTCACGCATCAGCAGTCGGCGGCTGGCGATAGAGGAATAACCTGAAATTGTTGTTGAGGTAGCATTCGCGCGACCACCGTGGTGGTGCTCCAGTAGAGGACGTTGGGGCGCCAGCCGTGACGTAGCAGGGCGCCACGATGGCGGTCGCGGATGCGTTGGCGCTGCGCCGGGGTCATGGGCTTTCCGTGGGCGCTATTTGGTCAGCGCCATGAACAGCTGCGGCAGCTTTTCCGGCAACCGCTCGACGTTGTCGATGACCGTGTACTGCTGGCCGAAGATGTCGCCCACGTATTCGTCGGCGCGGCGATCGAGGTTGATGCAGTGGGTGAAGATGCCCTCGCGATCCAGTTCCTGCACGGCCTTGCGGGCATCCTCGATGAGCAGGCGTTCGTCATTGACGTCGATGTCGGCGGGCTCGCCATCGGTGAGGATCAGCAGCAGCTTCTTCTCGGCGCGGCGCGCGGCCAGGTAGTGACCGGCGTGTCGCATGGCGGCGCCCATGCGCGTGGAGTAGCCGGCCTCCATGGCGCCGAGGCGTGATTTCACGTCGTCGCCCCACTTTTCCGTGAAGCCCTTGATGTGCTGGTAGCGCACCTCGTGGCGGGTATTGGAGGAGAAGCCGGCGATGGCGAACTCGTCACCCAGCTTGTCGATGGCCCAGCCGAGCAGGGC
This sequence comes from Gammaproteobacteria bacterium, assembly GCA_011371455.1. Classification (GTDB taxonomy): domain Bacteria; phylum Pseudomonadota; class Gammaproteobacteria; order SZUA-152; family SZUA-152; genus DRQN01. The sequence continues at coordinate 23,192 of DRQN01000144.1, forward strand.
CACGGCCTCCTGGCTCAGTTCCAGCACCGTCTGCTGACAACCCTTGGGCACCTCGGCCACCGATTGCGAGAGGTCGATGAGCAGCGACACGGCGATGTCACGGCCGGCGGTGGTGTGGCTCATGTTGATGCGCGGGTCCGGGGTGTGGCCGGTCTTGAAGTCGATCAGCGAGCGGATGGCGACGTCCAGGTCCAGCTCGCTGCCGTCTTCCTGGTAGCGCACGCGCACGAACTGCTGCGGCTTGAGCATGTCGAGGATCTGCTTGAGGCGCTTGGCCAGGGCGGCGTTCTTTTCCAGCAGCCGGTCGATCAGCACCGGGCTGTTGCCGGGGTGCAGGGACTCGTACAGGCTCACCCAGTCGGGGCGGAAGCTCTGGGTGTGGTAGTCCCATTCGTGATAGTGGCGCGGCGGCAGGCCCGACTCGGGGCTGTCCTCTTCCTGCACTTCTTTCTCATTGAGGTCGAACAGCTCCTCTTCGTCGCCCATCTCGATGAATACCCACAGACTGCGGTTGTCGTCGCGGTAGCCCACCACCGTGTCGGTGAAGTGCACGTTGGGCAGCTGGTCGCTCTGGCGCCGGGTGCGGGCGACGAAGCTGGCGGCGAGGCTGGCCATTTCCCTGGTGCTGCTTTCGCCCTCGGCGAGCAGGGCGTGGAAGCGTTCGGCGAATTCGAGCACGTCCGGGTCGCCGTAGCCGTGATCCGGATCGAGCACGGCGCGCGAGAACAGCGCCAGGCGGTGGCGGATGCAGGATTCCGTCTCCGGGTCGCAGGCGTCTTCCACCGGCCTGGGGTGCAGGCTGAGGAGGATGCGGCGCAGGCCGGGGTAACGGCGCATCACCAGGGTGTCGATGCGGCAGTCCTCGAACAGCTCGATGGCGACGCGCTGGAAAGGGCTGAAGTTGTCGGCGATCACCGTGCCGCTCCAGCGCCGGTGGCCGGCGACGTGGGCCAGCAGGGCGCGGTAGCGGTCGAGGCCGGGGATGCCGTTGAGGTCGTCGTAGACGTCGGGCACGCGGATGCCGAGCTTGTCGAAATAGGGCTGCGGCTTGCGCAGTTCGTCGAAGCCCTCGGAATACGGCACCAGGTAGGGTTTCTCTTCGCCGCGCTCCAGCCACATGGCCCACAGGTAGAGATCGAGCTTGCGTTCGTGGTCCATGAACAGCACGCCGCGACGTTCCCGCTGCAGTACCGCGCGGCTGTCGGCGGACTGTAACTGGAAGTAGTCGCGCTGGCGCTCGGGGTGATCGGCGTAGTTGTGGATGCCGTAGTCGACCCAGTTACGCACTCCCTCCAGCGACAGCTGGCTGAGCAGGAAGGGAATCTGTTCCAGCAGGTCGGGCAGGCCGGGGCTGGGGATGGTGCTGTGGAAGCCGTGGATGGAGCGCGTGGTGCGTTCCGCCATGTCGAAAACCAGCTCGACATAGCGCTCGAGCAACGCCAGGCTACCCAACCGGCGGCTGGCCTCGGCAATGGCCTGCAGGAAGGGCGGGATGGCCTTGCCATTGGGAGTGCGCGACAGCTTCCACACCGCCCGCGAGATCAGCGACAGGGATCCCTCGCCGACCTGCTTCGCCACCTGAGGCATGTTTTCCAGGTACACCAGAACCGGCTCGAAACCGCGCCCGATCATGCACACCAGGGAGGCGCCGTCGAGGTAGTCGTCGACGCCCCTGGGCGACAGCAGCGCCGCGGCCTCGGCCATGCAGTCGGCGAACACGTCGTCGAGCTGCGGGAAGCTGCAGGTCAGGCGTTTGCGGCAAGTGGCGAGTTGTTCTTCGCTCAGGCTCATGGTTCTCTCCGGGGGCAGTGCTGAGTCCTCAGTCCTCAAACACCGCATCGATGGCATGACCCAGCGTGCTACGGATATCGGCGTCGTCGGTGATGGGACGCACCAGGGCCATGCGGCAGGCATCGCGCGCGGCGATGCCGCCCTTGATGAGGTTGGCGGCGTACACCAGCAGGCGGGTGGAGACGCCTTCGTCGAGGCCGTGGCCCTTGAGGTTGCGCGCGGTGTGTCCCACCTTGACCAGTTTCTCGGCGGCGGCCTTGTCGATGCCGGTTTCCTTGGTCAGTATTTCGACCTCCAGCGCGGCGCCGGCGTAGTCGAAGTCCAGCGCCACGAAGCGCTGCTTGGTGGACTGCTTGAGGTCCTTCATCAGGCTCTGGTAGCCGGGGTTGTAAGAGATCACCAGCTGGAAGTCGGGATGCGCCTCGACCAACTCACCCTTCTTGTCCAGCGGCAGGGTGCGGCGGTGGTCGGTGAGGGGATGAATGACCACGGTGGTGTCCTGGCGCGCCTCGACGATCTCGTCCAGATAGCAGATGGCGCCGATGCGCGCGGCCAAGGTCAGCGGGCCGTCCAGCCAGCGGGTGCCGTTGGCGTCCAGCAGGTAGCGGCCGACCAGGTCGGAGGCGGTCATGTCCTCGTTGCAGGCCACGGTGATCAGCGGCTTGCCCAGCCGCCAGGCCATGTGCTCGATGAAGCGCGACTTGCCGCAGCCCGTCGGGCCCTTGACCATCATCGGCAGGCGCGAGGCGTAGGCCGCGGTGTAGAGTGCAATTTCGTTGCCTTGCGGCTCGTAGAAGGGTTCTTGGGTGATGCTGTACTGTGCGGTGTCTTGTGTGCTCATGCGGTCACCTGCTTCTGCGGTTGGGTGAGGGGTATTCCCAAGCCGGTTGGCGTGAAAACCGGCCCGGGAATAGCCCTGATGCCTGATAGTCGTTTAGAAAAAAAGCCCCTGCAGGCAGGGGCTTTTTTCCGGTCTGCGTTCGTCCGAGCGTTCGCCTTACTTGTGAACGCCCAGCCTTTCGCGCCAACCCGGGTAGAGCTTGTCCGCATCGTGCGGGAAGGACTCGAAGGCGCGCGCGAATTCCTTGTGCTCCTTGGCGAACTCGATGGGGTCTGCGCCTTCCTTCCAGCACTCGTAGGCCTGGCGCAGGGAGATGGCGCCGGCGGCCGGGCTGTCGATGTGGCCGTAAGAGCCGCCACCGGCGGTGTTGATCACGTTGCCGTGGCCCAGGTTCTCGAAGAAGCCGGGCAGGCGCAGGGCGTTCATGCCGCCGGAGATGATCGGCGTGGTGGGCTTCATGCCGTACCACTCCTGGTGGTAGAAGGGGCCGTCGGCGCTGTCGCGCTCGATCATGTAGGCGATGTTGCGGTCGTCGGCGCCACCTTCCATCTTGCCGAAGCCCATGGTGCCCACGTGGATGCCGGAGGCGCCCTGCAGGCGGGCCATCTTGGCCAGCACGAAGGCGGTATAGCCGCGCTTGGAGCTGGGGGAGGTCACGGCGCCGTGACCGGCACGGTGATAGTGCAGGTACTGGCCGGCAAAGTAGCGGCGGGCGGTGGTGACCATGCCGGGACCACCGACGTAACCGTCGACCAGCAGGGCGACCTTGTCGGCGTCGGGGCCAAAGGTTTCCAGCACGTACTCGCCACGGGCGATCATCTCGCTGTGGTCGTCGGCGGTGATGTTGGCGGAGAACAGCTTGGCCTGGCCGGTCTCGTCCTGGGCCCGCTTCATGGCGTCGGCCACCAGCGGGATCACCTTCTTCATGGGGCAGAACACCTGGTTGCCCTGGGGCTCGTCGTTCTTGATGAAGTCACCGCCCAGCCAGAACTGGTAGGCCGCTTCGGCGAAGGGCTCGGGACGCAGACCCAGCTTGGGCTTGATGATGGTACCGGCGATGTAACCGCCGTCCTTGACGGGGCGGCCGAGGATGCGCCACAGGTCGGAGATGTCCTTGGAGGGACCATCGAACAGCTGCAGCATGCGCGGCGGCATGTAGAAGTCCTGCATCTGCGCGTTCTTGACGTCGCCCATGCCCTGGTTGTTGCCGATGCACAGGGTCAGGAAGGAGACGATCATGGTGCGACCGTCGATGACGTTGCGATCGAACAGGTCGATGGGGTAGGCGATCTTCATGATGCCCTTGGCCTCGTCGATTTCGTAGACCAGGGCATCGACGCCCTTGGTGAAGTCGTCGGTGGTGCAGACTTCGACGTTGGTGCCGGTGGAGGATTCGGCAGCGAAGTGGGCGGCGACTTCCAGGTAGCCGTAGCCCTCGGCGGGCTCCATGGTGTAGGCAACCAGGACGTGGTTGCCGCCGGCGATCAGTTCGTCTTCTTTCAGACTCAGGTCTGCGTAACGATTGGATTGATCCATTTCGATCTCCTTTCAAGGTGAGAAACCAGGCCGAAACCGCAGCCCAGAGTAAAGAAAACCGTGTCGAGCGGGTCGTGCCGCGCGGGATTTCCGCCGCTTCCCCCCTCGATCAGGATTGCCACTCTATCGCCAAAGACCCATAATTAAAAATAAATACTTTGATCATATCGATAAGGAAAAACTTATCGATAACCATTGCCAGGGAAACCACCGTGCACCTTACCCTGCGTCAACTCAAGGTCTTCGAGGCCGTTGCCCGTCATCTCAGCTTTCGCCGCGCCGCGGAAGAGCTGCACCTCAGCCAGCCCGCGGTGTCCATGCAGATCAAGCAGCTGGAAGCCAATGTCGAGCTGCCGTTGTTCGATCATGTGGGAAAAAAGGTGTTTCTCACCGAGGCGGGGCACGAGATGTTCCATTACAGCCGCGCCATTGCCGACCTGCTGAACGAGACGGACGAGGTCATCGAGCAACTCAAGGGCGGGCGGCGCGGCAAACTGACGCTGTCCGTAGCCTCCACTGTCAACTATTTCGCGCCAGCCCTGCTGAGCACCTTCTGCCAGCGCTTCCCCGACATCAATATCAGCCTCGACGTGACCAACCGCGAAACCCTGCTGCGCCAGCTGGCCGACAACGAGGCCGATCTGGTGATCATGGGCCAGCCGCCGGCAGGCGAGGATCTGGAGGCCGGCGCCTTCATGGAAAATCCGCTGGTGATCATCGCCCCACCGGATCACCCCCTGGCAGGGGAAAGGCGCGTGCCGCTGCAGCGCCTGGAGGACGAGACCTTTCTGGTGCGCGAACGCGGCTCGGGCACCCGCGGCGCCACCGAGCGCTTCTTCAGCCAGCACGGCATCACCCTCAATGCCGGCATGGAGGTCTCCAGCAACGAGGCCATCAAGCAATCCGTGCAGGCCGGCCTGGGGCTGGGCCTGTTGTCGCGGGATACGCTGGAGATGGAACTGGCGCTGAACAGGCTGGTGGTGCTGGACGTGGAGGGATTCCCCATCGTGCGTCACTGGTACGTGATGCACCGGCGGGCGAAACGCCTGTCGCCAGTGGCGCAGGCCTTCAAGCGCTTTTTACTGGAAGAGGCCAATACCCTGCTGCACCCGGAATTACCGGCTGGCGGGGTATCGGCCGTGGCAGAGGAATGACAGAAAGGCGGAAATGAGCAGCGCGGCCGGCGCCGGCTCAGTGCAGGTCACAGCGTTCCGGGTGCCGGGAAATGATGGCGTAGACCGTGTCGTAGAGTTTTTCCTTGCCGCGGCGGCTGCATTCCACGTACACCAGGTCCAGCAGCTGGCGGCCCTCGTCGGCCTCCTTGCCGGCCCCCATCAGGGCGCGGCAGACACTACGGCGGACAAAGCGAACCAGCGCCTTTTCCGACATCTTCGGCAGGGCATGTTCCAGTCGCTCGATCTTCATGGTTTTCTCCTTCTTCCCTAGAGGCTGTCGGGTTTAGGTAATCGTAGCGAGCAGGTGGGAGAGCGGCCAAAATCTCCCCGATTTTTCGTTAAATACCCCCACTATTCGCCTCAAAAATCGGGAATATTTTGACTCGCCCTCCCACCTGCGCAGTAGATTATTCCTAAATCCGACAGCCTTCTATTCAAGAATAGTCTTGCCGATGGCGCTGGCAATGCGTGTGATCAAATTTTTCGCATTGCATGCGCCTCACTGGGACTATCGTCCCGCAAGCAAAAAATTCCACCGCAAACCGTGAGCCGGCTCACAGCGGTAACGATTGCCGTGCGGCACTTGCCAGATCCGCCGCGAGGGAGAATAATCGGGCGTCGATACCCGACAGAATAAGTCGGATTATCGCCCCCAGCGAAAGAAAGGAGGATCGTCATGCGCAAAACCACCCTCACCGGCCTGGCCCTGACGGCCAGCCTGTTTTCCGCCAGCGTCCTGGCCTGCGACGCCATGGGCCCCAGCACCCACATGGGCCAGCTGATGTCCATCGATGCGGCCAACAGCACGTTCACCATCCGTGACGCCCAGTCCGGCGGCCCCATCACCTTCAGCGCCGATGCCGATGTTCTCAAGGCATTGAAGGCACACACCGGCAGCGTGATGGTGAATTACGAGGAAGACGAGACCGGCAACAAGGCGGTCGGCGTGTCTTTCTAAAGGCCAGCGCTAAACTTGCCTTCGGGCAGGCCGAAGAAGGGCGGGCAACCGCCCTTTTTCATGCGTGTCCGGTGGCCGGGATTTTGCCCGCTCATGGCAGGGGAGTAACATGCATATCAGATACACGATAAAGCGCCCAACAAGAACAATAACGCCATGAGCCTGACCGCCACCCTGCAACGCTGGTTTCCGCCGCAGAGCGATCTCAGCGGCAAGCGCATCCTGATCTCCGCCATCGCCGCCCTGATTTCCGTGGTACTGGTGGCGCTGAGCAGCCGACAGCTCCTGGAGGGCATCGCCGGCCCCTTCCTGCTGGCCTCCATGGGCGCCTCCTCGGTGCTGTTGTTCGTCGTTCCCTCCAGCCCCATGTCACGACCCTGGCCCTTTGTTGGCGGGCACCTGATGGCCGGCCTGGTCGGCGTCAGCTGCGCGCAGCTGATTCCCGACATCGCTCTCGCCGCCGCAGTGGCCGCCGGCGGCGCCATCCTCGTCATGCACCTGCTGCGCTGCATGCACCCGCCCGGCAGCGCCACCGCCCTGCTGGCGGTGGTGGGGGGTGACACCGTGCACGACCTCGGCTATCAGTTCCTGCTCTCGCCAGTGGCCATCAATGTCGCCATCATGCTGGCTTGCACACTGCTCTACTGGCGCCTCAGCCGGCTGCTGCGGCACACCCGCCGCCGACCGCTGGAGACGGTGATCGAGCGCGGTGAGGAAAAATGGCTCGCCAGCGGCCCCGCCTTCTCCGACGAAGACCTGCGCCAGGCAATGGCAGAAATGGACACCTTCCTGGACATCAGTCACAAGGATCTGAAGGAGATCTACACCCGCGCCGAACAGCTCGCCCACGGCCGCCGGCTGGGCAGGCTGCGCTGCGGCGAGGTCATGAGCCAGCCGGTCATCACGGTGGAATTCGGCACCGAACTGGAGGAGACCTGGCAGCTGCTGGAGAAATACGATATCCGCGGCCTGCCGGTGATCGACCGCGCCCGCCATGTGATCGGCATCGTCACCGTCAGTGATTTCGTCCACCACGCCGACCAGCTGCCGCACGAGACCCTCGCCGAGCGCCTGGCGCACCTGCGCCGCCGCACCACGCGCCTGGAGTCGGACAAGCCCGAGGTGGCGGGCCAGATCATGACCCACCCGGTACTCACCGCGCGCGAAGACCAGCCCCTGTCCGAGGTGGCGCAACAATTCACCGCCAACCACATCCACCACATCCCGGTAGTCGACCCAAAACGGAAACTGGTGGGCATGCTCACCCGCGAGGATGTGATGGCCGCCTGCGACTGCCCGGCGGACAAAACGCCGCAGGACTGAATTTGGCGAAAATCCGCACCAGCGCACAGTTTCGGCTTGGGAAAAACCGAGGGCGCGGCTATACTTTGGCGAGAAAGGCCCGAAGATGAAGGGGGTTTTATGACCTCAGTCGACCTGCCGCGCGACGACGCGGCGCTCAAGATCAACGCCAAGGCCGTTGCCAAGCGCAACGTCAAGCCCGCCGAAGGCTATCCGGTCACGCCAGCGGTAAAGGAAGAAGAGCAGCGGCATACGCCCGTGCCGCCGGTGCAGGCCCGGCAGCGGCGCCGTGAAGGGGAGCGGCGCCAGCGGGACGAGCCGGTGTTGCTGGATACGCGCAGCGGCCACGATCGCCGCAAGCAAGGCGAGGAGGGTGATGGCGATACCCCGACGGGGCATATCGACGTCTATATCTAACATCCGTGTCGCCAGGGCGGGTGCAGAGTGTAACGCATTGATTTAGCTGTACTTTCAAAAAACTTCGCCCATCGGTTGGCGAAGTGTATCCCGCGGATAAACGGGCATTTCTTGGAAGTGCCGTGGAGACAAGAGCCCGTGCCTTGTGCCGTCACGAAGGCACGGTCTCAGGGCCAAGGCGCCCGTCCCCGCGGACCCACCGCCCGGGTCAGCGCAGCGTCATCACTCACTCGAAACGCCCTTCGAGGCGGCGCAGGCGGGTCTCCAGTTGCTCGATCTCGTCGAGCAGATCGAGGATCATGGCGGTGCCGGCGAAGTTGACCTCCAGATCCCGCCGCAGGCGCAGCGCGGTGCGCGCGCGGCTCAGAGCCTCGCCCGGGAAGCGCCAGGGCAGCAGCCGCATGTCCAGCGGCTCCAGCAGGCCCTCCTGCACCATTTCCACCAGCACCATGCGCTCCACGCCACAGGCGCGGCTCAGGTCTTCCAGCGACAGGCTGGCGGACTCGTCCAGCAGCACGCCGGCCAGTACGGTCAATTGTGTGCTCATTGCTCAAACCTCCAGTGCGGCGCGGGGATTCATGGGCATCTGCTTCGCCATCTTGCGGTACAGGGCTTCGTCGTCCGCCGTGCGGGGCTCGGGCGTGACCATCTCCAGCACCACGTATTGATCGCCGGCGGGCTTGCCCGGCAGGCCACGGCCGCGCAGGCGCAGTTTCTGTGCCGATTTTGCCCCACGCGGAATCTTCAGATCCACCTTGCCGCCCAGAGTCGGCACCTTGATCTTGGCGCCCAGCGCCGCCTCCCAGGGGGTGATGGGCAGGTCGAGATAGATGTCGCGGCCGTCCACCCGGTACAGGCGGTGCGGCTGGAAGGCCACCTCCAGGTACAGGTCACCGGCCGGCTGGCCGCCGCTGCCCGGCGCACCCTGCCCGGCCAGGCGGATCACCTGGCCCTCGGCGATGCCCTTGGGAATGGTGACGTTGAGGGTGCGCTGCCGGGTCTGCACATGGCCGTCCGCGGTCAGGGTAGGGGCCTGCAGGGTGATGGTGCGGGTGGCGCCGTTGTAGGAGTCCTCCAGCGAGATCAGGATCTTGGCGTGGTGGTCGCGCCCCGGCCGCTCATGGAAGCCTGGCCCCGCATAATGACGACGTCCACCGCCGCCGAACAGGCTCTCGAAGAAGTCGCTGAACTGCTCGGCGCCGTCGCCGCCGAAACCGCCGCTGAACTCGAAACCGGCGTCCCAACCCGGCGGGGGGGTGAATTCCTCGCCCGGGCGCGCGCCGCTGCCGAGTTGGTCATAGGCGAGGCGCTTTTCCGGGTCCTTCAGCACCGCATAGGCCTCACCCACTTCCTTGAAGCGGGCCTCGGCATCGGGTTCCTTACTGACATCGGGGTGATATTTGCGCGCCAGTTTGCGATAGGCGCGCTTGATCTCACCCTCCGAGGCATCCTTCGATACCCCCAGAATCTCGTAGTAATCCTTGAATTTCATGCCCTGCTGGCTCCCAATGAAAGTCTCATATGCTGTCACCTAGCATGTGGCCGCCGGGGGGCGAA
>DRQN01000145.1 GCA_011371455.1 Gammaproteobacteria bacterium
CACTAAATTTCGGCGGAATCATCAATAATATATGGATATGATCTTTCATCGCATACCCCTCCACCAATTCCACTCCTTGCTACCGACATAATTCCCGCAGTATTCCTCCAATATCTTTCCTCAACGTGCCGCAGATCGATTTCTTTCGATACTTCGAAACAAACACAACATGATATTTGCAATAATGCTTCACGTGAGCTTGGCTTTGCCAGTCTCTCATAATGGCCTCCTATAGAACTTGCCGGTTCAAGGGAAGGGAGGCCATTTTCTTACTCCGCACGCCGGTACGGCAGAGCCTTTTCGTGTCTCACCGCCAGAGGCGGTGGTTTACCAAGTTTTAATTAGATGGCGTAGTTCTAGGGGCACTTCCGGCATCACGGTGCCGCCCTTTTCGCCGCGGAGGCCACACGCACAGAAAAATATCTGGAGATCCATTGCGGGCAAGAACCACTACCAGCTATACGCGGCGCCCACCCCCGCATACAGGATGCTGCCGCCACCGGTCTCCGGCAGACGCAACAGGCCGCCGTTGAGACGCAGGCGCCATTGGTGGTCGAGGTCAATGGCAAGGCGCACGCTGGTCAGCCAGCTGGCGAGACCGTCGACGGCCGAGACGCTGCGGTATTCGTCCACACTCAGCAGGGCGCGGTGGAAGGCGTAGCGCAGGCCGGCGCTGATGCCGTAATCCTCGAAGCCCATGGTCAGTTCCAGCGCCAGGGGTGAAAACAGGCGGATTGCCCGGGGGTCGTTGGCCAGCGGGCCCAGGTCACGGTCGTAATCGTGGACGGAATAACCCAGGGAAAATCCCCAGGATTGCCAATAGTAGTTCGCGTCGATGCGCACACCATGGCTCTCGATCCGCCATTCGTCGGGGCAGCGGGGAAAGCGGCGACAGAGGTCCGATGTGGCGAGGGCGATCTCGCGCCACTGCGGGCGCAGGGCAAGGCGCCAGTCGAGACTGTTGTATGCCAGGAATCCACGCACGGTGGTACTGCTGATGTCCCCCGCCTTGCCCCACTGCTCCAGCTCGGCACCGTAATTCAGGGTCTGCAACGGGTCGTTGACCATGCCGACGAGAAGGGACTGGGTAGTGTAGCCGGAGAATTCGTTGTCGACCCGTGTCTGTGCGGCGGAGAACAGCAGCCGCGGGCCGCCGATGGCGAGGTCGAGATCGAGGTACAGGTCGCGGCGGCCGTCATCGCCGGCGCTCCACTCCACGCTGAGCAGCGAGGGCAGTTCATCCGCGGCCAGCAGCGGCATGCTGGCGCACAGCAGAAGCAGGCCACGCAACAGGCGTCTCGCGAAACGCCCACGTTTCCACCCGGCTGGCCGGCTCACCAATATCAATAATGGTATCGACACGAAATAATGGTCAGCCGGCGGTCGTCGACGACATAAACCAGCCGATTCGTTTCGTCGATCCGACGCGACCAGAAGCCGGCCAGGTTTTCCTTCAGGGGCTCTGGCTTGCCGATGCCTTCAAACGGGTTTCTTTGCGTGTCGGCGATCAGTCTGTTGATACGTTTCAGGGTTTTCCGGTCCTGGCCCTGCCAGTAGACGTAGTCGGACCATGCCTCGTGGGTCCAGGCGAGGACGTCAATCACCGCTCGGCGCGTGCTCGCTGACCTTGCCGGTACGATATTGCTCCATCGACCGCGCAAGGTGTGCCGCATTGGCGGGACTCTTCAACAGATGAACCGTTTCCATCAGCCCGTTGAATTGCTCGAGTGACATGACCACCGCATCCTCGGCGTCGCGACGGGAAATGATGGTGTAATCGGCATTATCCACCACCTCGTCCAGCACGCTTTTGAGGCGGTTTCTGGCCTCTGAAAAATTGATCACTCTCATGACTTGCACCTCTCTGAACGGGCCGTGAGACACAGTATAACTTGTTCAGCATGTTGTGCAAGTCAAGCGGGTTCAGCGGTGCCGGTGCAGCTCCCGGCGCTGGCGGGGGGTCAGGTGACGGGCATGCTCGCGGCGCTCGATGAAGTGGCGGCGCTGTTGCGGCGTCATGCTGCGCCAGCGTTCACGCAACTGCTGGCGGCGCTCGGCGGGCAGACGGCGGAACTCGCGGTATTGCTCGCGCAGGTGGCGGCGTTCGGCCGGGGGCAGGGTCATGAAGCGTTCGAAGTGCTGGCGCACCCGGGCGCGCTGTTGCGGCGGCAGCCGTTGCCAGCGTTCGAAGCGCTGCTTGACGCGCGCCCGCTGTTCCGGGCTCAGGTGTTGCCAGCGCGCCGCGCCCTTGCGCAGCTTCTGTTGGCGCTCGGCGGGCAGTGTGTCCCAGCTGTCCTGCAGCGGCGCCAGCAGCTTGCGCTCCTGCCGGCTCAGGTCATGCCAGCCGACGGCGGCGTCACCGGCCATGGCGGCCAGCGGTGCGAGCAAGGTCAGTACGTATACGATGGCTCTAGTCATCATTGTCTACCTCTGTGTCCTCCGCCCCGGCCGGCTTTGCGGGCGTCTCTTCGGCCTCCAACGCATCGAGCAGCTGCAGCGGGTCGATCCATTCGCCATCGGCGTCTTCCCAGCTGCCGAGGAATTCCAGCAGCGCCAGGTCCGGCGCCTGGACATCCTCTTCATCCCCCGCCATCGCCCCGGGCGGCAGGGACAACACGCCCAGCACGGCCAGGCAGGGAAGGCAGCGGTTATCCATTGTCGTCTTCCAGCGGCGGCGCACCTTCCGCGAGCCAGGCGTAGAAGTCCAGGTCGGCGTAGAACGCCGGATCGGCCTCGTCGCTGAGCAGGGCGATGTCCTCCAGCACGGCGAGGCCGCCGTCCACCGGCTGTACCTGCCACAGGCCGACGGTCAGCGCCGCCACCGTGGCGGCCACGGCCAGCCCACCGGCCGGCAGTAGCCATGGCGGCCGGCGGGTCCGTTCGGCGGCGGCCAGGGCCTCGCGGCGGGCGGCGGCCAGGCGCGTGCGGGTAGCGCCGTCGATGCCGTGTTCGGCCTCGTCCAGCACGGTGCTGGTCCGTCGCAGAAAGTCATCCTGGCGTTCGCTCATGGCCAGTGATCCTCCAGTTTGTCGCGCAGTGCCTGCACCGCGCGGGAATAATGTGTCTTGACGCTGCCGGCGCTGATGCCCATGGCAGCGGCCGTATCGGCGACGCTCAACCCCTCCCACTGCCGCAGCAGAAAGGCCTGCTGCTGGCGCAGGGGCAGCGCGTGCAGGGCGGCATCCAGGGCGTCGATGGCGTGTTGCGAGACCAGCCGCCCGTCCGGGCCGGGGGCCGGGCTGGCGATGGTGGTCTCCAGCGGATCACCGGCCGCCTCGTCATCCGCCGCCCCCTTGCCGAAACCCAGCCACTGGCGCCAGCGATTGCGCACCTGGTGGCGCCGGTACCAGTCGCGGATCACGCTCTGCACGATGCGCTGGAACAGCGGCCCCCACTCGGCTTCGGGATGTCCTGCGTAATTCTTCACCAGGCGCAGCATGGCGTCCTGCACGATATCCAGGGCATCCTCGCGGTTACTGGTGGCGATCCAGGCCATGCGGTAGGCCCGGCGCTCCACCCCGGCGAGAAAACGATCCATTGCCTGCGTTGATTCCAGCCTGCGTTCTCCATCGAAGCGTGCCTCCGCCCATTCTGGCCACGAGGAGCAAGGATTGTCTACGGCATCATGGGGCTGTGTTCCCTTTCTTTAACGCAGCAGGGCACCATCGGTTGACAGTGCGGTGTAGAATTCCGCCTGGCGGCCACACAGCAGAGAACACCATGAGCACACCAAAACAGGCATTCGCCGAACGACTCAACGACGCCCTCGACAACATCCGTTTCCCGCCCCTGGGCAAGGGGCGGCTGAGCCGCCTGTCCGAGATCATCGGCAGCACCCAGGTGGAGACGGATCGCTGGCTGAAGGGCACCGCCTTCCCGCCCACCTCGGCACTGGTCAAGCTGGCCGAGCTGACCCAGACACGCTCCAACTGGCTGCTTTCCGGCTACGGCGCTCCCTTCGAGCCGGGCAAGCACCCGCGTGGCGCGGGCAAGATTGCACCGGCGACGGGCAAGGAAAAACTCAGCAAGGAGGCGCTGGAGCTGGGGCTGAAGTGGATGAAGCTGCCGCGACAACAGCGCCAGGCCATTGCGCGGGTGGTGGAGGAGTTGGCGGGGGATGGGGACTGAGTAGCCTGGATGAAGCGGAGCGAAATCCGGGATGGATGTTGCGAATCTACGGACTGACCCCGGATTCCGCTTCGCTTCATCCGGGCTACGGACTGAGTGCTTAGAAGTGTATTGCCAGGCCTGCGGTGATATCCGCCTGCATCAGTGAGCTGCCGCCACTCACGGCGAGCGTGCAACCGCCGCTGCCGCAGAACAGGCTGCCGCTGTAATCGTTGAAGGGCAGCATCAGCCGGCCCTGCAGGTTGAGGCCGAGGTGCTTGCCGAGCCGCGTCTCCATGCCCAGGCCGAAGTGCATGGAGAGGCGCGTTTCGCTGGAATAAGCCGAATCGCGTGGTGAAAAATGGGTCACGCCGAAGGTGCCCATGCCGTAGGTCTGTATCCGCCCCTCGCCGATCCGCTTGCTGCCGCCGAGTTGGTAGTGGTCCACGCGCATGTCGAACAGCACCCGGCTCGCGCCGGTGAGGTCGGTCCTTTCCTCCACCGAGGTGTCGTAGGTGGTGAAGGAGAAGCGCATCCGGATGTCGCGGCTGCCGCGGTAGGGAAGGTCCAGATTGACGCCGTAGTCCGCCGCTTCGCGGATGCGCAACCGGCCGTCGCGGGTGTCGACCACGCCGCCGAAGACCCTGCCGCTGAAGGGCGTGACGGTGAATGCCGGCTGCGCGGCCACGGCCGGCGCGCACAGTGCGAATAGCGCCATGGCAGCCAGCCTGCCGCCATGGCGGCAACGGCCCCGCCGTCGCAACGGCTCAAACGTCGCCATCTTCGGCCGCCCGCTCCTTTTGCTGCAGGGCCCACATCTCCGCATAACGCCCCTGCGCCGCCAGCAGCTCCCGGTGGGTGCCACGCTCGATGATGCGCCCGGCATCCATCACCAGGATCTGTTCGGCATCGACGATGGTGGACAGGCGGTGGGCGATGACCAGGGTGGTATGGCCACGGCTGGCCTGTTTCAGCGCCCCGAGGATGGCCCGCTCGGCATGGCTGTCGAGGGCCGAGGTGGCCTCGTCGAAGATAAGGATCCGCGGCCGCTTGAGGATGGCGCGGGCGATGGCGACGCGCTGCTTCTCGCCGCCGGAGAGCTTCAGGCCGCGCTCGCCGACGCGGGTCTCGTAGCCCTCCGGCAGTTGGGCGACGAAGTCGTGCAACTGCGCCAGCCTGGCCGCCTCGACGATCTCCTCGAAGCTGGCATCGGGCCGCGCATAGCGCAGGTTGTATTCGATGCTCTCGTTGAACAGCACCGTGTCCTGCGGCACGATGCCGATGGCGGCGCGCAGGCTGGCCTGGGTGACGTCGCGGAGGTCCTGGCCGTCGATGAGGATGCGCCCCCCGGTGACGTCGTAAAAGCGGAACAGCAGCCGCGCCAGGGTGGACTTGCCGGCGCCGCTGTGGCCCACCACCGCCACCTTGTGGCCGGGCGGGATGGTGAAGTCCACGTCGTGCAGGATGGGCCGCTCGGGCTGGTAGGCGAAGTCGACATGCTCGAAGCGCACCTCGCCGCGCTCGACCTTCAGTTCCTTCGCGTCGGCCCGGTCGGTGATCTCCGGCTTTTCGTCGAGCAGCCTCACCAGCTGATCCATGTCGGTGAGCGAGTGGCGCATCTGCCGGTAGACCATGCCGAGGAAGCCCAACGGCATGAACAGCTGCAGCAGGAAGGCATTGACCAGCACGAAGTCGCCGATGCTCATGTTGCCGTCGATGACCTC
>DRQN01000146.1 GCA_011371455.1 Gammaproteobacteria bacterium
CAACCGGGCCAAGAACGACTGGATAAAGCGGGTGCGTGAACTGGACATCGACATGATGGCGCCGCAACACGGCCGCATCTTCCGCGGCGACGACGTCAAGCGCTTCCTCGACTGGTTCGAGGCGCTGGAGGTGGGCAGCGCCATCGCCTAGCCGGACGCATCAACGGATGCCGTTGTTGCGCTGCTCGCCGCGCACATAGGCAATGATGTGGGCGACGTCCTCTGGCGCCAAGCCCTCGATGGCCGGCATGTCGCCAAAGTGCCAGTGATGCTGGCGGACGCCATCCTTCACCGCCCAGTAAAAGGCCAGGTCGGCGTGGTGCGCCGGGCGGTAGACACTATGCACCAGCGGCGGCCCCTGGTCGCTGCCCATCCCAGCCTGGCCGTGGCAACGGGCACAGTGGGCACGAAAGAGCCGCTCACCCTGATTCGCATCGGCAACAAAGCCCGCTGGCGGTAACAATTTTTGTTGCGCCACCGTCTCTCCGTCCTGCCCCTCGCAGGCGGCCAGCAGGACTGTCAACGCGACCGCGGCAACAATGGATTGTCTTCTGGTCATTCTGTCGATACTCCGATTGATGTGACGCGGCCGGGCTCTTCGTTGCGCTGGCCGTCATACCAGGCCAGCAACAGGAAATCCTCGGCAAGGTGCGCAACGACCTGTTCCGCCAGGGTATTGGCCAGGGCAACGTCGAGGGGGATGCCCTCGATGTCTATCGCCATCTGTTGAGTCTCCGTGCGGTATTCATGCATTTTCCCATCTCCCGAAAATGCAGCCTTGCTGATCCAGCGACACCGTGCAGGCCCTCAGGCATGATAACCACGCCCGCGGTGTGCCTTCGCCTGGTAGCAGGCCACGTTTTCCTTCTCCATCCCCCGCCGTCCCGCCGGCCGATAGGCCTCAGGGGTGATGGCGCATTTCATCGCCACCATCTCCCGCAGCACCGCCTCCTCGGCGACAAAGGCCTTCACCGCCCGCGGATCGAACTGGCTGCCACTCATGTGCAGAATTTCCGCCTTTGCCTCGTCGAACGGCAATCCCTGACGATAGGGACGGTCGGAGGTCATCGCATCGAGGGTGTCGATAACGGCAAACAGTCGTGCGCCCCAGGGGATGTCGCCGCCGGCCAGGCCGCGCGGATAGCCGCCGCCGTCGTAGCGTTCTTCGTGGCTGAGCACGATGTCCGCCGCGCGCGCCATGAAGGGCAGCTTGGCGATAATGTCGTGACCACGCTGGGGGTGGCTGCGCATGATCGCCCATTCATCCTCACTCAACGGCCCTTCCTTGAGCAGCACCGCATCGGGAATCGCGATCTTGCCGATATCGTGCAACAGCGAGCCCCAGTAGACCTGCTGCAGCCAGTCGTCATCCTGGCTGAAGTGGCGCGCCAGCACCTGGGTATGGCAGGCGACGCGCTTGGAGTGCATGCCGGTCTCCCGCTCACGCGCATCAAGCGCCGCCGCCAGTGCCTCGGCCAGGGCCAGCTGGATGGTGTCACGTTCACGCAGCGAACGCTGCTGGGCCATGTGGCCGAGGAAGCAGCCTTCGCAGCAAAAGACACCATCCTGCTCCGAAGCATAACTGTATTCAGTGATTTGTTGGCCGCACCAGCGGCATGTCCGACAATTATCCATCATTGACAGTGGCTCCACTGTGGGTTTCGGGCGGGCCGATGCAGGCTCATCAGCCCTTCCCGCCTTGCATGGCATCTTCGTAGTCGATGCCGATCTCGATCACCGTCGTGGTATGGAAATGATACGGCGGCACCACCAGATTGGTGGGCGCCGGCACGCCGCTGTAGACACGCCCAGCGAGGTCGAAGCGTGAACCATGGCAGGGGCAGAAATAGCCTCCTACCCATTCGGGTCCCAAATCTTCCGGCGCCACCTCGGGACGAAAATTGGGCACACAACCGAGGTGGGTACAAATTCCAATGACGACGAAATATTCCGCATTGATGGAACGAGTGGCATTGCGTGCATAATCCGGTTGCTGGGCGAGTTCCGCCGAGTCGGGGTCACGCAGGCGCTGGCGATGCTGCGGCGCTTCCATCAGGCGCAGCATTTCCTCGCTGCGGCGCAGTATCCACACCGGCTTGCCCCGCCACTCCAGGGTTATCTGCTGGCCGATCTCCAACTTCGAGAAATCCACCTTGACTGATGCTCCAGCGGTCTTCGCCTTCTGGCTGGGGCCCATGGAACGAATGAAGGGGATCGTCACCGCCGCCAGGCCAATAGCTGTCATGGCGCTGCTGGCGACAACCAACAGGCGGCGGCGTCCATCATCCACGGGTGGCGTATCGGGGGCAAAATCAATGCTGGACATGACCGGATACCTCCGGTGAAGAGGGGCGTGCAGCCCGCGCCTGGCGGTCGCATTCAAGTGCAGAGTGGTTTTCTCGGCTACGTTTTGCATGCTTCGTCCTCCTGTTCATGGAGCCTTTTTCAGGCTTGCATCAAACCTGAATCCGTGGGTTCAGGGCGGATGAAGTACGCAACTGCTTGATGCGTATCGCGTAACGAAAAATCGAGGGAATAGCGGAGATTATTGCCGAGATTTTTCATATAGCGAGACGGATCAATGAGTTGTGTAATTCGCCGTCATGAACCCATGGATTCAGGTCAAAGTTTAGGACGTGGGTGTGGGACACAAGTCAAGCCACGACGAGAACAAGCGATACAAATTCACAATTTCACATGCCGCAGACGCAAGGCATTGGCAATCACCGATACCGAGCTGAAGCTCATCGCCGCTGCGGCAATGATAGGTGACAGCAAGATGCCGAAAACGGGGTACAACACACCGGCGGCGACAGGCACCCCCAAGGTGTTATAGATGAAGGCAAAAAACAGGTTCTGGCGGATGTTGAGCATGGTGGCGTGTGACAGGCGGCACGCCCGCACGATACCGCGCAGGTCGCCCTTCACCAGAGTCACCCCGGCGCTCTCCATGGCCACATCGGTGCCGGTGCCCATGGCGATGCCGACATGGGCCTGGGCCAGTGCCGGAGCATCGTTGATACCATCACCGGCCATGGCAACGATGCGGCCCTCGGCCTGCAGTTTTTTTACCACCTCGGCCTTCTGCTCCGGCAACACTTCGGCCTGTACCTGGTCGATATACAACCTGGCGGCCACTGCCTCGGCGGTCTTGCGGCTGTCGCCGGTGAGCATCACCACGCGGATGCCTTCGGCATGCAGATCACGGATCGCCTCGGGAGTGGTCTCCTTGATGGGGTCGGCGACACCGATCAGGCCTGCGGCCTTGCCATCGATGGCCAGCAGCATCACGGTCTGGCCCTCGGCACGTTGCCTGTCGGCCCGCTGCGGCAGGTCACCGACATCGATGCCGAGGCTCTCCAACAGTTTGTGATTGCCCAGCGCCACCTCGTGGCCAGCGACCACGCCGGTGACACCCTTGCCCGTCACCGACTGGAAGTTTTCCGCCGCCGTCGATTCAACCCCGCGTTCCTCGGCGCCCTGCACGATGGCCTCGGCCAGGGGATGCTCGCTGGCCCGCTCCAGGCTGGCGGCAAGGCGCAGGATGTCTTGCTCATCGAAGCCTTCGCTGGCCACCACCGACACCAGCCTGGGCTTGCCTTCGGTGAGGGTGCCGGTCTTGTCCACCACCAGGGTATCCACCTTGCGCAGGACCTCCAACGCCTCAGCATTCTTGAACAGCACCCCCATCATCGCACCCTTGCCGGTTCCGACCATGATGGACATGGGGGTCGCCAGCCCCAGCGCACAGGGACAGGCGATGATCAACACCGCCACGGCGTTGATCACAGCATAGGCGATAGCGGGTTCCGGTCCCCATACGCTCCAGACGATGAAGGTAATGATGGCAATGACAACGACCACGGGAACAAAGTAGCCCGACACGAGATCGACCAGCCTCTGGATCGGTGCCCGTGAACGCTGGGCTTCGGCGACCATCTGGACGATTTGTGACAGCAGTGTGTCCGCGCCGACTTTTTCGGCCCGCATCAACAGGCTGCCAGTGCCGTTGACGGTGGCACCGATCAGGCGTTCACCCGCGGTTTTGCTCACCGGCAGCGGTTCGCCGGTCACCATGGATTCATCGACATTGCTTTCGCCATCGATGACGGTACCGTCCACTGGAACCTTTTCTCCCGGACGTATCCGCAGAACGTCACCCACCTTCACATGTTCCAGGGGGATGTCTTCTTCAGTGCCATCCTCACGCACGATGCGCGCAGTCTTGGGTGCCAGGCCCAATAGGAGCTTGATGGCGGCATTGGTCTGGCTACGCGCCCGTAGTTCCAGCACCTGCCCCAGCAAGATCAACGCAGTGATTACCGCCGCCGCCTCGAAATAGACCGGCACCACGCCAACCTCGTTGAACACCGCCTGCGGAAAAATCCCGGGGGCGACGGTGGCGACAACACTATAGGTAAAGGCAACCGACACGCCGAGCCCGATCAGGGTGAACATATTCAGGTTGCGTGTGATGACCGACTGTATGGCACGCACATAAAAAATCCAGCCACCCCAGACGACCACTGGGGCTGAAACCACCATTTCCAGCCACTGACGCAGGCTGGGATCAATCAGCTCTGCCATGCCCTCGGACCAGAATTCGGCAGCCATGGCGCTGAACAACACCGGGATGGCCAGTACGGCGCTGACCCAGAAGCGCTTGCTCATGTAGTCCAGCTCGCGGCTATCGTCCTCCGCTTCCACGCTAACGGCTTCCAGCGCCATACCACACTTGGGGCAGTTGCCGGGATGATCCTGGATGATCTCCGGGTGCATGGGGCAGGTGTATTGGGTTTTGGTGGCAGTGAGCGGTGCAACCTTGGGCTCCAGTGCCATACCACACTTGGGACAACTTCCCGGCCCCAGTTGCTCGATTTCCGGGTGCATGGGGCAGGTATAGACAACGTCGTCATCGCCCTTCGCCACTTCCGACGTATCCGGCTCATCACTTTTATCCAGATATTTTCCGGGATCGGCTACAAACTTCTCCTGGCAATTGGCGCTGCAAAAATAATGTATGTGGCCGGCATGCTCAGCATGGAATTCCGTATCCGTGGTTACCGACATGCCACAGACCGGATCGGTCAGGCCGGACTGTTCCGAATCACCCTGAATATACCGCGTGGGCTCATCCTCGAATTTCCGTTGGCAGTGCGCACTGCAGAACAGGTATTCATGTCCCTCGTGCCGCACGCGCTGCTCGGCGTCGTCCGATACCTCCATACCACAAACAGGATCTTTTGCCATTGCCAACTCCTTCGCCCCGGGGGCGGTTGAAAAAACGATGAATCCAGCAGCGGCGCATCGCCTGCCATTGGCCTTCTTCTTACATCCTCAGCCTGGACCCTAAGTGCTACACACAGGTCAAGCATCGTAGCGGGAAGGCGCGGGAACGATGACTTCCTCAATCAGGTGGCACACCGAATCACCACTGGGAATACCATCTGGCATCATCTCCCAACTGGCCATGGCCGCCTCCATACGTTGCTGCAGGGCCACCAGGTCTTCCAGATGCTGGCGATTTTCGGTTATGCGGCGTTGAACAATCTCGCGCACCCGCGGACAGGGAGAGTCCCCCTGCTGGGCATGGCCGAGAATCTCGCGGATCTCGCTCAGCGTGAACCCCAGGCTCTTGGCCTGGCGCACAAAACGCAATCGATGTACATCGGCCGGCGCAAACAGCTTGTAGCCATTGTCGGGATTGCGCTTCGGCTGCAAAAGACCGATCTGTACATAGTGACGCACTGTATCGGGAGTAACACTGGCTCGCGTGGCCAGTTCGGAAACCGTAAACATGAAACCTCCTAGTGGGCGTGATCACCCGTATCACTGTGGGCCGCGTGGCCCTCGTCCAAACCTTCATCCATGCCGCTGAAATCCATTGTCGAATCGTCCATTTCAGTCGAATCGTGAGCATGGTCATGACTGTCGCCCACCGACGTCGCCGCGTCGTGCTCATGCTCGTGACCGTCCTTGCTCGTGCCTGCCTCGTCATCGCCATGGGGATGATCGCCAGCGCCCTCCGCGTGCTTATGCGAGTCCGCCTCGGGCAGCGACATCACGCCCAGTCCATAGCGATACACCACCTCACCGCCATGCCATGCCGTAGACAGCAACAACAGCCCGCCGACCAGCATCAGCGCCACGAAGCCATTGCCGAGCGCCCTTCCCTTGCGCACACTGACGGCCGACCAGATCGCCAGCAACGGGAACAGAACGATGACGGAAATGGCCCAGTTGCGATGCTCGGTCATGGCCGCGTGTGAAGCCGTGTCGTGTGCCACCGTGTTGTAGGCGTCCAGTCCGGCGAGCCCGGTCAGCAGGGTAATAGCGGCGCCAAACCACAGAGACCAGCGCGCCACGATGAGCCATTGCTCACGCAGGCTGCCACTGACGAATTTACTGACGGCGAACAGGACTACCGACAGTGATAACAGGGCAACCGTAAAATGCACGAATATAGGGTGCCAATTGGGAATGATTTCAGGCATTTGCTTTCCTTGTCTTTTTACCCGAATCCGTGGATTCAGGTTTAGCTAATTAACGTTAATCATATTTGCCGACGGTCTTGTGATTCATCGGCCTGTATTTCACTGCGGGTGCGGATGCGGTACAGCTTGTCCACCGACTGCACGGCAACAATACCGTCACCCGCCAGGCCGACGTGTGCCGAGTCCATGATGGCTTCGACGATGGCATCCACCTTCGCCGCGCCGGTAAAGATTTCCAGGCGGGCATGACGGGTCATCCAGTCACTGCTGTACAGGTCTGCGTATTCACCATAGCCCTCGATGTGGCTGAGACTGAAGCCCTGCACACCCAGTTCCTGCAACCGCTGCTCAACTTTCTTGCAGGCATCGCAACGAAAGATAGCAGTAATCTTGCGGTATTCCATGACGTCACCTCCACACCGGCCACTCATGACCGGTACCGTATTCATCAATTGCCATTAACGGCCCCATCGGCCGCATCGAGGCATAAGCCCGCCGCGGCACTGAGGGGGAGTTACACTCACGGGTAATAAACACCGCCCTTGTGCTTCTCGCCGTCGGGGGTCTTGAACAGAATCATCAGCTGGTGCTTCTTGCCGTCCTGCATGTCATACCCCGCCATGTACCAGTCGCCCATCTTCATGGCCTTCTTGCTTTCGTCCTTGCCATCGGGGAACACCACCTTGGTATTCATGACGATGCCGTCTACCGGCTTGCCATCCTTTTCCACTTTGATCATGACGTGGTGGCTGCCACCCATGGAGGGGCCATCGGCGGGTTTCATGACATGGAAGCTGACGATGTAGTCATCGATCTGTTTCTTCTTCAGAAACATGCCGCCCATCTTGTGGCCGTCCCTGGCGTGGTCACCGTGCTTCATGCCGTCGTGATCACCATGCTTCATGCCGTCGTGACTCATGCCGCCATGGTCGTCGTGTTTCATGCTGCCATGACCCTCGTGTTTCATGCCGCCGTCATGGTCGTGGCTCGGCGAGGCCTGGGTGGCGGACAGGCCGCCCATGAATACGGCAATGATCAGGGTCATCAGTGTCTTGCGCATCGTGTGTTCTCCTCTTTCCAACGTGCTCGTCATTCAATGGTTCCGCTGCGGGAAACCGGTCTTGCCCCTTGGCGGAGCGGCTTAATGGGTGGACTCGGATTGCAGCGTTTCCTCACCCGGTTTTTTGCAAACGTTTTCGGCGCGCCCTTTCCTGCACCTGCATCACCATGCCGTAAATCAACGGCAGCACCAGCAGGCTGAGCAGGGTCACCGACACCATGCCGCCCACCATGGGCGCGGCGATGCGTTGCATGACGCCCGAACCGGTGCCCGAGCCCCACATGATGGGCAACAGGCCGGCGATGATCGCGGTGGCGGTCATGGCGATGGGACGCACACGCTCCGAGGTGCCGCGGTGGACGGCGGCCATAATCTGCTCCGGGGTCAGTACGCCACCGAATTCCCGTCGCCGGCGCGCCACTTCATGGTCGATAAAGGTCAGCACCAGTACGCCAATCTCCGCCGCCACGCCAGCCAGGGCGATGAAGCCGACGGCCACCGCCACCGACATGTTGAAACCCAGCCAGTACACCAGCCAGAAGCCGCCAATCAGGCCGAAGGGAATGGACAGCATCACCACCAGTGGTTCGGTAATGTTGCGGAAGTTGAAATACAACAACAGAAAGATCACCAGCAGGGTGGCTGGTACGACAATGCGCAGGCGTTCGGCGGCACGCTCCATATACTCGAACTGCCCCGACCACATCACCGTATAGCCGGGTGGGATGTTGACCTGCGATTCCACGACCTGCTTGGCCTCGGCGACATAACCACCAATGTCCGACGTCTTGATGTCGACATAGACCCAGGCATTGGGGCGTGAGTCCTCGCTCTTGATGGACGGCGGACCTCGGCGCAGATTCAGCTCCGCCACCAGGGTCAGCGGAATCTGCGTGCCGGTGGGCGTGGGGATCAACACTTCCTTGAGCTGCGACAGGTTGTCACGCAGCTCGCGCGGGTAACGCACGTTGACCGGATAGCGCTCCAGCCCCTCTACCGTCTGTGTCACGTTCATGCCACCGATGGCGGTGGCGATGACGTCTTGCACATCACCTACCGTGAGTCCGTAGCGCGCGGCCTCTTCACGATTGATGTCGAAGTCAAGGTAATAGCCGCCGGCGGCCTTGTCGGCAAAGGCGGACAGGGTGTCCGGCAGCTGCTTGAGTGCCTGCTCGATATTATTGGCCACATCTTCAAGCACATTGAGATCCGGCCCGCTCACCTTGATGCCGATGGGCGTCTTGATACCGGTGGAGAGCATATCGATGCGTGTTTTGATGGGCATGGTCCAGGCGTTGGCCAGGCCCGGGAACCTGATCGCCGCATCCATCTCGGCCATCAGCTGCTTGGTGGTCTTGCTCGGGTCCGGCCACTGGTCCTTGGGTTTGAGGCGGATGGTGGTCTCGATCATCGCCAGCGGCGCCGGATCGGTGGCGGTGTCGGCGCGCCCCACCTTGCCAAACACGTGATGCACTTCAGGGAAGGTCTTGATGATCTTGTCCGTCTGCTGGAGGATCTCCTTGGCCTTGGTGATGGACACGCCGGGATAGGTGGTGGGCATGTAGAGGATGTCGCCTTCATCCAGCGGCGGCATGAACTCACTGCCCAATTGACTGATCGGCACCCAGGTAACGGCAAGTAGCGCCCCGGCTGCGATCACCACCGGCCAACGCCAGTTGATGGCCAGCTGCAATGTCGGCGAATGCAGCCAGTGGAGGATGCGATTCACCGGATTCTTCGCCTCGGGCATGATGTGGCCGCGAATGAAATAACCCATCAATACCGGCACCAGGGTGATCGCCAGCAAGGCCGCGGCGGCCATGGCGTAGGTCTTGGTAAAGGCCAGCGGTGCGAACAAGCGTCCCTCCTGCGCCTGCAGGGTGAACACCGGCAGAAACGAGACAGTAATGATTAGCAGGGAGAAGAACAACGCCGGTCCCACTTCCCGTGAGGCACTGGCCACCGCCTCCCAGCGTTCCTCGTTGCTCAACTTGGCGCCCTTGCGTTCGACCGCGTGCTCCAGGTGCTTGTGGGCGTTTTCTATCATCACGATGGCGCCGTCCACCATCGCGCCGATAGCGATGGCGATACCGCCCAGGGACATGATGTTGGCGTCGATGCCCTGCCAGCGCATAACGATAAAGGCGAGCAGAATGCCGATGGGCAGGGTGACGATGGCCACCAGCGCCGAGCGGGCGTGCAGCAGAAACACGATGGCGATGAGGGCTACCACGATGGATTCCTCGATCAGCTTCTCCTTGAGGTTGTCCACCGCACGCTCGATGAGGTCGCCGCGATCATAGACCGGTATGATCTCCACGCCCTCCGGCAGGCCCTTGGCCAGCTCGGCGAGTTTTTCCCGTACCCCCTCGATGGTGGCCAGGGCGTTCTCGCCGTAGCGCATGATCACCACGCCGCCGACCACTTCGCCCTCGCCGTTGAGTTCCGCCAAACCACGGCGCAGCTCCGGGCCCAGATGCACATGGGCCACGTCCTCGAGACGCACCGGTGTGCCATCCGCACCCACGCCGAGGGGAATGGTCTTGAGGTCTTCGATGCCACGCAGGTAGCCTTTGGCGCGCACCATGTATTCGGTCTCGGCCATTTCCACCAGCTTGCCACCGACATCGTTGTTGGAACGCTGGATGGCGTGGCGCACCTTGGACAGGGGAATGTTGTAGGCCAGCAGCGCCTGCGGATCGACCTCCACCTGGTATTGCTTGACGAAGCCACCCACCGAGGCCACCTCGGCCACACCGTCCACGGTCTGCAGGGGATAGCGCAAATACCAGTCCTGCAGCGAGCGCAGCTGCGACAGGTCGTGGTTGCCAGTGCGGTCGACCAGGGCGTATTCATAGATCCAGCCGACGCCGGTGGCGTCCGGCCCCAGCGCCGGCGAGACACCGGGCGGCAGGCGTCCACTAACGTAATTTAGATACTCAAGCACGCGTGAACGCGCCCAGTACATGTCGGTGCCGTCTTCGAAGATAACGTAGACGAAGGACAGGCCAAAGAAGGAATAGCCACGCACCACCTTGGAATTGGGCACCGCCAGCATCGCCGTGGTGAGCGGATAGGTCACCTGGTCCTCCACCACCTGCGGCGCCTGGCCGGGAAACTCGGTGAAGATGATGACCTGCACGTCGGACAGATCGGGAATCGCATCCAGCGAGGTGCTCTTCACCGCCCACAGCCCCACTCCGACAGCGATCAGGGTGGCGACGATGACCGTGAACTTGTCGCGCAGGGAGGCGTTGATGATTTTCTGAATGATCATGGCGCGCCCCTATTGACCGTCTTCCAGGGACATGTCGCTCATATCCATGTCATCCATGCTCATGTCGTCCATGCCCATGTCGTCCATGCCCATGTCGTCCATGCTCATGTCGCTCATATCCATGTCGGTCCCGCCCGTTTCATTGCCACCGCCCGCCAGACCTTCCAGCATCTTCGCCGTGGCCTCACGCAGCTTGGACTCGGAATCGATGAGGAACTGGGCGGAGGTCACCACTTCCTCGCCGGCCTTCACGCCATCGACGATCTGCACCAGGCCATCGGCGGACAGGCCCAGGGTCACCGGGCGTGGCTCGAACTTGCCGCGCTCGCGCACCACAAATACCAGGTCGCGCTCACCCGAGCGCACCACGGCCTCGGCCGGCACCACCACCGCTTCATCGACGCGCCCGGCACGCAGGGTGACGTTGGCGAACATCTCCGGTTTCAGCAGCAGGTTCGGGTTGTCGAATTCCAGGCGCACGCGCGCGGTACGCGTCTTGCGCTCCATGTAGGGATATACGTAGGTGACCTTGCCGCGGAAGGTGCGGCCAGGCACCGCGCGTACGGTCATCTCGCCGATATCGCCCAGCTTGATCCAGGGCAGGTCTTCCTCGTAGACGTCCACGTACACCCACACGCGCGAAAGATCGGCCAGCATGTAGAGTTCCGTCTGCGGCGTGACGTATTGCCCCTCGCGCACGCCGACCTTGATCACTGTGCCGTCGAAGGGCGAGTGGATGTGGATGCGCTTCTTGATCTGCCGGGTCACCTCCAGTTCATGAATCTGATGATCGGGCACGTCCAGCAGACGCAGCCGCTCGCGTGCCGAATTAACCAGTTCCTCGGCGCCGCGGCGGATCTCTTCATAGGGGCTGTTCTTCAGCACCTGAAAATTGTGCAGGGCCAGCAGGTATTCCTCCTGGCTGGACACCAGCTGTGGCGAATAGATGCTCAGCAGGATGTCATCCTTCTTCACCACCGAGCCGGTGGTGGAAACACGCAGCACCTCGATCCAGCCCTCGGTCTTGGGGTGCAGGCGCGCCAGACGCTCCTCGTCGAAGTCCACCCGGCCCACCGCACGCACCGCGTGACTCAGGCTGCGTTTCTCGGCACGCGCGGTGCGCACGCCGATGTTCTGCACCGTCACCGGATCGATACTCACCGTGCCAACCGGTTCATCGGCACCAGCACCACCATCGGCATACACCGGAATGTAGTCCATGCCCATCTCATCCTTGGCCGGCACCGGCGAGGTAATGGCGGGATTCATGGGGTTGCGATAGAACAACACCTCTTTCTCTTTCGGCTTGTCGTCCTCCGCATACACCGGAATGTAATCCATGCCCATCTCGTCCTGGGCTGGCACCGGCGAGGTAATGGCAGGATTCATGGGGTTGCGATAGAACAGCGGCTTGCGTTCATTCGCCGGGACACCATCGCCCGTCGTCGCCGTGGTGGCGGGCTGATTCAGGGCCAGCCAGTAGCCGCTACCAGCGGCCAGGACAGCAACGAGCACGAGACTGACGAAGGTCTGCTTATTCATGGGGTACCTCGGATTCGGGACGGGAAGACTGGAAATCGATGGCAGACGACGAGCCCACCGCGGCCTGCAACGCGGCCTGCGCCTGGTTGGCTGCGGAGACGGCGCGCCAGTAGCGCGTTTCATAGTTGAACAGCATCACCTGCACACGCACCACGTTGAGAAAATCCACCTTGTCCACCTGATAGGCAGCCAGCATGGAGGCCACGGTCTGGCGCGCCTGGGGCAGGATGCCGGTTTCCAGCAGGCGGGCCTGTTCGCGGGCGGCGCGATAATCCGCCAGGGCACGGGACACCTCACGGCCGACTCGCTGGCGGGCTTCGTCCAGCTTGTAACGCTGTTGTTGCAGCTGACTGCCACGTTGTTCGATGGCCGAGTCCTGCCGCCGGCTGGTGAAGATAGGCATGGTCATGCTGAACATGACGGAGGCGAAGTCGGCGCGAGAGCTGCCATCGGGATTGTCGCCCACGCGCCGACCGTAGCGAGCGCCCAGGCTGAAGTCGGGAGAGCGATCCTTGCGCGCCAGATCCAGGCGTGTACGCGCCGCTTCGATGGCGTTTTGCCGTGCCGCCAGGAGGGGGCGGTTGCGCAGGGCCTGCGCCTGCAAGCGCGGCTCATCGACCGGCTCGGCCAACACCACCGGCGTCATTCCCGGCAAGCGAACGGGTAGATCCGCCGGACGGTTCAGCAGCGCGTTGAGGCGCGCCTCCTCGCCACGGCGGGAACCCAGCAGGACGATCTCCTGATCGTGCAGGCGCGACAATTCCAGCTGGGCCAGCAGCACGTCCTGTTGCAGGCCCTGGCCGACGCGGTACTTGGTCTGCGCCACCTCCACCAACTGACGCAGCAGCTGACGGTTGCGCTGCAGGATCTCCAACGCACGGTCGAGGAAATACAGGCGCCACCACAGGCTACGCACGTCGCGTTCCAGCTGCAGACGCATCTCCCCCACCTCGTCGTGGGCGGCGGCGCTGTCGAATTCCGCCGCCCGCTCGCGCAGCGACAGCTTGCCGGGGAATGGCAAGGCCTGCACCACCGCGACTTGCAGCTGAGTCATGCCCTCCTGGCTGAGACTGAAGGTATCCAGCGGCAGGTTGACGGCATTGAGTTGCAGGCGCGGATCGGGCAGCACCGCAGCCTGTTCCGGCACCGCCGCGGCGGCAGCGGCACGGGCGCGCATGGCGGCCAGGCCGGGGTTGTCCTGCAATGCGGCATCGACGGCATCACTCAGACGCAGAACGGCGGCCTCTTCACTGGCCGCAGGCGGCACGGCGGCGCCATCGCCGGCCGCAGCCATCACGGTCGATATCGGCAACAGGCACAGCCCGGCTATGCGGAAAAATCTTGCGAACATGAATCACTCTCCAGGTTGTTGTCAGCGATCGCAGCCCATGAAGACGGCAAAGCGCGTTCCGGCAAGGGCCGGAGCAGATGACAAACAAGGGATCTAACGACAGCGCGCGGGAAAAATCAGCACGCGCCGCAACCGGCGGAAGCCGGCAAACGCCCTAGAGAGTGGCGATGGGAGGACGAATCTCGGTGACGGACGTCACACTGGTGGAGCGCCACTGTGGCGCCGCAGCCTGCACATTGGGCAGGGGAACATAGGCCGCATCGATCTGCGGCGGCAAGGCCGAGGCCCCGTGGGGACAACAGTCACCACCGGCATTGCAATGGAAGGTGTCGCTGTCGGAACAGGCGCCGGCGGTATGCCCGGCCTGTTCACAGCTGGCACTCTGGTGGGACATGTCGCTATCCTGCACACCAACCGCCGGCATGGCGGCATGGGCGACAATATCGTTCTGCGCCATGGACATGGCCATCACCGACGTCGTTGCCCCACCCAGCAGCAAACCGACCACAGCGATGGCGGCGAGCAAGCGGGCAAAGAAACCTGTGTGCAAGGTGAACATGTTAGTTAGCCTAACCTATCGTGAAGCCATGTCAAGAAAGCCGGCAAAGAAAAGTCCATTTCCCCGTCATTTTCGAAATATCCTTAGCCTGAATCCGGGGGTTCAGGCTAAGGTAAAGTAAAGGGTGGGCCGTGCAGACCCACCCTTCCCGCTTACTCAGAACCCAATCATCAGATCAAGTTCCATGATATTACTATCCAGGTCTGAACCGAAGTCCGCATACTTGAAGCCCAGGCGCTTGTTGGGCGCCAACAGATAATTGGCGCCCAACCGGGCCAACGTGCCTTTGGTCTTTGTGGACCCCATCACCGAGCCATTGGACATGAGCATGTCCGTCCAGTAGGTGGCCTGGGTATAGCCCGCATTGAGCGACAGGCGTGGTATCACCGCCATTTCGCAGAGAACGGCGAAGGCCGAGTTGTCACCACCCACCGACTGGTTGTACCAGTTGAGCTGGCCGTTGCTGCCCGACTTCGGCGTATTGGCGTAGGTCACATAGATACCGGTGGCCCGGCCGGCAACATCGCCCTGGGCCTGAAAGTCCAGGGTAGCGGCCTCGGCATCATAGGCCATCTCGGCGGTATCAGAACCATAACCAAAGCTGCCGGCATAGAGTTGCGCGCCCATACCCATCTCCCAACCACTGCCCAGACAGGCATCCATAACCACCTGCCGGCGTCGGTATGGCGGGCCGGGATGGAAACACGGAGGTCACGGAGGCACGGAGTTTTCAACGAATTTCTCTGTGACTCTGTGGCCTCCGCGTTTCATATGCCGTGGCGTGATCAATGAATCATAAGCATGATTCGCCCCGAACCGGCGCCGGAGACTTGTGCGCGCGTCAGGGTGAGTTCTTCCACATTAACCGGCCGTCTTCACGTGCAGGCCACACTCCTTGGTTTCCGGGTTTTCCCACCACCAACGCCCGGCGCGGATATCCTCACCCACGGCAACGGCACGGGTGCACGGGGCGCAGCCGATGCTGGGATAGCCCTTCTCGTGAAGTTCGTTGTAGGGCACGTCATAGCTGCGAATATAGGCCCATACTTCCTGCTCTGTCCAATCCAGCAGCGGATTGAATTTGTGCATGCCATGCCCCTCGTCCCACTCCTTGTGCTGGGTATCGGTGCGTGTCACCGATTGCTCGCGGCGCAGCCCGGTGATCCACGCAGCGCGCCCATTCAATGCGCGATTGAGCGGTTCCAGCTTACGGATGCGGCAACACGCCTTGCGCAGCTCGACGCTATCGTAGAAGGCATTGGGGCCATAAGCCTGCACGTACTCGGCCAGCACACCGCAGTCGGGCGCATAGACATCCACCACGCTGCCATATTTATCATGCGCCTTCTGCATCAGCACATAGGTTTCCGACGGCAGGCGCCCGGTATCCAGAGTAAAAATATCGATACCCGGGGTGTGTCGGGTAATGACATCGGTCAACACCATATCCTCGATACTGAAACTGGAGGCCAGTGCAGGCGACTCATAATCCCGTTCGACCTCTCGTAACAACTCAACCAGTGATTCAATTTTCTTTTCCGATAACATGCAAACTCTCCTGTCAGATACTAAGATGCTTATTTCCAGCTAGACGGCCTTTTTCCAGCTAGACGGCTTTTCTCCAGCTAGACGGCTTTGGCCAGTTGGGCAATATCAGGCAGGAACGCCTGAAGGTCCAGTTGTGGATCGACAGCCCTGCAGGCGTCAGCGGCAAGGACGACCCAGACATCCTGCATTTCCGACAAACGCTGAAATGCAGCCTCATCGAAGTCTTTCTGCAAGCGCGCCAGGTCGGAGGTAAAGCCTTTCAGCGACTCGGCCAAAAATGGCTTGTCGGGATAGGCCTCCAACAGGCTCTCGGCGATCGCCTCCAGTTCTTGCGGCTGCGAGGAATCACCCGCCGCATCCAACATTGAATGTCCAATCAGGCGGGCAACGGCCTCGACACAGCCCAGCGCCTGGTCATATTTCTTCGCCAGCAGGAAGACGCGACGATATTCGCGCTCGTGCGCGGCCTCGGAAAAATTGGCCGACACGGTCTCCTGTGCCGCGCCCATGCATTCACCGCCACCGAGGGCCAATACGCGGAAGTCCTGCGTTTCACCAAAGTCTTTCAACAGGCTGGGAACATCCAGTTCGCGGATTTCCTGGAGGTCGCCCAACAGTTCCTGGAAATATTCACTTCCCTGGCGCTGAGCCCAGTTGAAGAAGCTTTCATTTTCCCCACGCAGCTCCTGAAATGCCTGCTTGATGCGTCGCACCGCCTGTGGCGCCCGCGATGCCGGCACCTCCGGCCCGCGCACGGCCATCGCACCACCGGCACGGCCGTCGCCACCAAAGTGCAGGCGGTAGTGTGGAATCAGTTTGCCGTGCTTGCGCCGGCCTTCCCCGTGCAAACCGATGTCGCCCACATAAGGTTGTGCGCAGCCATTGTGGCAACCGCTGACGCGGATGCGAAGATCATCCACGCCGCCGCTCAACTCATCGCACACCAGCCGCGAGGCGGTGATCCCCAGGCGGCAAGTCCAGGTCCCCGGGCAGGCCACCACGTCGTCGCCAACACAGGGCGAGTCCAGGCCCAGCGCCGCCAGTTCGTTGCGCACGGCCTCCAGCTCTGCGGCGGGAATATTCAGCAGCATCAGATTCTGATCCTGGGTCACGCGCACATCGTGCAGATCACGCTTCAACAGCAGCGTGGCGATGCCACGCAGCTGGGCCACCGTCAGGTCGCCCAGCGGCAGACTAACGGGAAATACGTACTTGTTGGCCTGTTTCTGCTCCAGCACCTCACGCGGTGCGCCCGTGGTACCAACCGAGGCGTCACGGGCCTCCACCCACTGCGCCGGCGGCAGTGACTCGCCGGCATAGGCTACGCGCGTGCGTTGCAGTTCCGTCTGATAACGCTGCACGAACTCCTCTTCGCCCAGCTTCTCCAACAGGAACTTGAGCCTCGCCCGGGCGCGCCGCTTGCGGTCGGAATAGCGATGGTGCAAAGCCAGCACGGCCTCGATCACCGGCAGCAAATCCTGCTCTTCGATGAATGCTTCCAGCACGATGGCCGGGCGCGGCTTGTGGCCCAGGCCGCCAGCCGCCAGCACCTTGTAGCCGAATTTTCCGTCACGGCGCACCGCCACCACGGCCAGGTCATGGAACAGACCCTGGGCGCAATCGGACTCGCAGCCGGAAAAACTCATCTTGAACTTGCGCGGCAGGTGCTGCGTCAGCGGATGGCGCAGGAAACGCGCCGCCACCGCATCCACCACCGGCTGCACGTCGGTATGCTCCGCCGGACAGACGCCGGCCAGCGGGCAGGCAGTGATATTGCGCACGGTATTGCCGCAGGCCTCGCGCGAGGTCAGGCCCTGCGCCGCCATTTCCTCCAGTACCTGCGGGGTGTCGGCGAGGGGAATGCTGTGCAGTTGCAGATCCTGGCGCGTGGTGACGCTGGCGATGTCTTCACGCGAATAATCCGCCAGCAGGCCGGCGACCACGCCCAGCTGTTCGGCGCTCACATAACCGCCGGGCAGCTTGACGCGCACCATGTTGACACCTTCCTGGCGCTGGCCGTAGACACCCTGCTGCAGACGGATGGCCTGAAAACGGTCTTCATCCAGATCGCCCTGCAGATAGCCTTTGACCGCTTCGCGGTATTGCGCGAGTTCTTCCTGGTCAATCCAGTTATCGTTATGCGCCACAATCATCTCCTCTTCGGCCTGAAAACATCAGGCAATCATGCGAAATCCAATCATCAATAAAAGCGTCGCCAGCGCCGGCCTCAGCCAGCGCTCCGGTATCTGCTTGCTGAGCCGGCTGCCCAGGTAAATGCCCGGCAGCGAACCTGCCAGCAACATCACCAACAGCTCCGTATCCACGGTGCCCATCTGCCAGTGGCCCAGGCCGGCCACCGCGGTCAACGGCACCGCATGCGCCAGATCCGTACCCACTACCCGCACCGCGCTCAGGCGCGGATAGAGCCAGAACAGAGCCGCCGCGCCCAGCGCCCCGGCGCCCACCGAGGTCAGCGTCACCAGCACACCCAGCACCACACCGGTAGCCACCGTGGCCGGAGCCACCCGGCGCTGCTCGACGGCGCCCGCGCCATGGGGGTGCTTACTCAGCCAGGAACGCCACAACAGCGCCGCGGCGGTCAGTATCAGCGCCACGCCCAGCACGCTGGTAATCCATCCCTGCGCCTCGGCGGAGTGGGTATCGACCTCGCCCAACACCGCCAGGGTCACCAGCGCCGCCGGCAGACTGCCACTGGCAAGGCGGCGAACCACGCGCCAGTCCACAGTCGCCTGACGGGCATGTGTCAAAACACCACTGGCCTTGGTGATGGCGGCAAAAATCAGATCCGTACCCACCGCCACCGCCGGCGTAATGCCAAAGCCGAAGATCAGCAATGGCGTCATCAGGGCACCGCCGCCAATGCCGGTGATGCCCACCAGCAAGCCAACACCGAACCCCGATATGATGAATCCCACGTCCATTTGCTGCTGTTTCGCCCTCGCCCGGCACCAGTGCCGCCCACCCGTGCTCTATCGGTGGCGCCAACTCTAACAATGGCCAAATAGATTGAAAAAGAATGATTTTCTCTATATAAAGACCTTTTGGTTATATCGAAAGGGTCGACATGAAACTGCACCAACTACGCTACATCTGCGAAGTGACGGACCGAGGGCTCAACGTCTCCGAGGCCGCCGAGGCCATGCACACCTCGCAACCCGGCGTCAGCAAACAGATCCGCCTGCTGGAAGCCGAGCTGGGCGTGCCCATCTTCGCCCGCACCGGCAAGCGGCTCACGGCCCTCACCGAGCCCGGTGCCGAGGTGGTGCAGTCCGCCCGTCGCGCCCTGCGCGAGGTGGAAAACATCCGCCGCATCGGCCAGGAGTACCGCGGCGAAAGCAACGGCACCCTCACCATTGCCACCACCCACACCCAGGCCCGCTACGTGCTGCCGCCGGTAATCCGGCAATTCTGCGACCGTCACCCCGGCATCCGCCTGCAGATCCGCCAGGGCAGCCCCGAGCAGATCTGCGACATGGCCTATCAGGGCGAGGCCGACCTCGCCATCGCCACCGAGGCGGTGGCATCCCGCGAAGGCCTCATCGCCCTGCCCTGCTACCGCTGGCACCACGACGTACTGGTCCCTCCCGGCCACCCCTTGCTGGCACTGGGCCGGGCGCCAACACTGGAAGAACTGGCCGCCTACCCCCTCGTCACCTACGACTTCGCCTTCGCCGGGCGCACCCAGTTGAGCCAGACCTTCGCCGAGGCCGGGCTGGAGCCACAGGTGGTCCTCACGGCGCTGGACGCCGACGTGATCAAGACCTACGTGGAACTGGGACTGGGCGTGGGATTGGTGGCCAACGTCGCCTTCGACGCCGGGCGCGACAGCAACCTGCGCCTGATCGACACCGCGCAACTGTTCCCCGCCAGCACCACCTGGGTCGGCATCCGGCGTGGCGGCTACCTGCGCGGCTTCGTCTACGACTTCATCGAATTGTTCGCGCCGCACCTGGACCGGGCGACGCTGCGGGCGGCGTTGAATGCCGAGTGAAGAGTGGAAATGTCAGTAGGGTGGGGGGAACGCTTTTTGTGAACCCCAACAAGCCAGATCCATGGATCATCACCGAGGTTTTCGTTGGGGTTCGTTCCTTACCCCAACCTGTCGCATCAGCGGCTCCGTTTTCTTACCAGTCGTTCAAGCAAGACGTCCTCGACGTTTCGTCGGGAATCGATGACCGACAGGATGTAAATCCGGGTCTCTGAAGTACGGTAAATCACCCGCCACGGTGAAATTGACCAGCTCCCGATATTGCAGGATTCCGTGAGCCTTGAGTTCCGGGACAATCCGGCCTCTTTGGGGGAAGGAGCGAAGGGCTGCGGTTTTGCTTTGTATCTTTCCGAGGCTTTCCTTGGCCGCCGGCGGGTAATCGGCGCGGATATACTCGATGATGGCTTTCAGGCCTTCCGCCGCGGCCTCGGACCAGTACACCTCATGCGCCTTTTCCATCCTTCACGAACCCAGCCGCTTCTCCAGTTCGGGAAATACCCCATCCTGTGTCTTCGACTTTCCTTCGATAATGTCTTCCTCACCCATGGCTATGAGCTTTAGCAAACCTATGGCATTGCGCATGTTTTCATAGCTTTCGGGATCTTGCAGCACGGCCCTGGGCTCGCCGTTCTGGGTAATGATGATTGGCCGGTGTGTTTCATTCACCTGCTTCAGCATATCGGCGGCCCTGGATTTCAGAAAGGATACGGGCTTGATATCAGTAGACATTTTCATGGCAGCCACCTCCAGTCTTTTTATGGTGCCATATTGAGACTGACTGTCAATCGCGACGGTCCGGTGGGATGGGCACGTGCTTTGCGCCCACGCGATCGATTCACGTTACGCGTGGGCATGGCATCCCGCCCGCCGTGGCAAAGCTATTTCTTCTTGAGGCCGTTCAGACTGGCGCGGGCCGCGGAAAAAGCCAGGGACCCGCGTCGCCCGGCCTTTGTTCGCTCGCGCATGCAGTCAGTCGAAGGGATTCTGCAGCACGATGGTCTCGTTGCGGTCCGGCCCGGTGGAGATGATGGCGATGGGGGTCTCGGTGATCTCTTCGATGCGCTTGAGGTAGGCGCGGGCGTTGGCGGGCAGCTCGTCGTAGCGCTTTACGCCGACGGTGGATTCGCTCCAGCCGGGCATTTCTTCGTAGATGGGCCGGCAGTCGGCGAAGGCCTCGGCGCCCACCGGCGGGGTCAGGCGGTCCTGGCCGCTACAGGTGTAGCCGACGCAGATGCGGATGGTGTCGAGGCCGTCGAGCACGTCCAGCTTGGTGATGCACAGGCCGCTGGTGCTGTTGATCTGGTTGGAGCGGCGCAGGGCCACGGCGTCGAACCAGCCGCAGCGGCGCGGGCGGCCGGTGGTGGAACCGAATTCGTTGCCCTGCTTGGCCAGGTGTTCGCCCACCGCGTCGAGCAGTTCCACGCCGTCGTACAGCTCGGTGGGGAACGGTCCGGAGCCGACGCGGGTGGTGTAGGCCTTGGTGATGCCGAGCACGTAATCGAAGGCGCGCGGGCCCACGCCGCTGCCGGTGGCGGCGCCGCCGGCGGTGGTGTTGGAAGATGTCACGAAGGGATAGGTGCCGTGATCGATGTCCAGCAGCGCGCCCTGGGCGCCCTCGAAGAGGATGCTCTCGCCGCGCTTCTGCGCCTGGTAGAGCAGCTCGGGCACGTCCGCCACCATGGGCTTGATGCGCTCGCCGAGGGTCAGGGCCTGGTCCAGCACCTGCTGGAAGTCTACGGTATCGGCCTTGTAGTAGTGCTGCAGGACGAAGTTGTGGTAGTCCAGCACCTCGCCCAGCTTGGCGGCGAAGCGCTCGCGGTGGAACAGGTCGCCGAGGCGCAGGCCGCGGCGCGAGACCTTGTCCTCGTAGGCCGGACCGATGCCGCGCCCGGTGGTGCCGATGGCGGCCTTGCCGCGGGCGCGCTCGCGGGCCTGGTCGAGGGCGATGTGGTAGGGCAGGATCAGCGGGCAGGCCTCGGAGATGCGCAGGCGCCCGGTGGCGGGAATGCCACGCCCTTCCAGCATCTCGATCTCTTCCATCAGGGCCTCGGGCGAGAGCACCACGCCGTTGCCGATCATGCAGGTGACGCCGTCGCGCAGGATGCCGGAGGGGATCAGGTGCAGGACGGTCTTCTTGCCGTCGATGACCAGGGTGTGGCCGGCGTTGTGGCCGCCCTGGAAACGCGTCACCGCGTGGGCCTGTTCGGTGAGCAGATCGACGATCTTGCCCTTGCCCTCGTCCCCCCACTGGGTGCCGATCACTACCACGTTCTTGCCCATGACTACTGCTCACCTTTTTCTTGCGAATTCGAATTCTGAATTACCCATTGGCCATCGACGAGGGCGAGAAGGCGGTCACAACCGGCCTCGGCCGCGCCCCCGGCCTGCCCCGGCAGCCCCGCCACCACGCGCTCGCCGCTGGCGCGCAGGGCGGCGATCCTTTCCGCCTGCGCGGCCTGCAGCGCAGCATCCTCGCAGACCGGGGCGAAGATGCCGCGATCGGGCGCGGGCGCGGCGCCCGCCAGCCGCATCAGGCCATTGAGGTTGGCGCTGAAACCGGTGGCGGGACGCGAGCGGCCGAACACCCGGCCGATGTCGTCGTAGCGCCCGCCCTGGGCGATGGCGCGCCCCTGGCCCGGCACATAGGCGGCGAACACCACGCCGGTGTGGTAGTGGTAGCCGCGCAGCTCGGCGAGATCGAAGTGCAGCGGCACGTCGGGCCGTTGCCGGCCGACCAGTTGCGCCAGTCCTTCGAGCTGGTCCAGGGCGGCGGCGATAACGGCATCGCCGCCCAGGCACTGACGGGCGCGGGCCAGCACCTCGCTGCCGCCGTTGAGCCAGGCCAGCTCCTTCAGGCGCGCGCCGACGTCGCCGGCCAGCCGCCATTCATCCAGCAGGGCCTCGATCTCCGGCACCGCCTTGCGCTGCAGGGCGTCGAACAACTGCGACTCCTGGCGCTCGTCGAGACCGGCGGCGGCGCTCAGGGCGCGGTAGATGCCGACGTGGCCGAGGTCGATGAAGACCTCGTTCACGCCCGCCGCTTGTAGCGTCTCCAGCATCAGGCAGAGCATTTCGCTGTCGCTCGCCACGCCGGCGTGGCCGTAGAGTTCGGCGCCGATCTGGGTGAAGCTGCGCGCACCGCCGAGGCCATCGCCGCGGGTGTTCAGCACCGTGCCGTGATAGCACAGGCGCACCGGCCCGGCGCGGTCGGCGAGACGGTGGGCGTCGATGCGCGCCACCTGCGGCGTCATGTCGGCGCGCACGCCGAGCAGCCGGCCGCTGGCCTGGTCGGTCAGTTTGAAGGTCTGGATGTCGAGATCGTTGCCGGTGCCGGTCAGCAGGGAATCGAGGTATTCCACCAGCGGCGGCATCACCAGCTCGTAGCCCCAGCGCCGGAACAGGTCCAGCAGCGTGCGGCGCAGACGGTCCAGCTCTGCGGCCTGCGGTGGCAGCAGTTCCTCGATGCCTTCCGGCAGCAGCCAGCGGTCACTATTCATCGTTAATTTCTAACCAGATACAAAAAGAAAAGCCCGGCCAACATGCTGCTCAGCCCCATGACGCGCAGCTTGCGGTCATCCATTTGCAACATGCTGATCATAGCCTTGCGGTAACCGGCCGGGGTCAGAAAGGGCAACAGGCCCTCTATCACCAGCACAAGCGCGAGCGCGCTAAATAAATCCTGCCACATCCGAACGGCCTGTCGAGACAAAATGACAATGGGTCAGTAAACAACAAAGCCCGCCGGAATACGCGATCCCGGCGGGCACGATGTTATTTAAAGTACTTGAAGAACTCCGAATCCGGCTCGATGACCAGGATGTCGTCGCGACTGTTGAAGGTCGACCTGTAGGCGTTCAGGCTGCGGTACAGAGAGTAGAACTCGACATCCTTGCCATAGGCCTCGGCATAGATCTCCGTGGCCCTCGCATCGCCCTCACCACGCAGCACCTCGGAGTCGCGGTAGGCATCGGCGAGGATAACCGTACGCTGACGGTCGGCCTCGGCGCGGATGCGTTCCGCCGCCTCGGCGCCGCGCGAACGCAGATCCTTGGCCACGCGCTCACGCTCGGCGCGCATGCGGCGGTACACGGAGTCACTGATCTCCGGCGGGAAGTCGATGCGCTTGATGCGCACGTCGACGATCTCGATGCCGAAGGGCTGCGCCTCCTTGTTGGCCTCGGCGGTGATCACTTGCATGATCTTTGCACGCTCGCCGGAGATGGCCTCCTTGATGGTACGCTTGGCGAACTCGGCGCGCAGGCCGTCCTTGATGATCTGCGACAGGCGCACGTTGGCGGTCAGGGTATCGCCGCCGGTGGCAGTGTAGAAGCTGGCCACGTCGCTGATCTTCCATTCGACGAAGGAATCGACGATGAGATTCTTTTTCTCGCCGGTGAGGAAACGCTCGGGCTCGGCGTCCAGGGTCTGGATGCGGGCGTCGAACTTGCGCACATTGTTGACGAACGGGGTCTTGAAGTGTAACCCCGGCTTGAAGTCGGTGCGCACGATCTCACCGAGACGGAATAAAATCGCCTTCTCGCGCTCGTCCACCGTGAAGACGGCGGCCGAACCGATAAAGATGGCAAGCACCACAACGGCGCCAATAATCACTTTAAGCTGGGCCATTAGCGTTCTCCCCTGCCACGAACATTGTCACGCACGCGGCGGTCCGCCGGCGAAATCTGTGACGGGCTGATACTCTCCACGATGCGGCGGCCGCTGTTCGAGCCGCTGCCGGAACCGCCCCCTATCATCTGGTCCAGGGGCAGGTACATGATGTTGTTGCCTTCCTTCACATCCACCAGCACCTTGCTGCTCTTGCTCAGCACGGACTCCATGGACTCCAGATAGAGACGCTTGCGCGTGACCTCCGGCGCCTTCCGGTATTCGGCCAGCACCTGCTTGAAGCGGGAGGCCTCACCCTCGGCCTCGGCGATGACCTTTTCCTTGTAGGCATTGGCCTCGGCGATCTGGCGCGCGGCGTTGCCGCGGGCGCGCGGGATGATGTCGTTGCGGTAGGCCTCGGCCTCGTTCTTCACGCGCTCCGAGTCGCCCTGCGCCTTGACCGCATCGGCAAAGGCGTCCTGCACCTGTTCCGGCGGCTGGGCGTCCTGCAGATTCACCGTGGTGATGATCAGGCCCGCCTGGTAGCGGTCGAGGGTATCCTGGATCAATTTCATGGCCTGGGCGGTGATATCGGCACGACCTTCCTTGAGGATGAAGTCCATGTCGCTCTTGCCGATGATCTCGCGGATCGCGCTCTCGGTGGCCTGACGCAGCACCACTTCCGGGTCACGCACGCGGAACAGGTAGTCGCTGGCGCTCTTGATCTTGTATTGCACGGCCAGTTTCACGTCGACGATGTTCTCGTCCTGGGTCAGCATCAGCGACTCGCGGCCCACGGTGCTGCTGGTGGGGCGGCTGCCGCCGGTCTGGCGGAAACCCACGGTCAGTGCGCGACTCTCCTCGACGTTCACTACTTCCACGGTCTGGATGAAACGCGGGTGCCAGTGCGGGCCGGGCATGGTGGTTTCCTTGTAGGCGCCGAACTGCAACACCACGCCACGCCGGCCTTCATCGACGATATAAATGCCGGAGATGGCCCACACCACCAACAGCACCACGGCGATCACGCCGAGGCCTATGGAGCCGGCCTTGCCGCCACCCGCCGCCGGGCCACCGCCACCCTTCTTGGCGCCGCCAAAGATAGCGCCGAATTTCTGCTGCAGCTGCTTTACCACTTCGTCGAGATCAGGGGGCCCCTGATTATTGCCGCCGCGGTTACCGCCGCCCCAGGGATCTTTGTTGCCGGAACCACCCGGTTCATTCCAGGCCATCTATGTAACTCCGTCAGTCATAAAAAGTTGAATGCCAGCGAACCGCTGGCACAAGAGCTGAATTTTAGGGGGCCGGGGCTTCACCCGCAACAGTTATTAACCCGGCCACAATATAGATCGTGTTCAGCCGCCGTGCGCCGCTGCGCAGCAAGGCATCAAAACGCAGCTGTAGCGGGGCCTACCGCAAGCTTTGGCTTTGATTGTAAAGACAGTGCAGTCTGCGCAGCGGCGCACGGCGGCCTTTCATATAAAAACAAGCGGTTAGGGACTTCAAGCGTCCTCCATCTCTGCGTTGTCACTCTTGCCAATGGAACCACCATTGCCGGCGAGTGACGCCTTGATCTGGAGAACGCTTGAAGTCCTGAACACGATCTATATTGTGGCCGGGTTAATAATACCGTCACGGGTGTTGGACCCAGGTCAAACAGCAAGCCCGCCGGACTTGCGCAGGTTTTCCAAATCCTTGCGCTCCAACCGCACCTCCAACAGCAGATCACCGCTGTCGTCGATACGCTCGTCGAGCACCTTGCCGAGGGCGAACAGACGCGCCCGCAGGCGGCCGTCACCGGCCGGGATGCGCAGGCGTTCCGTCACCACGTCGGTGCGCTGATACTCGGCCAGCGCCGCCAGCAGCAGGTCGATGCCTTCCCCGCTGGCCGCCGACAGCCACACCCGCACCACCCGGCCGTGTTCGTCGCGGTCCACGCGGGGCGGCTGATCCGGCAGCAGGTCGATCTTGTTGAAGACCTCGATCTGCGGCACCTTGTCGGCGCCGATCTCCTTCAACACCGCGTTGACCTGCTCGATGTTGGCGTCGCGATTCTCGTTGGCCGCATCGATGACGTGCAGCAGCAGGCCGGCCTCGCGGGTCTCTTCCAGCGTCGAGCGGAAGGCCGCCACCAGGTCGTGCGGCAGGTGGCGAATAAAGCCCACCGTATCGGCGAGGATCACCGGCCCGGCATCCGGCAGCTCCAGGCGGCGCAGGGTCGGATCGAGGGTGGCGAACAGCTGATCCGCCGCATACACCCGCGATTCGGTAAGGCGGTTGAACAGCGTCGATTTGCCGGCGTTGGTGTAACCCACCAGCGACACGGTGGAAATCTCCGCCCGCGCCCGCGCGCGCCGGCCCTGACCACGCTGGTTGCTGACCCGCTCCAGGCGCTTGTTGAGCTGCTTGATACGGTTACCGAGCAGACGGCGGTCCGTTTCCAGCTGCGTCTCACCCGGCCCACGCAGGCCGATACCACCCTTTTGCCGCTCCAGATGGGTCCAGCCGCGCACCAGCCGGGTGGAGATGTGCCGCAGCTGGGCCAGCTCCACCTGCACGCGACCCTCGTGGGTCGAGGCACGCTGGGCAAAGATGTCGAGGATCAGTCCGGTGCGGTCCAGCACCCGGCACTGCAACAGGCGTTCCAGGTTACGTTCCTGCGACGGCGC
This sequence comes from Gammaproteobacteria bacterium, assembly GCA_011371455.1. Lineage (GTDB taxonomy): Bacteria > Pseudomonadota > Gammaproteobacteria > SZUA-152 > SZUA-152 > DRQN01. The sequence continues at coordinate 27,115 of DRQN01000146.1, forward strand.
CAGGGCGTGATCCACCAGCACCACGTCGGCATTCATCGACCGCACGCACTCGCGCACCTCTTCGGCCTTGCCGCTGCCGAGAAAATAGCGCGCATCGGGACGGCGCCGCGAACCGGTCACCACCGCCACGGGCTCGGCCCCGGCGGAGATGGCCAGCTCACGAAATTCCTCGAGATCTTCGCGGTCTTCCTGGTCGGAAAAATCCACATGGACGAGGACGGCGCGCTCGCCGTCCCCTTTACTCGGACGCTCGAACAACGGCGCCTCCAGCGGTAGGAAGGTTAGGCGTTGGGAGAATCGGAACCACCGTCATTGGTTGGCAATTTGACATTGCGCGCCGGCACCACGGTCGAGATGGCGTGCTTGTAGACCATCTGGCTGACGCTGTTTTTCAGTAATACCACAAACTGGTCGAAGGAATCGATCTGGCCCTGGAGCTTGATACCATTCACCAGATAAATCGCCACGGGTACGCGTTCTTTGCGCAGGGCATTGAGGAAAGGGTCTTGTAGCGACTGCCCTTTTGACATGATGTTCTCCTTGGAATTTATCGTTGTTGCCGCCACCGGCCGGACTCTTGGCCGGAGCGGGCGGCTATTGTATCCGCTGCGGGGCATTCCCCCTAAAAAATACAGCGCACACGCCATGATACAGCGCAAATGACTGCTTACGCACGGGATGTGGTGCCGGGCCGCAGATATTTCAAGACCTTGCCCAGCAATTCTTCGTCCAGTGGCTCGAACCAGGCCGCATCCTGCGCCTTGCGCAGCCAGGTGAACTGACGCTTGGCCAGCTGCCGGGTGGCGATGATGCCGCGCTCCAGCAGGCCATCGCGGTCCAGTTCACCATCCAGATACGCCCAGGCCTGGCGGTAGCCCACGGCGCGCATGGACGGCAGATCGGCGTGCAGATCGCCGCGCTCGCGCAGGCGCCGCACCTCGTCCAGCAGGCCGGCATCGAGCATCTGGCGAAAGCGTTTGGCGATGCGCCGGTGCAGCAGGGCGCGGTCCGCGGGGGCGAGCACCAGCTTCACGGGGCGAAACGGCAGCGCATTGTCCTGCGGCCGCTCGAACCAGTCGGACAGCGGCTCGCCGGTCAGTTCGAAGACCTCCAGCGCGCGCAGGATGCGCTGCGGGTCGGTCGGCTCGATACGCGCGGCGGCGCGGGGGTCGACCGTCGCCAGGCGCGCATGCAGGGCCGGCCATCCCGCGGTCCCGGCCTCGGCCGTCAGCGCCGCACGCACGCGCGCATCCGCCGAGGGCAGCGGCGACAGACCCTGTTCCAGGGCGCGGAAATAGAGCATGGTGCCGCCCACCAGCAGGGGGATGCGGCCGCGGGCGAGGATGTCCTCGATCTCCGCCAGCGCCCGTTCG
>DRQN01000147.1 GCA_011371455.1 Gammaproteobacteria bacterium
CTGCCACGACAACGAACACCAGCGCCAGCTCGAAGCCGGCAACAGTGGTGAGGTAAAAACGGAAAAGGACGCCGCCACCCACAACCCCTTTGCGGCGCTGGGTGACTTGTTGAAAAAATGATTTACGCCACAGAGGCACGGAGGACACAGAGCAAAGGCACATTCGATGCGAATGAGGCGAAAGGTCATCGCAGTACTGTAGCCCTGCTATACTTGGTGGCAAAAGGTGCAACCTTTCATGGAGCATGAATGACGAAAACGACCACCATGGGCGTCAAACTGGATGCCGAAGCGCGTGAGCGGCTCAAACAACTGGGCGCCGCCAAAGACCGAACCCCTCACTGGCTGATGAAAAAAGCCATCCTGGAGTACCTGGAAAGGGAAGAGGCCTATGAGCGTGAAAAACAGCAAGACCTGCAGCGCTGGCAGCGATATCAGGACACGGGCGAGCATCTGAGCCAGGAAGAGATGGAAACCCGCCTCAAGCACCTCGCCGACCAGGCCCGCATGAAGACCGCTGAATGAGAGTACGCTGGCTGCCTGAAGCCTGGCAAGACACTCAGCGTCTGTATGACTTTCTACTCGCCCAGGACCCGGGTGCGGCCGCTCGCGCCATGGATGCCCTGCTGGACGGCGCCGACAGGCTGGCGGAAATGCCCGAGATGGGCAGGCCGATGGGTGACAACACGGGCCGGCGAGAACTCTACCTCCCCTTTGGCGTGGGAAGCTACGTTCTTCGCTATAAGGTTGACGATGAAAACATCGTCATCATCCGCGTATGGCATAGCCGTGAACACCGATGATGCAGACAGGGCGTGTTGTTTGTGTCATACATTTAGCACTCGCCGTAAAAGGGACTTTCGTATGCCAGCCCGTAGGGTAGGCGCCGCCCACCGGCAAGGCTTGTCGAGCCGATTTGGTGGGCAATGCCCACCCTTCTAAAATGATTGGCACCACAGAGGCGCGGAGGACACAGAGAAAGGCCTACTTAATTTGTGCCGTTCAGCGCCACCTGTACCCACCCCCATTTTTCGTTATGCCGCAGGGCAGTGTAACGAAAAAGCACTGCAGAGAGCCAATAACATGATAAAGAAAATTACCGCTTCGTTCCTTCTGCTGGGCCTTGCGATTCATACCCCGGCAGCAACTGCAGCCAGTGGCGGCATGAACGCCGCCTTCTCGAAGGGCGCAACCAACATCGGCATCATGGCGGGCACGGGCAGCTCGCTTGACGGCAACTACACGATTCTGGGTATCGGCGTCGGTTACTACATCCTGCAAGGACTGGAAATCGGCATCGACGCGCAGCACTGGTTTTCCAGCAGTACCTCCATCACCAAAATCAGCCCTCAGATCCGCTATGTGTTCACCCAGGCAAAGGCGGTAAAGCCTTACCTGGGCGCATTCTACCGCCGGACATTGATCGACAGCGACACATCCCTGGACAGGAGTTCATACGGCTACCGCGCCGGCGTCTATACTTCGATGAGAAACAGAACCTATATCGGCGGCGGCATCGTCTATGAACGATACAGCGACTGTCAGACTGACTGCACCGACACTTATCCGGAAGTCCTTTTCGCCATCAGGTTTTGATTGATGCTGCAGGCTGGGTGATTGATAAAAGATAATTTCTACCACAGAGGAACGGAGGGAACAGAGAAAAAATATCTCCAACATATTGATGTTATTGCTTGGCACGGCCCGGCTGTTGAGGCTCGTTCCTCACCCCAAGCTACCAGACAGCGCCTTACTCGGGCGATGAGAGAATATAAATGAGAATCCCAACGGAAAAAGCAAGTATACCGACCCCCATGATTGGCCGGCCTGGCAGCGCCCCGTCCGAGAAAGCATTAACAAGAAAACCGACGAGAAACAACAAGCATCCCAACGAGATACCGAAAACAGACATTTTTCTACAAGACATTCGTAGTTTTCCGATGAAATTCATTCAAGCTTGATTTTGCCTTCGCATACATCACATGCAAACACACGGGTAGCATAGCCCAAGAGTCTGCCAGCCCAAAGCACCGTAGGAGTGAACATTTTTTGTGCCCTCCAACATCCCTGCCATCAAAGCCACTCAATTCAAGAAACTGGCATTATCGTTTAGTGCACCTGAGTTGTTGGGGCCCGTTCCTTCTCCCAATCTGCCAGGCTAACCACTACGCAACCGGCCATGCATGTCATGCAATTTCTCATTAAAGGCATAAACCTGACTCTTAAGCCAACATGCATAACAGTCAAGACCGTTAGCCGTATTTTCAGTTATATCTTCAGAATGACTTGCAATATGAGAAAATGCATCACAAAGAAATGAGCAGCGATCACGAAACTCGGCAAACTCATCACAAAGGTTCAATAACTCTACCGCCAGATTGTTTTCCCTTCTTGTTAACTTTGGCCCGGACATAACCGTTATGCTCCCTGCAATGCGACCCAATAGAAATAACCCACCCCTGATCCTCTCCTCATAAAAGCCGAAGTGTAGCTTCGTTTTTACCGAAGTACAACTTCAATATTCTGGTCTCCTCGTCATTCGAGGAGATGGACAGTGCCAAATTTAAAAACCCGATTTGGACAAAGGCTCAGAGTCCTGCGAAAGCAGGCAGGACTTACTCAAGAACAACTCGCAGAAGCTACCGGCCTGACTATCGAGTCAATCAGCAACATTGAACGGGGGCTGTTCGGGCCGAAATTTGATAATTTAGAAAAAATTTCTAACGTGCTCGGCATCGAGGTTAAAGAATTGTTTGAGTTTGACCTGAATCCGTGAGTTAGGGCGGATAAAGTATGCAACTGCTTGATTCGTCTCGCGTAATGAAAAATCGAGGGAATAGCGGGGACTATTGCCGAGATTTTTCATATAGCGAGACGGATCAATGAGTTGTGTCATTCGCCGTCATAAACTCACGGATTCAGGTTTGACTAAGTTCATGGACGAAACGCACAAGTAAGCGAAAACAGAACCAACTCAAGCGAATCAGACCAGCCGGGTGGGTACATTATTTATGCCCACCCTTCTGCAAAACCATGCCCCCTTACCGCTCCCGCCGCACATCCAGCCGGTCCCGCAGCCGGTCACCCAGCAGATTCACCGCCAACACCACCAGCGCCAGCGCCACACCCGGCACCAGCACCATGTGCGGGGCCACCAGCAGGTAGCGCGCGCCGTCACGGATCATCGCTCCCCACGAGGCCGCCGGCGGCTGCACGCCGAGGCCGAGGAAGGACAGGCCGGCCTCGGCGATGACCACCCCGGCGACGCCGAAGCTGGCCTCGACGATGAGCGGGGCGAGAATCAGCGGCAGCAAATGGCGGCGCAAAATCCGCACCGGCCCCGCGCCCAATACCAGCGCGGCCTGCACGTGCTCACGGTGCTTGAGGCTCAATACCTGGGCGCGGGCCAGACGCGCATAGCCCACCCAGCCCACCGCGGACAGTGCCACCACCACATTGCCGATGCCGGGGCCGAGGATGCCGGCCAGGGCGATGGCCAGCAGGATGCCGGGGAAGGCGAGGAAGATGTCGATGATGCGCACGGTAACCAGGTCCCAGACACCCCCCAGGTAGGCGCTGGTGGCGCCGATCACCGTGCCCAGCAGGGCAGAGATGCCCACCACCCAGACGGCGACCAGGAACGAGGTCTGCGCGCCGCTGATCACCCGCGCCGCCAGCGAGCGGCCGAGGTCGTCATGGCCCAGCAGGGAGCCGGCGCCCGGCGCTTCGAGGATGCGCGGCAGGTGGATCACGTCGGGCGACAGTGGCAGCCACGGGCCGAGCAGTGCCGCCAGCGCCCACAACACGACGATGGCCAGCGGCAGCCACAGGCCGAGCAGCCGCGCCGTCATCGGCCGTCCCCCACGCGGATACGCGGATCGGCCAGGCCGTAGGCCACGTCGGTGAGGGTGTTGACGGCGACGTAGGTGAGGCTGATGAGCAGCACGCAGGCCTGCACCAGCGGATAGTCGCGGCGCTGGATGGCCTCGATCACCAGCGAGCCGAGGCCGGGCCAGGAGAACACCACCTCGGTGATCACCGCGCCGCCCAGCAGCGCGCCCAGTTGCAGGCCCAGCAGGGTAATCACCGGCAGCAGGGCATTGCGCAGGGCGTGTTTCCAGACCACTGCGCGGGGACCGAGGCCCTTGGCGCGGGCGGTGCGGATGTAGTCTTCATTGAGCACTTCCAGCAGGGTGGCGCGCAGCATGCGCGAGAGAATCGCGGCCAGCGCGGTGCCCAGGGTCAGCGCCGGCAGCACCAGCGAGCCCGGCCCCTCGCGGCCGCTGACCGGGAACCAGCCCAGCCACAGGGAAAACACCAGGATCAGCAGCGGACCGAGCAGGAAATTGGGGATGGCCACGCCGCCGAGGGACACGCCCATGGCCAGGTGATCCCACACCGAGTCCTTGCGCACCGCCGACAGCACGCCGAGCGGGAAGGCGATCAGCACCGCCACCAGCAGCGCCGCCAGCGACAGCTCCAGGGTGGCCGGCAGGCGTTCCAGCAGGATCTCGCTGATGGGGCGCCTGGTATGCAGCGAGGTGCCGAGATCGAAGTGCAGCAGGCCGTTGAGATAGTTGAGGAACTGGGTGCCGATGGGCTGGTTCAGGCCCAGGGCCTGGCGCAGGGCCTCGCGGTCCGCCGGCCGCGCCGATTCGCCCAGCATCACCTCCACCGGGTCGCCCGGCACCAGGTGAATGAGGAAGAACACCAGGCACAGCACGCCGAAGACGACGATGGCGGCGCTGATAAGGCGGGCGAGCAGATAGTGCAAGCGGCGGGACTCCGGGCGGGTGGATGAACGGACTGGCGCATTGTAGCGCAGGCGGACCGGCTTTGGTTCGCGCCGCGGCCTGCGCACCACTGGCGACATTCAAGCCGCTGCCGGGCCTGCCGCTAATAATGGGGGATCTCCCGCAGTCCTGGAACGGCCGGTGAAAAGGGTGCCGCCGCCGAAACAGTTTTGCGGGCCACTGTTCCAGCCACATGAAACGGACTTTTACGCACCATGCCGACAGCCAAGAATCCGACACCACCCGCCTGGCTCAGCGCCCTCGGCGCACCGGCGGCGAACCTGATGGGGCGGCTGTCCCTGGGCCGCAAGCTGGCGCTGCTCGGGCTCAGCGGCAGCCTGCCCGTATTCCTGGCCGGCGCCGCCCTCGGCAGCGGGGCAAGCCAGTCCCTGCCCCTGCTGGGTGGTCTCAGCGCGCTCAATCTCTACCTGCTGCTGGGCCACTATCTGGCCAACCGGCAGTGGATGGCATCCCTGACGCAAAATCAACCCATCACCAGAAATCACCGCGAATACGCTCCCCTGCGGCAATACCTGGCGCAGAAAAACCGCGACAACCAGCGCATCCTCGAACGCGCGCGCGCCGCTGCCGATGAAGTCAGCAGCGCCGCCCGGGAACAGAGCGACCGCGCGGAAACCAGCTCCGCGGCGGCCATGAAACACAGCCTGGCCGTCAACGCCATCGCCTCGGCCATCGAGCAGATGGCCGCCGGCATTCGTGACATCGACGCCCAGGCGCGCGAGACCCACGCCGCCTCGGAGCAGGCCAGCAATCAGGCCAGCGAGGGCGAGCAGATCGTGCAACAGGCGGTGGCCGAGATCCGCAGCGTGGCCGATTCGGTACGGCAATCGGCGGCCCAGATCGGCGCCCTGGGCCAGCGCTCGGAGCAGATCGACTCCATCATCGGCGTCATCGAATCCATTTCCGAACAAACCAACCTGCTGGCGCTGAATGCCGCCATCGAGGCCGCTCGCGCCGGCGAACAGGGGCGCGGCTTTGCCGTGGTGGCCGACGAGGTGCGCACTCTGGCCGGCCGCAGCCACGACGCCGCCACCGAGGTGACCCGGCAGATCCAGATGATCCAGTCCGACATCCAGGGCACGGTGACGTGCATGGGCTCAGTGACGGCATCGGTGGAACGCGGCGTCAGCCTGTCGCAGCACGCCGGCGAAGCCCTGGCCGAGATCCGCCAGGGCGCCCTGCAAACGGTGGAACGGATCACCGAGATCAGCGGCGCCATCAGCCAGCAGGGCGGCGTCAGCGAAGATATCGCCCGGCACATCGAGGACATCCGCCAGATGGCCAGCAGCGAAGGCGAGAACATCGCCAACGTCAGCACCACCTCGCAATACCTGCTGCAGCTCGCCGAACGCATGCGCCAGGTGTTACAGAGCGAGGCCCGGTCATGATCCCCGTCTTGCTGCTGCCCGCCGGCATGCTGGCCACCGGTGGCTACCTGTTCCAGCACCTGCGCGGCCAACGCTGCCGGCAGGCCCGGCAACGCCTGGCCACGCTGGCGGACATCCGCGCCCTGCGCCAGCTGCTGGAAACGATCCCCCAGCACCGCGGCATGGCCAATGCCTTTCTGCAGGGCGACGCCAGCTTCGGCGCCAAGCTGCAGGCCCAGCAACAGCGTGTCGACGACGACGCGCGCATCCTCGGCCGGCTGGCCGAACAGCCCCTCTGCCGGGCCGTCAACGCACGCATCCAGCGCATCGAGGCCCAATGGTCGGACATCAAGGGAAAGCTGCAACGCCTCAGCGCCACCCGCAGCTTCGCCCTGCACAGCGAACTGACGAGCGAAGTTCTCTACCTCATCAACGACCTGGCGGAAGGGGGCGGCCTGCTGGACGGCGACAGTGGATTCACGCAATTGGCCGATGCCGCCATCAACCTGCTGCCCCTGGTCACCGAGACCCAGGGCCAGGCGCGCGGCATGGCCACGGGCGCCGCGGCGCAGCAGGAATGTGGCATTCCGCAACAGGTGAAACTGCGCTACCTGCTGGCACGCACGCGCGACGCCACCGGCAGGGCCAAGGAAGAGCTTCAGGGCCAGACGGAGGCGCGAGCCCTGGACGACAGCCTGGTGGCCACGGAGGATTTTCTGCAATTGCTGGAGACGCGGATACTGGAGACGGCGCACATCGACATTCCGCCCGAGCAGGTCTTTGCCGCCGGCACCCGGGCCATCGACCGCAGCTTCGCGCTGCTGGACCAGCTCCTGGACGCCCTGCAAGGGCGGCTGGCGGCCGACGCCCGGCGTTGCCAGCGCCAATGGCGGCTGGCGCAAATAACCGCCACCGGCCTGCTGGCGCCGGCGGCCTGGCTGGTGCAGTTGGCGCTGTGAAACCGCGGCCATGCAATTTACCTGGATCTGAATCCGTGGGTTGAGGCGGGCGAATTGCGGCTGCTTGACGCATACCTGAATCCGTGGGTTCAGGTCATATAGCGGTTCGGATCAATGAGCTGCGTAATTCGCCGTCACAAACCCACGAATCCAGGTTGAAGACACCCCTGCCTGCGTTTTCTCTACCCCCATGAAAACAAACCCGCCCGATCAATCCTCCGCATCCCGCGCGCAACGAAAACCCACATCGCTATTCCTGCTATCGGGCGCCGCATAACCACGCATGGCGCTGCGGAAGAATTCCGACAGCGCATAGTGGCCCATGCCGCTGCCACCACCGCGGATCACGCGGTTCTTTTCACCGAAGGCCTCGGCGACAAAATAGTCGGAGCCCGGATAGGGCTTGTACCAGTCCGCCACCCATTCCCAGGCGTTGCCGGCCATGTCGTACACCCCATAGGGCGAGCGGCTGTTTTCGTAATGGCCCACCGGCGCCATGCCCCCGTCCCACTCCTCGCTATCACCGGTATTGGCCAGGCTGGCGTCCCAGTCGTTGCCCCAGGGAAATTCGCGCCCGTCGGTGCCGCGCGCGGCCTTTTCCCATTCCGCCTCGCTGGGCAGACGCTTGCCGGCCCAGTGGCAGTAGCGGTTGGCCTCGAACCAACTAATACCGGTGACCGGCAGCGTGTCCTTGACCTGCTGATCGGCCAGCATCAGGCGCAGCAATTCATCGCGCCCGCTGCGGCGGGTATCGATATCCAGCTTGAAATATTCCGTGGCAATCCAGCGCAGGGATTCCAGATCCGTGGCGCGCAGACGCTCGGGCAGCAGATTGTAGCCATTCTGCGACCACTCGAAGGGCTCCGGCACCTTGCGGGCCTGCACGAAGGCCTTGTACTGACGGTTGCTGACCTCGTACTTGTCGATCCAGAAGGCCGGCAAGTCCAGCGTGTGTTGCGGGTGTTCGTCGAGGTACAGGGGTTTGACCAGGCCGTATTCCTCCTGCTTGCCGCTGTCGTCGGTCTTGTCGCTGCCGCGGATGAAGGGGCCGGCCGGCACCAGCACCATGTCGTCCGCCGCCACGGGCAACGTCGAGGCGGGCGGTGGCGCCGTCGGCTCATTGCAGGCACCGAGGCCCAGGGCCATGACCAGCAGAAACAGAGGCAATCGGCTGTGGAGGAGATTCTTCGATAACGACATGGGTTTGCGCAATGAATGGATGAACGATATTTGCCGGGCTATCGGCGTTTGCCCGTTTCAGTTTTCCGCGCCGAGGCCGCTAGGAGGCACAAGCCGACGACACGGACACCGGCCGCCACGAAGTATGCCTGAAAACGCCGGCAGGCAGTGAGCAGGGGCGGATTCCGGCCAGGTAAAGATACACGCAATGAATATCTTCGACGATGGACACGCCGCACCCGCCGACATGCGCCAGCGCATCGAGGCCACCACCGAATTGCCGGCCATGCCCGAGGCGGCCCAGGCCCTGCTCAAACTCAGCAACGACCCACAGGGCAACATCCAGGACCTGGTCGACATCATCGAGCAAGATCCGAGCATCGCAGCGCAGATCATGCGCTACGCCCGTTCAGCCTTCTTTGCTTACAGCGGCGAGATCACCTCGCTGCAACAGGCGGTGACCGCAGTGCTGGGCTACAACCTGAGCCTGGACATCGCCATCGGCCTGTCGCTGGGCAAGGCCTTCAACATCCCCGACTTCGGCCCCCTGGGCCTGTACCCCTTCTGGCGTCACGCGGTCTACAGCGCCGCCCTGTGCCAGCGCCTGTCCTATGCCAGCACCGGGGCGGCGCGCCCGCAGCCCGGCCTGGCCTTTCTCGCCGGCCTGCTGCACAACTTCGGCGTGCTGCTGGTGGCCCACCTGTTCCGCAAGGAGGCCCTGCAACTGGCGCGGCGCATCGAGGCCGACACGGCACGCCCGGTGATCGACATCGAGCGCGAAATGCTCGGCGCCGACCACCCGGAGGTCGGCGCCTGGCTGCTGCGGCACTGGAATCTGCAGGGAGAGATCGTGGTTTCCGTGGCGCAACACCATCAGCCGCAATATGCGGGCGAACACGCCGGCTATGCCCACATGGTGTTGCTGGCCGACCGGCTGCTCAAGCGGCACGGCATTGGCGACGCGGAATCCGAGGAACTGCCGGAAGCGCTGCTCTCGGATCTGGGCCTGTCCGCCGAGGACGCCGAGGCCAGCCTGGCGGCCACCCTGTCCGCCGGTGCGGATCTCGACCTGTTGGCGCGCCAGTTCCCTGCCTGAGCAGCCCCCCTCCCATTTTGGGAACAGGTGACCCACACCACGTCGCCCGGCAGCGGCCGGAAAAGATCGCCGGGGATCGTTCCAGCGGCACGAAAACCATGCCCTGAACCCGGATGGCGGCAGCGGCGAGCCCCTGTCCAGTCTCGACCTTCGCCCCGATTCGAGACGGGCTGCATGATCTGCAAGGCCAGTTCCGTCAGCCTTGCGGAGCGCGCCCATACAGCCGCAACAGGTGCCGGATGCGCCCGTGCAGATCCTCCGGCACTTCCCCCCAGGCGAAGCGCCAGCGCCAGTTGCCCTCCTGCTCGCCGGGCACGTTCATGCGCGCCTCGCTGCCGAGGCCGAGAAAATCCTGCAGCGGCACCACCGCCAGCCGCGCGGTGGAGGCCACGGCGGCGCGGATCAGGCCCCAGGGCAGCGAGGCGGCGTTGCAACCCAGGTAGTCGCAGATGTAGTGCTTGCTGTCATCGCCGAGCTGCTGTACCCAGCCGGGGGTGGTGTCGTTGTCGTGGGTGCCGGTGTAGACCACGGCGTTGTTGCGATGATTGTGCGGCAGATAGGGGTTGTCGGCGCTGCCGTCGAAGGCGAACTGCAGGATCTTCATGCCGGGGAAGTTCCAGTATTCGCGCAGGGCCTCCACCTCCGGCGTGATCACGCCCAGGTCTTCGGCCACCACCGGCAGGTAGGGAAAGGCCGCCTGCAGGGCCTTGAACAGGGCGTTGCCGGGGCCGGGCACCCAGTGACCCTCGATGGCGGTCTCGGCATCGCCGGGGATGGACCAGTAGGCCTCGAAGCCGCGAAAATGGTCGATACGCACCAGGTCGAACAGCTCCAGCGCGGTACGCATGCGCTTGATCCACCAGAGATAGCCATCCTCGGCCATGCGCTCCCAACGGTAGTGCGGGTTGCCCCAGCGCTGGCCGGTCGCGGAGAAATAGTCCGGCGGCACGCCGGCGATGGTGATGGGCCGGCCATCGGCGTCGAGATCGAAGTATTCACGGTGCGCCCACACGTCGGCGCTGTCGTGGGAGACGAAGATGGGCATGTCGCCAAACAGGTCGATACCGCGCTCGTTGGCGTAGTGCTTCAGGCCCAACCACTGGCGAAAGAACACGAACTGCTCGAAGCGCACCTGTTCGATGCAGGGCCGCAGGCGTTCGCAGGTCTCGCTCAGCGCCTGGGGGTCGCGGTCACGCAACGCCTGCGGCCACTGGAACCACGGCTTGCGCTGGAAGTCGTGGCGCAGCGCCTGGTAGGTGGCATAGTCGTCCAGCCAGGCGCGATGACGTTCGCAGAACTCGCCGTATTCCTGCCGGTCATGCTCGCTGGCGCGCGCCTCGAAGCCCTCGTGGGCGATGTCCAGCCGGACCTGACGCGAGGTATGGTCGGGCACGCCCCCGTCATCCAGCCAGCCCCACTCGCGCAGCAGATCGAGGCTGATGAGATGGGGATTGCCGGCATGCACCGAGGTGCTCATGTAGGGCGACAGGTCATCCAGGGTCGGCCCCAGGGGCAGTACCTGCCAGACGCTGATCTGCGCCGCCTGCAGAAAATCCACGAAGCGGTAGGCCTCGGGACCGAGGGTGCCGAGCAGTTCGCGACCGACCTCTGAGGCGGTGGCGGGGAGCGATGTCGGGTGCAACAGAATGCCGGCGCGCCGGCGCGAAAGAACGGGATGGGTCACAAATTTTCCTTGTCAGTGCGCAAAGCCGGGCCGCTCAGTGGTCGGAACCCCGGCGCATCACGCCGCCGCTCTGCGGCTGGCCACCACCGCGGGCGAAGACATGCGACAGGTATTCCGGCAGCTCCTCGCCCAACAACAAATAGAGGGCGGACAGTTGGCTGCGGTAGAGGCGCTCGAAGTCCCGCACCGCCTCGGCCGGATTGTAGTCGCCAAACCACCAGAACCAGTCCGAGCCCTCGCAGATGGCCAGCTGGCGCTCGGCGGCGCGGCGTTGTTCATCGTCGAGCCGGCCGCTGGCGATAACCTTGTCGAAACAACGCTTGGCGTCGCCGAGCATGTCCCAGGCGCGGTTCTTGTCCGTATCGCCGATCCAGGTGGAGAAGGTGCCATACACCCAGCTGCCGGCCACCAGCCGGGAAAGGTTGGCCGTCGGCAGTTCGTCTTTCAGCATTTCCTCGTAGGTGGTCAGCTTCAGGCGCGGATGGTTGGCCAGCCCCCGGTACAACGCCTCGAGGAAGTAGTAGCCGTTTTCCGGGTAGTACTCCCAGGCGTTCTCGCCGTCGAGGATGATGGACACCACCGCCCCCGGCTTGCCCTCGCAGGCGTCGGCGATATTGTTCAGGTGCGCCAGCAGGTTGCCCACCGCATCATCGGCATGCCAGTCGGAAAAGTTGAATCCGATCAGGTCGGACAGGCCGTCGTCACGAAAAAAGCAGGCGACGTCGTTGCCGGCCACCGTGTAGGCGCGATGCAGGACGTGGTTTTCGCCCTCGGGAAGATCGCTCTCGGCCTGCGCCAGGCTGTTGCGCAGCACGTTTTCGCCGCTGGCGATCCAGCGGAAACCGGCCTCCTGGTAATAGGGGATGGATTCGGTGCTGACGCCGCCTTCGGCCGGCCAACAGCCGGTGGGACGAAAACCGAAGTAGTGCTCGAAGGTCTTGATGCCCTCGCGGATGTGCCAGCGCACGCGCTCTTCGCCGCCGGGGTATTTGCCCAGCAGGGGCAATTGCACGTCCGGCATCGCCTCGCGGGCCGATTCCAGATCCAGCAGCAGGGGCACGATGGGGTGGGCATAGGGCGTCACCGACAGTTCGATCCGGCCCTGCTCGGCGAGACGGCGGTAGCGACCGATGACGCTGGACAATAACTCACCGATGATCTCCAGCAGCGTGCGCCGGTCGCGCAGGCTGAAATCGCAGCCCTTCTCGATCAGCATCTGCACGCGCTGGTTCTCGCGCCGCACCGTCTCGCCCAGCCAGGCGAGGTGGTACCACATCAGCAGGTCGACGAGAAATTGCTCGCTGACGTAGATGCCGGATTCCGGGTGTTCGAGGAAGCAGCGCGCCATTTCCGCCAGCCGGCTGTAGGGGACATAGCGGCTGATCAGGGTCTTTTCATTGGCGCGCAGACACTGGCCGAGCAACTCCAGCCGCTCGCCGCCATCGGTGGGCAGCACCGGATTGGCGAGCGCCGCCAGCAGGGGGTCGCGGATGCGCTGCCCGCCCGAGAGGAAGGCTCCGACCTGATGAGCGTAGTCGTCCAGCTGCTCCAGCAGGGTGGGGGCGAAATTGACCACCGCACGCGCCTGTGGCTCGGCTTCGAGATGGGCCGCCATGTCGGTGTAGTCCTTGATGGCGTGCAGATAGGTCCACGGCAGTTGATACTCGCCGTTAGGTCGATCGCAATACTGCGGCTGGTGCATGTGCCAGCACAGCACCACGTTCAAGGGGGAATGTTGAGACTTCTCGGGTGACATATACCTTAACCTTACCTGGTTTTTTTAACGAACATAGTGCAATTCCTGGCCGAGCATTTCCGGCACCACCAGGGCCACGCCATTGGGCGTGACGTGGAAACGCCTGGCGTCCTCGGCCGGATCCTTGCCGATCACGGTGCCTTCGGGGATCTTGCAGCCCTGATCGATGATGGCCTTCTCGATGTGGCAATGGCGGCCGATCTCCACGTCGGGCAGCACCACGCTGTCCTTCACCGTGCTATAGGAGTTGACGCGCACATTGGAGAACAGCAGCGAGTGGCGCACCAGCGCGCCGGACACCACGCAGCCGCCGGAGACCATGGAGTCCACCGCCATGCCGCGGCGGTCGTCGTCGTCGAAGACGAACTTGGCCGGCGGCAGCTGGCTGTGATAGGTCCAGATGGGCCAGGCGTCATCATACAGATTGAGTTCGGGGGTGACGCCGATGAGTTCCAGATTGGCGGCCCAGTAGGCGTCCACCGTGCCGACGTCGCGCCAGTAGCCCTGGCTGCCGGTCTGCACGTCGCGGAAGGCGTAGGTAAAGGTGCGGTAGCGCTTCATGGCCATGGGCACGATATCGTGGCCAAAGTCGTGCGAGGAATTCGGCGTGTCGGCGTCGCGCAACAGCTGCTCGATGAGGAAGTCGGTATTGAAGATATAGATGCCCATGGAGGCCAGCGCCACATCGTCCTGGCCCGGCACCGGTTGCGGATTTTCCGGCTTCTCGGTGAAATCGGTCACGCGGCCGTCCTCGGCCACCGACATCACGCCAAAGCCCCTGGCCTCTTCCAGTGACACCTGCAGCGCGCCGATGGTGAGGTCGGCATTGTTTTCCACGTGCTGGGCCAGCATCGGGCCGTAATCCATCTTGTAGACGTGGTCGCCGCCGAGGATCAGCACATACTTGGGGTTATGGTTGCGGATGATGTCGATGTTCTGATAGATGGCGTCGGCGGTGCCCACGTACCAGCATTCCTCGATACGCTGCTGGGCCGGCAACAGCTCCACGAATTCGCCGAATTCGCCGCGCAGGAAACCCCAGCCCTTCTGCACGTGCTGGATCAGCGAGTGGGCCTTGTACTGGGTCAGCACGCCGACGCGGCGGATGCCGGAATTGATACAATTGGAGAGAGGAAAATCGATGATGCGGAACTTGCCGCCAAAGGGAATCGCCGGCTTGGCGTGCCAATCGGTCAACTGCTTGAGGCGCGAACCCCGGCCACCGGCCATGATCAGGGCCAGCGTGTCGCGCGTGATACGACTGACGAATCTCATCGATTGCTGCTCATTCATAAAACGACTCTCCCGATTGAAACCGCGAATTACCGACGCCACAAAACGTGACGCCGCCACCCCCTTGCCCTTATCATGGTAGCACCAACGGCCGCGTGTTCCGCAGTATTTTTCGTCCACGTCCGCCGCGTCCCCCATCAGGTATTACATGTCATGAGCGCCATTTCCGCCTTCCCCGAATCCCAGATCCAGCGCATCCTCGAGGCCCGCCATCACGATCCCTTCGAGATCCTCGGCCGCCACAAGATGGGCAAGGACGACGTCGTCTGCGTGTTCCAGCCGCGCGCCCGGGAAGTCAAACTGGCAGGCAAATACGTCATGCGGCGCTATGGCGACACCGACCTGTTCCTGTGGCGCGGCGACGGCAAGGGCCTGCCCTGTCCCTACACCATCCACTGGGTGGACGACACGGGCAACCGCCACCAGCGTATCGATCCCTACTGCTTCGCCCCACAGATCAGCGACTTCGACATGCACCTGTTCGCCGAGGGCACCCACCTGCACGCCTACCGTTTCCTCGGCGCCAACCCGAGGACCGTCGACGGCATCGACGGCGTGCTGTTCGCCACCTGGGCGCCCAACGCCCAGCGCGTCAGCGTAGTGGGCGACTTCAACCACTGGGACGGCCGCTGCCATCCCATGCGCGTGCGCGGCGGCAGCGGCATCTGGGAGCTGTTCCTGCCCGGTGTCGGCGAGGGCGCCCACTACAAGCTGGAGATCCGCGACCAGCACGGCCACCTGCACCTCAAGGCCGACCCCTATGGCCGTGCCTTCGAACTGCGCCCCGGCACCGCGGGCCTGATCACCCCCGATAGCGACTACGTCTGGCACGACACCAACTGGCGCGACCACCGTGAAAATCTCGACTGGCTGCACGCCCCCATGTCCATCTACGAGCTGCACCCGGGCTCCTGGCAACGCGACGACAACGGCGAGTTCCTCGACTACCGCACCCTGGCCCATCGGCTGGTAGGTCACGCCCGCCACCTGGGCTTCACCCACATCCAGCTGCTGCCGATCACCGAGCACCCGCTGGACGCCTCCTGGGGCTACCAGACCACCGGCTACTTCGCCCCCACCAGCCGCTTCGGTTCGCCCGACGACTTCCGCTACTTCGTCGACCACTGCCACCAGCACGGCATCGGCGTGCTCATGGACTGGGTGCCGGCGCACTTCCCCAAGGACGCCCACGGCCTGGCGCGCTTCGACGGCAGCGCCCTGTACGAACACGAGGACCCGCGCAAGGGCGAGCATCAGGACTGGGGCACCCTGATCTACAACTACGGCCGCAACGAGGTGAAGAGCTTCCTGCTCTCCAGCGCCATCTACTGGCTGGAGGAATTCCACATCGACGGCCTGCGCGTGGACGCCGTGGCCTCTATGCTCTATCTCGACTATTCACGCGACGAGGGCGAGTGGCTGCCCAACATCTACGGCGGCAACGAAAACCTCGAGGCCATCGACTTCATCCGCCAGATGAACACGGTGATCCACGAACACCACCCCGGCTGCCTGACCATCGCCGAGGAATCCACTTCCTGGCCGCAGGTCTCGCGCCCCACCTGGCTGGGCGGACTGGGCTTCAGCATGAAATGGAACATGGGCTGGATGCACGACACCCTGACCTACTTCAGCAAGGACCCCATCCACCGTCACTACCACCACCAACAGCTCACCTTCGGTCTGCTGTACGCCTTCACCGAGAACTTCGTGCTGCCCTTCTCCCACGACGAAGTGGTGCATGGCAAAGGCTCGCTGCTGGGCAAGATGCCCGGTGACGAATGGCAAAAATTCGCCAACCTGCGCCTGCTCTATACCTACATGTACACCTACCCGGGCAAGAAGCTGTTGTTCATGGGCTGCGAGTTCGGCCAGGGGCGGGAGTGGAACTTCGACGCCAGCCTCGACTGGTACGTACTCGATTATCCCCTGCACCGCGGCGTCATGGACCTGCTCAAGGATCTCAACCACCTGCACCGCGAGCAGCCACCCCTGCACCAGTACGACTTCGACAACCAGGGCTTCGAGTGGATCGACTGCAACGACGCCGCCCAGTCCACCATCAGCTACCTGCGCAAGTCCGACGACCGCCTGGTGGTGGTGGTGCTCAACTTCACCCCCGTGGTACGCGAAAACTACCGCATCGGCCTGCCCGCCGGCGGCCAGTGGCGCGAGCTGCTGAACTCCGATTCCGAATTCTACGGCGGCAGCAACACCGGCAACGGCAGCCCCATCATCGCCGAGGAGCAGGCATGGATGAACCGCCCCTACTCGGTGGAACTCACCCTGCCGCCGCTGGGTGCACTGATCCTCACCCCTGCCTGATTACCGTTAGAAAAAACAGACGAGCCGTCGTATGTCGAAGATTCTGTTTGCCACCAGCGAGGCCTACCCGCTGATCAAGACCGGTGGCCTGGCCGACGTCAGCGGCAGCCTGCCGGCAGCGCTGAAATCCCTCAACCACGCCGTGCGCCTGATCCTGCCCGCCTACCCGCAGGCAAAGGAAAGGGCCGGGCCGCTGAAATGCATAACCACGATTCACCTGCCCGGCTCGCAGGAAGCGGCCAGAGTCCTCGAAGGCCGCCTGCCCGGCAGTCGCGTGTACGTCTGGCTGGTGGACTATCCGCCGGCCTTCGACCGCGAGGGCAACCCCTACCTGGATGCCAACGGCCGCGACTGGCCCGACAACGCCGAGCGCTTCGCCTTTTTCTGCCGCGTCGTCACCGAGATCGCCATGGGCCGCGCCGGCCTCGGCTGGCATCCGGAGATCGTGCATTGCAACGACTGGCAGACCGGCCTGGCACCCGCGCTGTTGAGTCTGGAGGCCGAGCGACCGGCCACCGTGTTCACCATTCACAACCTGGCCTATCAGGGCGTGTTCCCCGCCGAGGTCTTCTTCCGCCTCGGCCTGCCGCCGCAGCTGTGGCACTTCGAAGGCCTGGAATTCCACAACCACCTGTCCTTCATCAAGGGCGGGCTGGCCTATGCGGACAAGCTCAGCACCGTCAGCCCCACCTACGCGCGCGAAATTCAGACCGCTGAATTCGGCTACGGCCTCGACGGCCTGCTGCGCCACCGCGCCACCGATCTGCGCGGCATCCTCAACGGCATCGACCTCGACGAATGGAACCCGGCCACCGACCCGCACATCGAGCGCCACTACGACGCCAGGCGCCTCAGCGCCAAGCAGGACAACAAACGCGCCCTGCAAGCGGAGTTCGGCCTCCCCGAGAGCAACGACTTGATGTTAGGCTCGGTGGGCCGACTGGTGGAACAGAAGGGCGTGGACCTGCTCCTCGACATCATCGAACCACTGGCCGAGCTGCCCGTGCAGCTGGCCCTGCTGGGCAGTGGCGAGGCCCGCTTCGAGACCGCGCTGCAGGAAGCCGCGGCGCGCCACCCGCACAAGATCGGCATCAAGCTGGGCTACAGCGAGCGCCTCGCCCACCGCGTCGAGGCCGGCGCCGACGCCTTCCTCATGCCCTCGCGCTTCGAGCCCTGCGGCCTCAACCAGCTCTACAGCCTGCGCTACGGCACCCCGCCCATCGTGCACGCCGTGGGTGGCCTGGCCGACACCGTGGTCGACGCCAGCGCCGAGGCCATCAAGCAAAAGACCGCTACCGGCTTCTGCTTCTACTACGCCAGCGGTGGCGCCCTGCTGCGCACCATCGGCCGTGCCCTGGAGGTCTACGCGCAGACACCGAAGTGGCGCAGCATCGCCCGCACCGCCATGGCCCAGGTGTTCGACTGGAAGAGCAGCGCGCGGCAGTACATCGCCCTCTACAAGGAGACGATGACGCGCTGAAGCTTTGTTCGCAATGATTCACCACAGAGGCACGGAGCACACAGAGAAAGACAAGTGAATTTCTCGCCAAGGCGCAGAGTGCGCAAAGAAAGACCGGGAAAAATCATTGGCCAGGATTCTGTTGCCGGAATGATGGATTCATCAGACTTCTAAGCGAATCCTTTGCATGCCCTGCGCCTTGGCGAGAGATCAAACGGCTTTTCTCTGTGTACTCCGTGCCTCTGTGGTGAATAATAAGGACCCGCAAACGAAAAAGGGCCGGTCGACACATATCGACCGGCCCTTTCGTTGCAGTGTAAAAACTCAGGCGGCGCGGGCTTTCTTCGCTTCGACAAAGCAGTCCTCGCGCCACACACAGGCCCGCTGGTCGCATTCGCCGTCGATGGCCGAGGCGAAGCAGTCGAAGTAACCCTCGGAGCGCTGGATGCTGCGGATCAGGTCCGCCTTTCTCATCTTTCCAGGCTTCACACCGGCATCCCTGGCCAGGCTGCGGATCTTTGTCAGGTTCACGATGTTATTACTCCTCGGTGGCCTCGGTAGTAGTGTGGAATGGGGCTGCGCGGCGGCCTGGCCGCGAATGGTAACGATTATAGGGACAAAACCACAGCCACGCTATGAGGAAAGTCGCGCAGCCACTTCAGCGGCGCCCTGAAGCCCGACCCTGGGATTCATCACCAGATAGACCGGGTACCGCGCCACCAGCTCGCTCATCTTGCCCTTGTCGCGAAAGGCCGCCATGAAAGCGCCATTACCCAGGCGCTCGGCCATGCGCGGCGCAATACCACCCGCAACGTAGACACCGCCAGCGGCCAGGCAGGTAAGGGCCAGATTGCCGGCCTGGGCGCCGTAGATCTTCATGAACATGTCCAGCGTCCGCCCGGCCAGGACATCGCCCTGCCCCGCGGCCTGCGAAATCACCGCACCGCCCTTACCCTGGTCCAGCGCCGCCAGCAGCTCGGCCGAGGCCTGCCCGGCAAAGTGCGCGGCGTGAAAACGGTAGAGGGTTTCCAGCCCCGGCCCGGAAACGATGTTTTCATAGCTGACGCGAGGCTGGCGTTCGCTGAGCCAGGCCAGCAGGGCACGTTGCAGCGCATCGGTGGGCGCAAAGTCGACGTGCCCACCCTCCGAGGCCAGCACCTCATAGTGATCGCCGGACCACACCAGGATACCCTCGCCGAGGCCGGTGCCGGCGCCGATCAGCGCCCGTGGCGCGCCGGGCTGCGGCTGCCCCGCCTGCAGAACCCGCAGATCGTCGTCGCCGAGGGTCTCCAGGCCATAGCCCACGGCCTGAAAGTCGTTGACAAGGCGCAGCCGGGGAATGCCGAAGCGGGCCGCCAGCGCGTCGGCATCCAGCCGCCAGGGCAGATTGGTAACCCGCGCACGCCGGCCCTCCACCGGCCCGGCAACACCGATGCAGGCGGCGCTGACATCAGCCCGCCCCTCCCCGGCGGCCTGGTCAAGAAAGCTTGCCAGCACGTCATCGAAGGTGGCGAAGGCATTGCTGTCGAAGCGCCGCTCGAACAGGATCCCGGTGCCCTCCTTCAGTTGCAGCAGGGTCTTGGTGCCACCGATGTCTCCGGCCAGGATGGGCATGTCGCTGATTCCTCGCTCTCTCTACGTTACGGTTCTTTTACCACTGGCGGCGACAGGTCGTCGTGTTCGCGCACGCAACACCGCTGGCAGCGGTGCGCACGTCGAAACCCTTCAGCGACAGGACGTGCGACATGATATGCAATGCCGCCGGATCATCGTCGATCACCAGGATGCGGCTGAGGTGCCGGCGCCGCTCGTGATGAGGGATGCGCAGGGGCAGCATAGCGGTAAATGTCGACCCTTCACCTTGTTCACTGACAACGCGCACGCCACCCCCCATCAAGTGGCAAAAGTGCTGAGTGATGGCGAGCCCCAAGCCTGTGCCGCCATATTTGCGCGTGGTACTCAGATCCGCCTGGCTGAAGGCCTCGAAGATCTTGTCCAATTGGCCCGAAGCCATGCCGATGCCGGTATCGCTGACGGAAAAGAACACCTGCCCGCACGCGGGAATGAAAACAAGAATGGCGATATCCCGAGGCCCCTGCTGGAAATGGCGGCCACGAATGGCCCGTCAACCGATAAACTCGTCGTAGATTACAACGGAGGGGCGGACTTGTCTCTGCGGCCGGCATGTCGGCCGCCCATCAATGCCGGGGACGGCGCATCATGCCCTGATTCTGAAACGGTATGACGTATTTCTGGAAATACTCACGCGACAGGCTACGCAGGGCCTCGCGCTCTTCTTCCGAGAATTCCTCGACCAGCAGCTGCCGGTTCTGGAATGCTGGTGAATAACCCTGCGCCGCCGCCAGGTTGAACCACACATAGGCCAGCTTCAAATCCTGCGCCACACCGCTGCCATTGGCATACATCACGCCCAGATTGGTCTGCGCCTTCGGGTGGCCCTGTTCGGCGGCCTTGCGATACCAGAGGAAGGCATAGTTATCGTTCTGCTCGGCGCCCTCGCCGGTGTCGTACATGTAGCCGAGATGGTACTGGGCCTCGGCAATGCCCTGCTTTGCCGCGAGCAAGAACCACTGGCGGCTCTGCGCCGGATCCTTCTCCACGCCGTGGCCACTGCGATAGAGGATCGCCAGGTTGTACTGCGCCTCGGCATCACCGGCCTCGGCCAGGGGGCGAAAGATTGCCACAGCCTTGGCGTAATCCCCCTGCTCCACCGCGGCGATACCCTCGTCCACGCTGGCGGCAACCACCAGCCCGGGCAAGGCACACGACAATAACAGGGCAAAACAAAAGATGGCACACCTGAAACAGGCGTGCCCTTTGACGATCAGCATGGAAACCTCAACGAGTAACGCGGTTGACGGCCGGGTTGATATTCTGCTTCTTCATCCAGCGCTCCAGCTTCTTGGACGGCGCCGGCGGCTTGAGGCCCCGGGGCACCGAACGCTCGATAGCGGCGAAACGCACCTTCAGCGCATTACGGAAGGCGCCTTCATAACCGTATTTGCGCACCGAGAACGACACATTACGCTGCCGCCCCTTCTCCATGAAGCGGGCACTCCAGTGCACACGCAGGCTACCGGCCTTTTCCGCCACCGACAGGGTGACCCCAACCACGCCGCTGGTGGAACGCTTGTCCACGCTGTGCTCACGGGTCTTGCGCAGGTGCACCGGCACGATCTTGTGCTTCTTCACCACCTGATCGCGATGCGCCTGGGCCATCCTCTTGGCCTTTAGCTTGCCGCCATGCACGCCATCGGAGAACAACTTCGACTCCACCGGCTTGGAATCCTTGTAGACCCGCACCCACCAGCCGTGGGTATTGCCATGATCCATGCGCGTAATGTAGGTCAGACCCAGGTCCTTGGCATTCTTCGCCGCACCGGCCCTGGCCGCCTTCTTTTTCGTCACGGCCTTCTTGGCCACGGCCTTTTTAGCAACCGCTTTTCTAGCGGCGGCCTTTTTCACCGCAGCCTTCTTGACCGCAGCCTTCTTGGCGACCGCTTTCTTTGCCACGGCCTTTTTCGCCACGGCCTTTTTCTTCACCGGCGCCTTGCCCTTGAGCTGCTTCTTCTTGACTTGCTTTTTAACCTGTTTTTTCTTGACCATTGCGACAAACCACACCTTTTCGCTATGTTGATTCGTGTCCCGACTGATACGGATGTCTCGTATTCACTACGAGATAACATCAAAGTAGCAGCGGCCCTGCAATCTAATCGGCCTTTCGGGCCTCTTTCTCCAGTTTTTTCCAGTAATCATCGCTGACCCGGCAATCCAGCAGGGCCATGGCCGCCACGGCAACGATCGTGACTATCACGAGATAGTGGGTTATCTCCAGTTCACCGACGTTAAAGTAGATGAAGGCGGAACAACCCGCCAACACGGAATAGATGGCTAGCCGGATCGGCACGATCCACGCCTTGGGCAAGGCGCTGCCCTTGTTTTCATCCGCGGCCACGATCGCCCTCCGGCCCACCGAATCCGGTTATACATTCCGCCATATAAAGATGTGTGAAAATATAGACCATAACCACAACCGATCAAGAAAAATACCGGCTTTTTACAGTTTGAAGACGTGCCCGGAAACCATTCCCCAGCACTGCTGCGGCAGGATATCACAGCCGTGGATTTACCGCTAAACGGCACCGTCCCGAAACAGTGGCCCAACACCTCCCTCTCATCCCCGGCCCGCCAGGGTTGGGCCGACCCTATTGACGCACATATAAAAAGGTCTTTTCGGCAGGCCTCGCCAGAGCACTCACCTTCAAGAACTGTGACGACGATCACAGCCTCTCCCCTTACGCCGTCACAGCCCGGCGCCGATAGCGAAACTAGACTGACCAGCAATACGTCTCACCCCCAGAAAACCCTCACCCGGGGATACCGGTTATGGCAGAACAACGAAATATCATCGATTTCCATTCCAAACGGCATTCCAGCGCCGAGGAGCCTCCCATGCCCCTGCCGGCACTCGTTGTCGCAACACGGCGCACGGCCAAGCACCATTTGAAAAAACGCCTGCCGGCGTTCTTCAGTCAGGTGGACGACAGCCTGTTCGCCCTCGCCGACAAGGCCGAGAACAACCAGCTGCAGAACCTCTATTTCGACGCCATGCGTGAGGTCCGCCTGAAAAAGGACGCCATGGCCAGCGCCTAC
Source organism: Gammaproteobacteria bacterium (assembly GCA_011371455.1). Classification (GTDB taxonomy): domain Bacteria; phylum Pseudomonadota; class Gammaproteobacteria; order SZUA-152; family SZUA-152; genus DRQN01. The sequence goes on from DRQN01000147.1 coordinate 22,607, forward strand.
CGCAGCCGCCTGGACGCCCTGTTCAACGAGTCCCTGGGCGGCAGCGCCGCGCAGCCCGACACGCTGGAAGAACTGGGACCGCTGGATCAGGTCGGCCTGGTCGGCGACGAACAGCTGGAGGAATCCCTGGCGCTCACCAACATGATCTCCAGTGCCGAAACACAGTACCGCGAGGCCCTCTACGCCCTCACCGCCCGCCTCGACTTCCTCATCGACGACCAGGAGATCGGCAAGGACAACAACCCGTTGCGCCCGCACGTCATCTGCCACGCCTTTACCGCCGCGGTGGATGAACTCGACAGCGATCTCAGGATACGCCTGGTGATCTACAAGCTGTTCGACAAGCACGTGGTGCAGCAGCTGGACGACATGTACAGCGCCATCAATGCCGACCTGGTGGCCGCCGGCGTATTGCCGCGCATCAAGACACCGGCGCAGCGCTCGGCGGAAAGAAACGCCAGCACCCCGCGCAGCGAGAGCGATATCATCGCCGAAATCGCCAGCGCCATGAGTCAGCAGGAAGGCGCCGAGACAAGCGCCGATGCCCCTCCCGCCGGCAACCTGTTCGCCTCGCTACAGCAGATGCTCTCCCAGCAACGCGGCCTCACGGGCGCCGTACCCGCCGGCGGGCCGCCGCTGGCCGCTGACCAGGCAGGCATGGCCCCTAACGGCGCGGCCGGCATCGGTGGAAACGCCGGCGACGGCACGGCCGGCATCGCCCTCTACTACGCCCCGCAGGACATCGTCAGTGCCCTCTCCAGCCTGCAGGGCGACAGCCGCTTGCAGGGGCCGCAGGACGCCGAACAGCCCCTCGACGCCAACCTGATCAAGGCCAGCCTGACACAGGCCATCACCCGGCAAACAGGGGATGATGGCAAGCGCCAGATCGGCCAGGCCGACACCGATGCCATCGACATCGTCAGCATGCTGTTCGACTTCATCCTCGACGACCCGCACATCGCCGACGACATCAAGGCCCTCATCGCCCGCCTGCAGATCCCCCTGCTCAAGGTCGCCATCATCGACAAGGAGTTCTTCGCCCGCAAGACCCACCCGGCGCGGCAGCTGCTCAACGAGCTGGCCTATGCCGGTGTGGAAGACATCGAAGGCGAAGACGACGGGGTACGCAACCCCACCCTGCAGATGGTGGAATACGTGGTCGAACGCATTCTCAACGAATTCGAGGACGACCCCGAGCTGTTCGCCACCCTGCTGGATGAATTCACCCGCTTCGTGGAGGAGGAGCGCGAGGCCAACCGCCTGGCGGAAGAAATGCTGGAACAGGCCCGCGACACCGTCGCCAACGAAATCCGCCAGCGCGTGGAAGGCCAGAACATCCCGCCCTTCATCCGCGCCCTGCTCATCGATGCCTGGAAGGACGTGCTGAACCACATCTATCTGCGCGACGGCGGCAGCCAGGGCACCGCCTGGGAGACGGCGCTGAAGGTGGCCGACGACCTGATCTGGAGCGTGCAGCCCAAGCTGGTGGTCAGCGAACGGCAGAGCCTGGTGCGCGTCATTCCACGCGTGCTCAACGGCCTGCGCGACGGCCTGACCCTGATCGACTACGACCGCGCCGTCACCGAGCGTATCTTCGACAAGCTCGAAGAACTGCACCTGGCCAGCCTGCGCGGCGGCGTCGGCGCAGTGCAGAACCTGCCGGCAGATGCGGAAAACAAGCCCGCCAGCGGCTCGCCCGAGGAACACACGCCGGCCGGGAACGGCGGCGAGACCGCGGCCGAGGCCAGCGCCCCCCGTGACGAGGCCGATGAATTCATCGAAGAGATCATCCTCGCCTCCACCCAGGCCATGGACTGGGACGGCTGGGAGCAACTCGACAGTGAATACGCCGAACTGGTCAAGGACATGACCCTGGGCACCTGGGTGGAATTCATCGACCCGGAGACGGAAAAGCGCAGCCGCGGCAAGCTGGCCTGGAAATGCGACTTCACCGGCGAATACACCTTCGTCGATCGCAAATACAAGGTGGTGGCCGACCTGACCTTCAAGAAACTATTGGACAAATTCGATCTCGGCCAGGCGCAGATCGTCGACGACGTGCCGCTGTTCGACCGCGCCCTCGACTCCGTCATCAGCGGCATCAAGCGCGCCATGGAGGGCAAGGGCGAGGGCCGTGAAGAAACGCCCATGCACTAAGCCATAATATTAACCCCACCCTGCCAGGCCCTCCACCTCTGGGGCAGGCCATGCCCGCGACGAATGATGGCAGGCCGGGATGGAAACACGGAGGCCACAGAGCCGCGGAGACACGGAGTTTTCAACGAATTTCTCTATGGCTCCACAGCTCCGCGCCCTCCGCGTTTCATATGCCGTGGTTTGATCAATGAACCATGAATGGTCAGGCAGTTAGGTAGAGTGGACACGTTTTGCGTGCCCACGCGGTATTGCTATTCCCCCACACTCTCCGCGCCGCCGAACCAGGCCAGCTTCTTGTGCAGCCTCACCACGTCGCCGATGATAATCAGCGTCGGCGGCCTGATCTCCGTGGCCTCGACGATCTGCGGCATGCTGCCGAGGGTGCCGACCACCACCTTCTGCTGGCGGGTGGTGGCCTTCTGCACCAGCGCCATGGGCGTCTCCGCCGGCAGGCCATACGCCACCAGCTGCTTGCACAGCTCCTTCACCCCCAGCAGGCCCATGTAGACGACGATGGTCTGCTGCGGCTGCGCCAGCGCCTTCCAGTTCAGGTCCATGCTGCCATCCTTGAGATGGCCGGTGACGAACACCACCGAATGGGCATGCTCGCGGTGGGTGAGGGGAA
>DRQN01000148.1 GCA_011371455.1 Gammaproteobacteria bacterium
CCGCAGATCGGCGAGCCGCTGCGCCTGATCGTCTTCGGCATGCAGGACAATCCGCGCTATCCCGACCGTGAGCCGGTGCCCGCCACGGTGCTGATCAATCCGCGCATCACCCCCATCGGTGACGAACAGGCGGGTGACTGGGAGGGCTGCCTGAGCCTGCCGGAGCTGCGCGGCTGGGTGCCGCGTCATCGCCACATCGTCTACACCGGCTTCGATGCCGAGGGCCGGCCCATGGAGCGCGAGGCGAGCGGCTTTCACGCCCGTGTGGTGCAGCATGAGTGTGACCACCTGGACGGCATTCTGTTTCCCCAGCGCATGCCGGACATGCGCCGTTTCGGCTATCAGCCGGAGCTGGCCGCGGCGGCGGACAACGACACGGGAAGCCGCTGAGACATGCGCACTTCCGCCGACATCCCTGCCGACATCGCCGCCCGCGCCCGCCAACTGCGCGAGCAGATCGATTACCACAACTACCGCTACTATGTGCTCGATGACCCGGAGATCCCGGACGCCGCATACGACCGCCTGTTCCGCGAACTGCAGGCGCTGGAGGAACAATACCCGGCGCTGGTGACAGCGGATTCGCCTACCCAGCGCGTCGGCGCCAAGCCGCTCAAGGCCTTTGGCGAGGTGAGGCACGAGGTGCCCATGCTGTCCCTGAGCAACGCCTTCAGCGACGAAGAGGCGCTGGAGTTCGGCCGCCGCTGCGCCGAGCGCCTGGCCATTCCCGTGGAGCAGATCGAGTTCACCACCGAGCCCAAGCTGGACGGCCTGGCCATCAGCCTGTTGTACGAGGACGGTCGCTTGGCCCGTGGTGCCACCCGCGGCGACGGCTACGTGGGCGAAGACGTGACGCAGAATGTGCGCACCATTCGCAGCATTCCCCTGCGCCTGCGCGGCGAGCCGGGTAAGGATCTGCCTCGCGTGCTGGAGGTGCGCGGCGAGGTGTACATGCCCAAGGCCGGCTTCGAGGCCCTCAACGAACGCCAGCGCGCCGCCGGCGAAAAGCCCTTCGCCAATCCGCGCAACGCCGCCGCCGGCTCGCTGCGCCAGCTCGATCCACAGGTAACCGCCAGCCGCCCGCTGGCCATGTACGCCTACGGTGTGGGCCAGGTGGAGGCGGGCGAGCTGCCGGACCGCCACAGCGCCATCCTGGCGCGCCTGCGCCAGTGGGGGCTGCCGGTCAGTCCCGAGGTGCGTGACGGCGTGCGCGGCATCGAGGCCTGCCTGGCCTATCACCGCGCGATGAAGGATAAGCGCCCCCAGCTGCCCTATGAGATCGACGGCGTGGTGTACAAGGTGGACCGCCTCGACCAGCAGGAAAAGCTGGGCTTCGTCTCGCGTGCGCCGCGCTGGGCCATCGCCCACAAATTTCCCGCCCAGGAGGCGCTGACCCGCCTGCTGGCCATCGACATCCAGGTTGGCCGCACCGGCGCCATTACCCCGGTGGCGCGCCTCGAACCGGTGGAGGTGGGCGGCGTCACCGTGAGCAGTGCCACCCTGCACAACGAGGACGAGATCCGCCGCCTCGACCTGCGCGTGGGCGACACAGTGATCGTCTATCGCGCCGGCGACGTGATCCCCAAGGTGGCGGGGGTGGTGTTGTCGCGCCGGCCGCCGGAGGCCAAGCCCTTTGAGATGCCGAAAAAATGCCCGGTGTGCGGTTCCGACATCGTACGTCTCGAAGGCCATGCCATCGCCCGCTGCAGCGGTGGCCTGTACTGTCCGGCGCAGCGCAAGGAGGCCATCAAGCACTTCGCCTCGCGGCGCGCCATGGACATCGAGGGACTGGGCGAGAAGCTGGTGGAGCAGCTGGTGGATCGCGACCTGGTGCACGATCCCGCCGACCTGTATGCGCTGACGGTGGAACAGCTGGCCGGCCTCGAGCGCATGGCGCAGAAGTCGGCCGAGAACCTGATCGCCGCGCTGGAGAAGAGCAAGTCCACCACCCTGCCGCGCTTTCTGTTCGCGCTCGGCATCCGCGAAGTCGGCGAGACCACGGCTTCGATCCTGGCCGAGCACTTCGGCGACCTGAAAGCTATCGAAGCGGCGGATGTGGAGACCCTGCAGGCGGTGCCGGACGTGGGGCCGGTGGTGGCTAACAGCATTTATACCTTCTTCCGCCAGCCCCACAACCTGGAGGTCATCGACAAGCTGCTCGCCGCCGGCATCCGCTGGCCCAAGGTAGCGGTAAAGAAGCCGGAGGCGCTGCCGTTGGCGGGCAAGGTGATCGTCCTCACCGGCACCCTGCAGGGCATGTCGCGCAGCGAGGCCAAGCAGCGCCTGCAGGCGCTGGGGGCGAAGGTGACGGGCAGCGTGTCGAAAAAGACCGATTGGGTGATCGCCGGCACGGACCCCGGTTCCAAGCTGACCAAGGCGCAGGAACTGGGTGTCGAGGTGCTGGACGAGGCCGGGCTGATGGAACTGTTGCAGCAGGGATGACGGGCATGCAAACGTGGCAACGGACCCTGCATATCGCGCTGGCGCTTGGCGGCCTGTGCCTGGCGATGGCGGTGCACGCCACGGAGGCGCCAAAAAAACGCTGCCTGTACGTGTCCTCCTATCACCCGGGCTACGAGTGGAACGACGGCATCGAGCGCGGCATGGACAGCGTGCTGCAGGGGCAGTGTGACGTGCGGCGTTTCTACATGGACACCAAACGCCACCCCGAGCCGGCCTGGGCCGAGGCGAAGGCCGTCGAGGCCCTCGCCCTGATCGACAGCTTCAAGCCCGACGTGCTGCTGGCCGCCGATGACAATGCCTCGAAATACCTGGTCATGCCCTATTTGCGCGATGCCGCCTTGCCGGTGGTGTTCTGTGGTGTGAACTGGAGCGTCAGCGAGTACGGCTATCCCTACCGCAATGCCACCGGCATGGTGGAGCTGGCGCCGCTCCGGCCGCTGTTGAAACAGATTCGCCGCATCCTCCCCTGGGCGCATCGCGCCCTTTTTCTGTCGGCCGACGTGGCCACGGAGCGCAAGGACTTCGAGTACTATCGACGCCTGCTGGCGCGCAAGGGCGTGGAGCTGTCGGCGCGGCTGGTGAACAATCTTGCCGACTGGAAGCAGGCCTACCGGGAAGGGCAGG
>DRQN01000149.1 GCA_011371455.1 Gammaproteobacteria bacterium
GCTGTATTTGCGGCCCGGCACCGGCAGGTCTTGAGCGTCATCGCAGGTGATCTGCAGAAACACGCCGCTGTTCGGCCCGCCCTTGTAGGCCTGGCCGGTGGAATGCAGGAAGCGCGGCCCGTAACCGACGCAGGTGGCGACCCGCGCGTGCTGGCAGACGTGATTGCGGATCTGCTGCAGGGCCTCGTCGTGTTGCGCTTCGAGCCGGTTGATGTAGGCCAGCAGGGCGAGATAGTCGCCGGCGCCGAGCCGGCCCAGGTGGGCCTTGAGGTAGTCCTCGACACTGGCGCCGGCGCCCGCCAGTTCGCGCAGGGCGCTCGCATTGGCGTCGTCGGTGTACAGGGTGAAGTGCTCGTCGGCGGCCATCGGCGAGACCGCCGGCAGCCTGCCGCTGGCTTCGAAGGCCTCGGTCAGCTTGCGGGTCTCGATCTTGCTGGCCTCCACGTCCGGCTGGTCGAAGGGGTTGATGCCGAGCACGCTGCCGGCCACCGCGGTGGCGGTCTCCCAGCGGAAGAATTCCTTGCCCAGGTCGTCGGCGTCACGCAGCTCGATGCGCACCAGCGGATGGCCCGCGGCCACCAGCGCGTCGAGCCTTGCCCGCTCGGCGCTGTCGTCGTCGCCGGCCATGTGCAGATAGACGAACAGGCGGTCGTCACCATAATTTTCCGCCGCGGCCAGGGCCTCGCCATCGACGGGGATGATACCCTTGCCCTGCTTGCCGGTGGACTCGGCCACCAGTTGCTCCAGCCACGCGCCCATGGCGCCGATGCCCGGTGAGGCGAGCACGGTCAGCTTGTCGCGCCCCTGCCGCGCGGCGAGGCCCATCACCAGCCCCAGCATCACGCCGGGGTTCTGCGCCACGGTGGTGTCTTCGCAGGCGGCCACCATCTCTTCCGTGCGGTCGAGGAAGGCCGCCACGTCGACGCCCATCACCACCGCCGGCACCAGGCCGAAATTGGACAACACGGAATATCGCCCGCCGATCTGCGGCTTGCCGTAGAAGATGGCGCGGAAATGGTCGGCGCGCGCCACCGATTCCATGTTAGAACCGGGGTCGGTGACGGTCATGAAACGCGCCGCGGCCTCGGCCTGCCCCAGTGCTTCCGTGGCACGGGTGAAGAAGTAATCCTTGAAGATGTTCGGCTCCAGGGTGGAGCCGGACTTGCTCGACACCAGGAACACGGTGTGCGCGTAGTCGATCTGCGCCTCCACGGCACGGATATTTTCCGGGTCGGTGGAATCGACGACCAGCCACTCGGGGTGGCCGGGCTGGCTGCCGAAGGTCAGCTGCAACACCTCCGGGCCGAGGCTGGAGCCGCCCATGCCGAGCAGCACCGCGTGGCGGAAGTCGCCTTCGCGGACGAAGGCCAGCGCCTGCAATAGCTCATCGGTGTGATCGCGCTGCTCGCGGGTGATGGTCAACCAGTCCAGCCACTGGTCCTCGTCGCTACCCGTCCAAAGGCTGGCGTCACGGACCCACAGCCGCGCGACCTTGCCGCCGGCCTGCCACTCGGCGGCGGTGGCGTCGAGTTGTTGTTGGAGTGTGGCGGGAAGGAAAAAGGATTGTCCGTGCATTATTGAAGCAGCTCCTGGAGAACGGCCGTCCATGAAACCTCAGCCGAAGGAAAATTGTAGGGTCTATATTGCCAGAAACACGACGCCGAAGCGCGGCGTTGTTGTGACATGAGGTAGCGGCCGCCGGGAGCCTTACTTGAGATAGTCAACATCCGGGAGATGCGATAATACGTGCGCATCAACGGCGCCTCGATGGCGTGGCAATCGACAACAGAAACTGCCCTCCCCTCCCGCCGGCACAGAAAGCTGTCGAGCACCGGCTCACCGGCCTCGTCCAGCAGCGGAAATGAGTGGATGTAAACCGGCAGACCCCTCGCAGTGGCGCGACCTGCAGCGGCGCATGAACAGGGCCGTCAGCAGCCACGCGCCCCCGGCCGGCAAGACAGCCCCGGCCTGGAACCCTGGATTGAACCGAACCCAGGGTTCGGGTGTCATAGGTCAGAATGTCGATATTGGGGAGAGAACAACATGCAAAAGGCTTTGTTGTATTTCGTGGCTATCGCCTTTTTTGGCGCCGTGATCTACCAGGGGGCGGGCAACCTGGTGGTCGAGAACCCCGCGGTCAAATTGGCCGAGCACGATCAGTTGATCATGTATTCCATTACGGATTGCGAGTATTGCGAGATAAAGCGGCGGGAACTGGCTCGGGCGGAAATCCCCTACGTGGAATACGTGGTAGACCGCCAGCCCCATGCGGGAAACGAGTTAATGGGCAAACTGAACCAGGCGGGCTTTTCACCAAAACAAATGGGCTATCCCACTTTCGACGTCAAAGGCACCATCGTCCCCAACAACCCGCCCCTCATCCAGATCAAGAAACTCATCGAGGAACAGCCGCCGCGCAGCATGATGTAGACCCAGCCCGGGCAGGCATGAGAAACCGGCTCTGCCATCCAAGCGCCCGACGCCCGGGCCGCGCTCAGCCATTCTCCTTGCGCAGCTCGACCCGTTCGGTGCTCTTGATGCAGGCAATGAGCGCCGCATGAAACAGCAGGATTGCCGCAATGAGAATCTTCAAGAACGTCTGCTCGACAAAGAGCACGACGGAGAGTCCACCCACCAGCGTGATGCTGAGAATGGCCACCAGCTTGGCCTTTCTGGGGATACTCCGGGTTTCCTGCCAGTTCCTGATCAAGGCGCCGAACACATGGATATTGAGAAGCCAGTCATGGAAACGGGGGGAAGAGCGGGCAAAACAAGCGGCGGCCAGCAACAGAAAAGGCGTCGTCGGCATGAGCGGCAGCACCAGGCCCACCCCGCCCAGGCCGACAAACAGGAATCCCAACGAGATCAAGACAAGCTTCGACATCAGACTCTACCCTGCCACATGACTACCCAAGGGTGATTCACGAAGGCAAACCGCGCAAGCAAACGGCGGCAGCGCACGACTCCACATACACCGTAAAGATAGCACCACCACCGCCCGGTGTAACCTCATCCGCGAGAACCCCTGCCCCAGGAATCTGGCCAAGCCGACTCAGCACCCCTTGCCCCGGCAACCGAGCAGCATACTAACCGATTGAAATATAGCGATATTACTCCCTGGCTCTTTTGGACATTTTTTAGGCAGACCACGGTTCTTCGCGAATCCAGGGATAACAAGGCTTCGAGCAATACCGCGTGGGCACATGAAACGTGCCCACCTGCCTGGCTTCAAGGAAGAAGTGTTGTACCGCGAATGGAACAACTGGGAATCAATGCGAAAGGCAGGTCTGTGCGCCATGAGACAGCTGCCCGGGGCAATGCTGACAAGGCCGGGAATCCCTACAGGTTGCCGGCATCGATCCGCCCCTGCACGGGCACCCCGCCGACGGCATAAGCGATCACCGCGCCCTGCCGGCCGACCACCGCAAAGCGACCATTACCCCATGCAACGCTCGTGAGGATACGCCGGGTGCCTGAAGCCAGCGGCGACCAGTTCAGGCCGTCCGTGCTCTCGATGATGGTGCCCTCAAAGCCCACGGCGACGAAACGGTCCCCGCCCCAGGCCACGCCGAGCAGGTGTTGGCGGGTACCCGAGTTGACCTCCCGCCAGTTGGCCCCGTCGTCACTGACGAAGATCACGCCATCGAAGCCCACCGCCACGGTGCGGCTGCCGTTCGAGACCACACCTTCCAGGAGGACAGACTGGTCAGCAAGTTGCTGACCGCTCCAGCTCTCACCATCGTCATCGCTGTTCAATATCCAGCCGCCCCAACCCACCGCCAACAGGCGCCCGTTCTGCAAATCCAGATCGGTCAGGAAGGCATCCCCAGCCGGTCCCGGGGTGGCCAGCCACCAGTCGATGGCATTATCACTGAGCAGCACCGCCCCCTGCTCTCCCACGGCGACGAAGCGGCTTCCCGTCCACACCATGTCGGTGAATTCCTCATAGCGGTCGAGAAAGCGCTGGCGCCAGGCACGGCCGTCGGTGCTCTCCAGCACCACGTCCCGCCCGACAAGGCCATAACCCAGGGCAAGCAGGCGGGTATCATCCCAGGCCAGGGCGCTTACGGGCTGGCGAGGGGAAGTCTGCACGGCGGACCAGGCCTTGCCGTCGGCACTCACCAGCATGGCACCGCCGGCCTCGCCGGCCACGAAGCGGTCACCAGCAAAGATCACCCGCAGCAGACCCAGGGAGGGCCCTCCAACACGCTCCTCTCCTTCCTGCCCCGAACAGGACAACAGCAGCAGGAACAGAGGCACGAACAGGAAAACACGCCATACCAGGTTCATAATCAGCATTCTGCTACCCATGCGACGAGGAAACAAGGAGCCTTGTCCAATATGAAATGAGTCTAGTAGGGTGGGCACGTCTTTTGTGCCCACGCATTACCCCATGTTCTTTCAATACCGCGTGGGCATATAAAACGTGCCCACCCTGACTAAGCAGGAGAACAGCTTGCGACAAGCCTCTCCTTCTCCACCCTGCGCAGTTTCTTGATTGCGGCCTCGCGCCGGCAGGCGGCGGCGCGGGATTCGGCGGGCTCGCTGTAAACCAGGGTGACGGGACGACGCGCGCGGGTGTAGCGCGCGCCGAGCTTGCCGCTGCCGTTGTGTTCGGCGAGGCGGCGTTCGAGGTCGGTGGCGACGCCGGTGTAGAGGCTGCCGTCGGCGCAGCGCAGGATGTAGACGTACCAGGGCGTCATGGCGGGCTCAACGGTATTGGCGCAGATACCACCATTCGAAGAAGCGCTTGAGCCAGTGCATAACGATAGATGGTGGCATCACCCGGCTGCCCCTGGGCGTGCGTGAGACGAACATGCCGCGGTCGCCGCTGTCGACGATGCACATGAGTTCGACCTTGAAGGTGGCCTGGGCGGGGCGGCCGGCGAGTTCGTCACTCAGATTGGTGGCGGCGGCCTCGGCTTGCAGGTCGGCCATGTGGGCCTGTTTGGGCATCCAGTCGGGGCCGGGGAAGCTGCCGGAGTCTCCGGCAACAAAGACCCGCTCGAAGCCGGGCACGGCGCAGTGTTCGTCGGCCTGCAGCAGACCGCCGGGGGAGCGCGGCAGCGGGGTATCGTCGAACCAGGCGTTGCCGGTCATGCCGGGCATGAAGAGGATCAGGTCGGCGTCGAATTCACCGCCTTCGGTGATCACGCGATTGGCCTCGAAGGCCTTCACCTTGTGGCCCAGGTGGGTGTCGATGCCACGCTTGCGCATGGTATCGAGCAGGCC
>DRQN01000150.1 GCA_011371455.1 Gammaproteobacteria bacterium
ACCGAGCTGAGCTTCGGCGAACGCTCGGGGATTCACAGCGAGTTCTTCCAGCCCGTCAGCGCCGACTCGGACTACTTCGTCGCCGCCAGCCTCGGCGCCCGCCAGCGCAGCGTCAAACTCTACCGCGACGGCACCGAGCTGCTCACCGCCCGCCTGCGGGAACGGGAGGTGGCGCTGGATGCCGGCCGCCAGTTCGGCAACCGCGCCGAGCTGCGCCTGGGCCTGGTGCGCTCGTCGAGCAAGGCCGACGTCACCACCGGCCCGCCGCTGCCCGCCGGCCGCAGCGAGGACGGCGCCTACCGCCTGCGTTTCATCTACGACAGCCTGGACAACCCCAACTTTCCGCACCGCGGCAGCTACGGCCAGTTGACCCTGGCCTCGTCGAAGCGCGCCCTGGGCGCCGATGCCGAGGTCGACCTCGGCAGCCTCGCGCTCTACAGGGCCGGCCGCTGGGGCAACAACACCCTGCTCGGCAACCTCAGCTATGCCGACACCATCAACAACCGCGCCAATCTCTCCAACCTGTTTCAGCTGGGCGGTTTCCTGAGCCTCTCCGGCTATCTCCAGGACGAACTCAGCGGCGCCTACACGGCGCTGGCGACGCTGGCCTATTACCGCACCCTGAACCACTATTTCATCAAGTCGGCGGAAATCCCGCTGTATGCCGGCTTCTCCCTCGAGACCGGCAACGCCTGGCAGAGCCGCGCCGAAATGGGCCTCGACTCACTGGTTCACGCCGGCAGCGTCTTCATCGGCGCCGACACCTACATCGGCCCAATCTACATCGCCTACGGCTTCAACAGCGCCGGGCGGCAGTCCTCTTACCTGTTCCTGGGGCGCATCTTCTGATGGCGCCCCGCCTCACTCTCGGCCTGCTCCTGCTGCTGGCCCCGGCCAGCCTGCTGCTGGCCCTGCTCAGCGGCAGCATCGACATCGGCCTGGGGACACTGCTGGACAGCGGCAGCGAGCCGCTGGCGCGCACCGTGCTCTTCGAACTGCGCCTGCCGCGCGCGCTGGCCGCCTTCGCCGTCGGCGGCATGCTGGCCCTGGCCGGGGCGCTGATGCAGGTGCTGCTGCGCAACCCGCTCGCCGATCCCTACGTGCTGGGCATCTCCGGCGGCGCCGCGGTGGCCGCCCTGCTGTCGATGCTGGCCGGCCTGGGCGGACTGCTGCTGGCCGGCAACGCCTTTGTCGGCGCCCTGGTGTCGATGCTGCTGGTGTTCGGCCTGGCCCACGGCCGCGGCGCCTGGACCGCCACCCGCCTGCTGCTCACCGGGGTGGTGGTGGCCGCCGGCTGGGGGGCGCTGATCTCGCTGATCCTCGCCCTCGCCCCCGAGCGCGGCCTGCACGGCATGCTGTTCTGGCTGATGGGCGACCTCAGCCACACCCCCCCGCCCCTGTGGGGCCTGCTGGCCTGCGGCATCGGCCTGCTGCTGTGCCTGCCGCTGGCGCGCGACCTCAACGTGCTGGCGCGCGGCGAGCTGGCCGCCAGCGCCCTCGGCGTGGCGGTGCCGCGCCTGCGCCTGCTGCTGTACTTCATCGCCTCCCTGCTCACCGCGGCCGCGGTAACCATCGCCGGCAGCATCGGCTTCGTCGGCCTGGTGATCCCGCACCTGCTGCGCCTGCTCGGCCTGCGCGACCACCGCCACCTGTTGCCCGGCTGCGTGCTCGCCGGCGGCAGCCTGCTGATCCTCGCCGACACCCTGGCGCGCAGCGTGGCCGCCCCGCAGCAACTGCCGGTGGGTGTGATCACCGCCTTGCTCGGCGTGCCGCTGTTCCTCTACCTGCTCAACCGGCGCGGGGGTGGGTTGTGATGGGTCTTGCGAAAGGATTTATTCACCACAGAGGCACGGAGGACACAGAGAAAGCGAAAAATATTCTCGTCAATCTGCCAGGCCGCCAAGGAAAAAAATCTGATTGGGCTTTTCTTTGCGCCTTGGCGGCTTGGCGAGAGACACATTGTCTTTCTCTGTGCACTCCGTGCCTCTGTGGTGAAAAAGGGGAGTCAGCATGAGCACGCCATTGCTCGAGGCCCGCGGCCTGGCGGTGGAAATCGGCGGCAAACAGGTCTGCACCAACCTCCATCTCGAAATCCACGCGGGCCAGCGCTGGGCCCTGCTCGGCATCAACGGCGTCGGCAAGACCACCCTGCTGCACACCCTCGCCGGGCTGCGCGCACCGGCGGCGGGCCAGATCCTGTTGAGCGGCCAGGCCATCGACAAACTGCCGCGCCGACAGGTCGCCCGGCAACTGGGCCTGTTATTGCAGGAAGAGGGCGACGCCTTCCCCGGCACGGTGCTGGAAACGGCGCTGAGCGGCCGTCACCCGCACCTGGGACGCTGGCAGTGGGAATCGGCCGAAGACATAGCCCTGGCGGAACGGGCACTGGCGCAAGTGGGACTGGCCGGATTGGCGTCACGCCAGCTCGGCACCCTGTCCGGCGGCGAGCGGCGGCGCCTGTCACTGGCCACCCTGCTGTGTCAGCAGCCGCAGCTGTTCCTGCTCGACGAACCCACCAACCACCTCGACCCCCACCAGCAGATCACCCTGCTGGAACTGCTTGCCGCACAGACGCGCGAGGAAACGCGGGGCTTGTTGATGATCCTGCACGACATCAACCTGGCCAGCCGTTTCTGCGGCCGGGCATTACTGCTGTTCGACGACGGGGAGACCCTGCACGGACCCGGCGAACAAGTGCTGACGGCGGAACACATCGCCCGCCTCTACGGCCATCCGGTAATCACCCTCGACGGCCCGCACGGGCCGGTCTACCTGCCGGCCTGATCAGTCCGGCCGCTTCACGCCGATGGATGTCACCGAGCCATTCGCCGCCGGCGACTGTCCGGCCATCGCCTCCAGCCACTCGATCAGCGGCGCCCAGCGTTCGCGGTCCGGCTGACTGCGCGTGGCCTCCAGTTCGTGAATGGCCAGCCCCTGCTCGGCGGCGCGGATATGGTTCTGGCTGTCACGCAGGCTGGCGACAAAGGGGACGTTGAGGGCAAGCAGGAAGCGCTGCAGATCCCGGTACACGCGCGTATTCTCGCGCACCCGGTTGGCCACTACCGCCAGCTGCACCCCCGCCGGGCGCACCTTGCCCAGCAACAGCAGATCCTGGATAAAATGCGCCGCGGCATGGATGTCGATGGGCGAAGGCAGCACCGGCACCAGGATACAGTCCACCCGCTGCACATAGTCGGCCAGCTGCAGACCGGCCACCCCGGCCGGGGCGTCCATGACCACCCGCTGGGTGCCCGTCGGCAGGCGCATCTGAAAGGTGCGGGTAAGATCATTGCGCTTCTGGTAGGCGGCGATGCCGTGGATCGCAGGACGTTCGGGATCACGCAGACTCAGCCACTTCATCGCCGAACCCTGGGGGTCATAGTCCAGCAGCGCAGTCACCTCTCCGGACGAGGCATAGTAGCCCGCAAGATTGGTGGCCAGGGTGGTCTTACCACAACCGCCCTTGGCATTGAGTACCAGTATCCGCTGCATGGATGTCGAACCGCCGCTTCCCCGTTGACGAAAGGGTACCTCCCAACATTGCGCGCAACCGCTGCGCAATGAACCAATGATAGTGCCATAAACGGCTGAATCGAAATCAAACTTGAAAACACACACCGCACAGGCAAGGAAAAAGACAGGACGCCCTTTCCAACAACCTGCTAAAATGCGCGCCTGCTTCAGGTGTCCCACGGGCAATCCGCCCACGGGATGAAACGGGAAACTGGTGCGTCTGGCCTCGGGCCGACAATTCCAGCGCTGCCCCCGCAACGGTAATTGAGGACACGGCCGACGAAACGCCACTGGGTTTGCCCCGGGAAGGCGTCGGCCGGATCGACAGATCACTCATGAGCCCGGAGACCGGCCTGAAGCCGACGACACAGGCTGCGGAGGGCAGTGGTGGCGGGCAGTAGCCACCACGCTTCCGGCCCTCCCCCTCTCTCCTTTCGCCGCCGCATGACTCGCGCGGGTGTGCGCAACTATTTTGGGAGAGAAGACCGTGAGCCGTACCACCAATACCCTGATCCGCAAGACCCTGTTGTCCCTCGCCGTGGCGGCCATCGCCAGCGGCCAGGCCCAGGCCGAAGAAGACACCGGCGCCATGCAGGGCGCCCCGGTGATCGTTACCGCGACGCGCTTCGCAGCCACCATCGACACCGCACCGGTGAACGTCATCACCATCAGCGCCGAGGACATCGCCAACAGCGGTGCCAACAACCTCGCCGAGGTGCTGCGTTACCAGGCCGGCGTCAAGGTTGCCGGCTATTACGGCATCAACGGCGGCCGCGCCAGCATCGACCTCGGCGGCTTTGGCCAGAACAGCGGCAGCAACACCCTGGTATTGCTCAACGGCCGCCGTCTCAACGACCTCGACCTGGCCAGCGTCAATCTCGCCTCCATCCCGCTGGACAGTATCGAGCGCATCGAGATCGTGCAGGGCAGCGCCAGCGTGCTGTACGGTGACAATGCCGTCAGTGGCGTCATCAACATCGTCACCAAGAGCGCCCTCGACGGCGAAGGCGGCAACCTGGCCGTGGAAGTCGGCAGCTTCAACACCCGGCGCCTGAGCGCCGGCATGCAGAAGATGCTGGGCGACACGGCCTTATCGGTGAATGTCGACGGCCTCGAATCCGACGGCTACCGCGACAGCAACACACTCAAGAACGCCACCATCGCCGCCGAACTCAGCCACGAGGACAACGGCTGGAACCGGGGCATCCGCTATCAACAGAGCTTTGAAGACATCGAGCTGCCCGGCTCCATCGACGAAACCGCCTACGAGCAGGACCCCACCCAGGCCGGCAGCTTTCCTTACAGCGCCAGGGAACAGCGCTACGCTGTCGAAGGCTTCATCGACAGCGAGACCCTGGCCGCCGAGGTCGCCCTGCGTAACAAGCAGTGGGAGGCCAGCTATGGCAGCTATTCAGAGCTGGAAACCCTCTCTTTCACCCCGCGCCTGAACCGCCAGTATGGCAGGCACCGGGTCATCGCCGGCATCGACGTCTACAACAGCACCCTGGACGCTGGCGGATTCAGCACCCAGTACGTGACACAAAAGAGCAACGCCCTCTACCTCAACGACGCCATCGCACTCGGTGCGCGCACCACCTTCAATCTGGGCCTCCGCCGCCAGCTCATCGAAGTACGGGCCGGCAGCGCACCGAGCGGTAACAACCAGCGCAGCGACGGCATCACCAGCTGGGATGTCAGCCTCGACCACCGGCACAACTACGGCGCCACCAGCTATCTGCGCATCGCCAAGAGCTTCCGCAGCCCGGTACTGGACGAAATGTGGAACTACAGCACCGGCGACTTCACCCTGATCGAACCACAGACGGCGCGACACTACGAAATCGGCACCCGCCAGACCTATACCAGCGGCGTACAGATGGACGCCAGCCTGTTCCGCATGAACCTGCAAGACGAGATCGCCTACGACTACGCCAGCTTCTCCAACGTAAACCGGGACAAGACCCGCCGCGATGGCGTCAACCTCGGCATCAAGACACCCATCGATCAGAAAGCCAGCCTGCAGGCCGGCTACGCCTGGCGCAAGGCCGAATTTCGCAACGGCACACACAGCGGCAAGGACATCCCGCTGGTGCCGCGCCACAAATTCACCCTCGGCGGCCAGTATAACTTCACCCGCAATAGCCATCTGGGCTTCAACGTAGTCTATACCGGCAGCCGTTACTTCGGCGATGACCTCGACAACGCCGGCAAGAGACTGGACGGCTACACCCGCGCGGACCTCAACTACCGCCACAGCTTCGGCCAGTGGAAGATCCGCCTGCTGGTGCAAAACCTGACCGACGAAAAAATGAGCGACTACGGTTTCTACCGCCCCAGCGCGCCCAACTACCACTACTACCCACTGCCCGAACGGGCCTTCTATATGCAGTTAGGGGCTACTTTCTAGAACATGCACTTCCGCGCCATCGACGAGCAGCCGTTCACGGTGCCCCCGGCCGGGGCGCCGCGGCTGCTGCTCGGCTTTGCCGCCCTTTCCCTGCTGCTGCACGGCCTGCTCCTCATCACCCGTGATGAGATAGCACCGCTGACGGTACAACAGCTGGGCAGCCCCTATATCCGCGCCGTTCTGAGCACTCAGCCAGCGCCAGACAGCCACAACGAACAACCAGTAAATACAGACAACACCGACAAAAGGTTCTCCGCCACAGAACCGCGCGCGCAGCATGATCACACCGCCACGCCAAGACAGACCGACACCCCGGACCGGCAAAGCGCCACTCGCCACATAAACAAGGCCATTGCGCCATCGGCTGCCGGGACGAAAATCCACGAGCCATCGAATACCGCCGACAGTCACAGCGAAACAGCCCACGACACGCCACCCCCGTCCAGCGGCGACGAACCCGCAGACAGCGCGCAACAAGCGCCAGCGACGAGCAAGCAACACGCCAGGGAAAGCACGGCAAATTCGCCGCAAACGAACGCGGCCGCGCAGCGCAACTACCTGCTCGGCGAGCTGCAAGACCAGCTGTCGCGTTACCTGAGTTACCCGCTGCGCGCGCGCCGACGCGGCTGGGAGGGCGAGGTACTGCTCGGCCTGCGCCTCGACGGCGAGGGGCGGCTGCATGACATCCACCTGCTGCGTAGTTCCGGTTATGCCCTGCTGGACCGCTCGGCGCTGAAGGCCCTG
>DRQN01000151.1 GCA_011371455.1 Gammaproteobacteria bacterium
ACGTGCTGGTGGTCGGCCATCATGGCGCCAGCGATGCCGGCGACGCCGCCTTTCTCGCCGCCGTGCGACCGCAGTGGAGCCTCATCTCCGTCAACCGCGACAACCTGCGCGGCTACCCCGGCGCCGATACCCTGCAACGCCTGCGCACGGCTGGCGGGCGGCTATTGCGCACCGACCAGGACGGCGACATCTGCCTGCGCCTGCCGCGCACGGCGGTCGTCATACCCTGCCGGCAACCCCACCCCCACTGAAACAACCGCCAGCGACAAGAGCGGGCCATGCCCCGCTCCCACGACTCAATGCAGGAGGACGGAAAGCATGCAGTCAGCGCCCCGCCCGCACCAGTCCGCCCAGGCCGGCGTCTTCCAGCGCGGCATTGAGGTAGTTGCGCACCGCATGGGCGTACTCGAAGGTCAGCGCCTCCTTCAGCAATTTGCGCGCGCGGCGCTGGGTGAAGCTGCGGATCACCCACTTGATGCGCGGCAGGTTGGCGGCGCTCATGCTGAGACTGTCGACGCCCATGCCTAACAACAGGATGACGGCCGCCGGGTCGCCTGCCAACTCGCCGCACACGCTCACCGGGGTCTGTTCCTCGTGGGCGCCGTCGACGATCTGCAACAGGGCGCGGATCACCGCCGGGTGCAGGCCGTCGTAGAGTTCGGCGACGCGGGCGTTGTTGCGGTCTACGGCGAGCAGGTACTGGGTGAGGTCGTTGGTGCCCACGGAGAGAAAGTTCACCCGCCGCGCCAGTTCGCGCACCTGGTAGACCGCCGACGGCACCTCGATCATCACCCCCACGCGCGGCATGCTGATGCTGACCCCGGAATCGATCAGCTCGTGGTGGGCGCGGCGCAGCAGGCGCATGGCGTCGTCCACCTCGGCCACGCTGTTGATCATGGGGAACAGCAGATCCATGTTGTTGAGGCCAGCGCTGGCGCGCAACATGGCGCGCAGCTGGACGAGGAAGATCTCCGGGTGATCGAGGCTGATGCGAATGCCGCGCCAGCCGAGAAAGGGGTTGTCCTCCTCGATGGGGAAATAAGGCAGGGCCTTGTCGCCGCCCACGTCCAGGGTGCGCATCACCACCGGCGCCGGCGAGAAGGCCTCCAGCACCTGGCGATAGATCTGGCACTGTTCTTCCTCGCCGGGGAAGCGGTCGCGGATCATAAAAGGGAATTCGGTGCGGTACAGGCCGATGCCCTCGGCGCCGCTCTTGCGCGAAGGGCTGACGTCGGCCAGCAGGCCGGAGTTG
Organism: Gammaproteobacteria bacterium; assembly: GCA_011371455.1. Classification (GTDB taxonomy): domain Bacteria; phylum Pseudomonadota; class Gammaproteobacteria; order SZUA-152; family SZUA-152; genus DRQN01. The sequence continues at coordinate 1,253 of DRQN01000151.1, forward strand.
ACATACAGCGGGATGCCTACCTTGTCGGGGGTGATGGCGGGCAGGTCGCGCAGGTCGCTGAGTTCCTTCGACAGCGCCTGCTCCTCGCGCAGCAGGTGGCGGAATTCGTCGCGCACCCGGCGCGGCGGATCGATGTAGACGCGCCCGGTATAGCCGTCGGCGATGATCTTGCGGCCATCGACCCGGCCCACCGGCAGTTCGCTGACGCCCATCACCGCCGCCACCCCCATGGCACGCGCCAGGATCGCCACGTGGGAGGTGCTGGAGCCGCGCACCGAGACCACCCCGGCGAGGCGCTTGATGGGCACCTCGGCGAGCATGGAGGCGGTGATCTCCTCGCCGACGAGGATAGTGTGGGCGGGGAACTTGCGCGCCTCGGCCGGCCCCTCGGAGACCAGCTTGGTAAGGATGCGCCGCCCCAGGTCGCGCACGTCCTCGGCGCGCTCGCGCAGGTAGGCATCCTCCATGGCGTCGAAGGCACGCAGATGTTCGTGGATGGTGTCGCGCAGCGCGCCCTGCGCCCAGTTGCCCTTGCGGATGCGGGCGATGGTGTCGCCCACCAGGCTGTCGCCGTCGAGCATCATCAGATAGGCGTCGAAGAGGGCGCGATCCTCGGCCGGCAGTACCGACTCCATGCGCGCCAGCATGGCCTGGATCTCGGTGCTCACCGCCTCCACGGCGCGCTTGAATTTCTTCACCTCGGCGCGGCTGTCCTGCACCTCGCGGTCCGGCACGGTGTCGAGATCCGCCTCGTGATAGCACACCACCACGGTACCCATGGCGACGCCGGCCGCGCCCGGCTGCCCCTGCAGCGGCTCGACGCTGCGCGCGCGGCGCCCCTTGCGCGAACTGAGGCCGCTGATGCCGCCACTGGCCTCGGCGTGGGCAATGGCCCCGGCCAGCTGTGCGGCCACCGTGACCAGAAAGGACACGCTGTCCTCGCCAAAGGGGGCGTCGGCACGGCGCTGCACCACCAGCACCCCCAGCAGTTGGCGGTGGTGAATGATGGGCACGCCAAGAAAGGCATGAAAGCACTCTTCGCCGGTCTCGGGAAAGTATTCGAAGCGCGGGTGAGAAGGGGCATCGGCCAGGTTGAGCGGCTCTTCGCGCTCGCCCACCAGGCCGATCAGGCCCTGCGCGGCGTGCAGCCGCACGTTGCCGATGGACTCGGGATTCAGGCCATCGCTGGCCATAAGGACATTTTCACCCCGCTGCTTGTCCTTGAGGTAGACCGAGCAGACCTCCACCCCCATTGCCAGCTTGACGCGGGCAACGATGATTCTCAAGGCCTGATCCAGGTTCTCGGCACTGGTGACTTCCTGAACGATGCGCCGCAGCGTATCCAGCATCCACTAAGTCTCTGTTGATCCCGGCAGGAAAATGCCCAGGAGTCTGTCAGGTTGAAAACGGCCGCAAGCGCAAGTACAGGAGAAAAGGCCGCGCCCGCTGATTCATCGAGACCGGAGGGGACGGGAAGGCCGCCGCGGCGTACCCGGCAGCAGGGGCGCCAGCTCTTCCAGCGCCAGCCGATAGACATCGCGCTTGAAGGCCACCACCTCTTGCAGGGGCTGCCAATAGTCCACCCAGCGCCAGCCATCGAATTCCGGAATGTCGCCCAGGTCCAGACGCACCTCCTGATCCGGGGCCCGCAGGCGCAGCAGATACCAGATCTGCTTCTGGCCGATGCACATGGGCCTGCAGTCCCGGCGCAGAAAACGCTTCGGCAGACGGTAGCGCAACCAGCCACGGGTGCTGCCGATGACTTCCACGTGATGCGCCTGCAAGCCGATTTCCTCGCGCAGCTCGCGGTAGAGCGCCTGCAACGGCTCTTCGCCGTCCTTGATGCCGCCCTGGGGAAACTGCCAGCCCTGCTGACCAATGCGCCGCGCCCACAGCACACGCCCATCCGCGTTGCTCAGGATGATACCCACATTCGGCCTGTACCCGTCGGCGTCAATCATCGGTCAAATCAACAACTTATTACTGCGATCAGTGATTGTTCCACATCTGTTGCGAGCCACGCAAGCAGGCCCGCCGCGCTTTGGTTATCATAGCCGCACTTTTTTCATCCCGGGAGAATGGCGTGAGCCTGGCAATTTTCGATCTCGACAACACCCTGCTGGGCGGGGACAGCGACTATCTGTGGGGCCGCTTTCTGGTCGAAAACGAACTCGTCGACGGCGCGTTCTACGAGCGCGAGAACCTGCGATTCCTGCACGAATACGAGGCCGGCACCCTGAACATCCTCGAATTCCTCGCATTCAGCCTCAAGCCCCTGGCAGCGATGGAGCCCGAACGGCTGGCCGCGCTGCACCGCCAGTTCATGGCGGAAAAGATCCAGCCCATCATCCTGCCCAAGGCGCGGGCCCTGATCGACAAACACCGCCGGGGCGACGACACCCTGCTCATCGTCACCGCCACCAACAGCTTCGTCACCCGCCCCATCGCCGATGCCCTGGGCATCGAGCACCTCATCGCCACCGAGCCGGAGCGCATCGATGGCCGCTACACCGGCCGCGTGCAGGGCACCCCCAGCTTCCGCGAGGGCAAGGTCACGCGCCTCGAAGCGTGGCTCGAAGCGCACGGCGAAAACCTCGCCGGCAGTTGGTTCTACAGCGATTCGCACAATGACCTGCCGCTGCTGGAAATGGTCGAGCACCCGGTGGCCGTCGACCCGGACGATACCCTGCGCGACCACGCCCAGGCCCGCGGCTGGCCCATCATCAGCCTGAGAGACAACGCAGGCTGATGCCACGGCCCGGCACCGCCCTGGCACTGGGCCTGCTGCTGATCCTGTCGCCACCGGCCAGCATCGCCGCGCAGGCGGAAGAGGCCGCCGGCGAGCGCCCCCGCATCGGCCTGGCGCTCAGTGGCGGCGGCGCCCGCGGCCTGGCCCATGTCGGCGTGCTCAAGGTGCTGGAAGAGAATCACATCCCGGTCGACATGATCGCCGGCACCAGCGCCGGGGCCATCATCGCCGGCCTCTATGCCATGGGGCTGTCGGCGGCCGAGGTCGAAACCACCATCCTCGGCATCGACTGGAACGACGGCTTCAGCGACGATGCCGGGCGCGACTACCGTTCCTTCCGCCGCAAACAGGACGACCTGGACATCCTCACCACCCTGCAAGCCGGCATCGACCGCAACGGCGTGCGGCTCCCCAAGGGCCTGCTGCAGGGCCAGCGTCTGGAACTGCTGCTGAAGCGGATCACCAACGGCGCCGAACGGCTGCGCGACTTCGACCAGCTGCCGATCCCCTTCCGCGCCATCGCCACCGACATCGAGACCGGCCAGCGCGTCACCCTCGCCGGCGGCGACATGGCGCGCGTCCTGCACGCCAGCATGGCCATCCCCGGGGTCTATGCGCCGGTGGCGATCGATGGCCGGCTGCTGGTCGACGGCGGCCTGTCCAGCAACCTGCCCATCGAGGCGGTGCGCGACATGGGCGCCGACCTCATCATCGCCATCGACATCAGCAGCCCGCTGCTGAGCGCCGACGAACTCAGCTCGGTGCTGGCG
>DRQN01000152.1 GCA_011371455.1 Gammaproteobacteria bacterium
CCATACTGCAAGTCGTGACCCTGGCGGCGCAGGGCGATCTCACCGGCGAGGTGGATATCGACGGCGACGACGCCATCGGCAAGCTGGCGCAGGGCGTGCAGACCATGGTCAACAATCTCAACGCGCTGGTGGCGCAGGTGCAGCGATCCGGCATCCAGGTCACCTCCTCGGCGACGGAGATCGCGGCCACGGCCAAGCAGCAGGAGGCGACCATTTCCGAGCAGGCGGCGACCACCAATCAGATCGCGGCCACGGCGACGGAGATTTCCGCCACCACCAAGGAACTGGAAAACACCATCGACGAAGTGGCCGAAGTGGCCGAGCGCACCGCCCGTTCCGCGGCCACTGGTCAGCAGGAATTGGGCAGCATGGAATCCACCATGCAGCAGATCGTCGATGCCGCCGGTTCCATCGCCTCCAAGTTCGAGGTGCTCAACGAGAAGGCGCGCAACATCAACAGCGTGGTGACCACCATCACCAAGGTGGCGGACCAGACCAACCTGTTGTCTCTGAATGCCGCCATCGAGGCCGAGAAGGCGGGCGAATACGGCCTCGGCTTCTCGGTCGTGGCCAACGAGGTGCGCCGCCTGGCGGATCAGACGGCGGTCGCCACCCTGGACATCGAACAAATGGTGAAGGAAATGCAGTCCGCGGTGTCGGCCGGCGTGCTCAGCATGGAAAAATTCTCCGTGCAGGTGCGCAGCAGCGCCGAGGACGTCAGCGAGGTTTCCGCCCAGCTGGCGCAGATCATCGATGAGGTGCAGACATTGACGCCACGCTTCGAAAGCGTGCAGGAAGGCATGCATTTCCAGAGCCAGGGCGCGCAGCAGATCAAGACGGCGATGATGCAGCTCAGTGAATCGGCGCAGCAGACCGTGGATTCTATCCGCCATTCCAATGCCGCCATCGACCAGTTGAACGACGCCGCGCAGGCGATGCAGAGCAGTGTCTCCAAGCTGCGGGTGAGCAAGTCGCACGGGTAAGGCGCAAACATGCTGTTCTTACAGTTTACCGTCGACAGTACGCGTTATGTACTGGCCACCCGGGCGATCATCGAGGTGGTGCCGCTGGCGCCGCTGCAGAAGCAGCCCAATGCGCCGGCGCACATTGCCGGACTGATGAATTATCGCGGCCGCTCATTGCCGGTGATCGATATCAGCCAGCTGTTTGCCGGTTACGATTCCGCCTTGCGCCTCAGTTCACGTATCGTCGTCGTCAAGCTGGCCCTGCCGGACGGGGCACAACGAACGATTGGCCTGCTGCTGGAAAAGGCGACCGAAATCCTCAAGCTGGATGAATCGCAATTCACCGAGCCGGGCTTTGAAAACCCGCACACGCCTTATCTCGACAAAGTCACCATGGATGGGCAGGGGATGCTGCAGCGGGTTTCTCCCGAAAATATTTTGTCGGCCATGGATGCCGAACGTCTGTTCCCCGCCACGGGGGAGCACTAGCGTGGCGCTGGAAAGGATAAAGGCCCTGCTGCAGGAGGTCATCGGCCTCCATCCAGGCTCGATAGGCGATGCCAGTATCGAACGCGCCATTCATCACCGCATGAAGGCCCTGGGTCTCGCTGCCATGGGCGCCAGGAATGAGCGGATTTACCTGCGGCGAATACAGCAGGACAAGAACGAGTTTGATGAGCTGGTCGAAGAAGTCGTCGTTCCCGAAACCTGGTTTTTTCGCAATGTCTTTCCCTTCGAAGCGCTGGTCAGCTACCTTCCCGGCCTGAAGCATCAGGGTGCGGGTGAGAGAAAAACAAAGATACTCAGCCTGCCCTGCTCGACTGGCGAGGAGCCCTACTCCATTGCCATGGTGCTGATGGAGGAAGCGCTGTCCGTTGGTGATTTTTCCATCGATGCCCACGACGTCAGCCAGCGTGCAATACGCAAGGCCAAACGCGCCATCTATGGTCAGCACTCCTTTCGAGAGGAGTATCGCGGCCTGCGTGACAGGTATTTTCAGCGCACGCGGGCCGGCTATGTGCTGGACGCGAGTGTCAAGGCAAAGGTCGCTTTTTCGCGCGCCAATATCATTACCGATGATTTCGATCACAAGCGTTCCACGTACGATGTCATTTTCTGCCGCAACCTGCTGATCTACTTCGATCGTCCCACCCAGGCGCGGGTATTGAAAAAGCTGCACCGCATGCTGAAGCCCGGGGGTATCCTCTGTGTTGGCCATGCGGAAGCGGCGCAGGTGACGCGGGACTATTTCAGTCCACTCGATTTCTCCATGGCCTTTGCCTTCAGCAAGGTCGGTGAAGGCAGTGAAATATTTGCCGATGGCCCGCCGCCCGGCAATCGGTTTTTCACGCAAGATGGCGATACGCTGAAAGACCTGCAGAGCACTTTTCACGACCTTGTCGGGCTGGTCGAAAAAGACCGGGCCTTTGGCCGGCGTTTGTCCCGCGCCGCGCCGGCGGCGAAGGCGCCCACCGCGCTGCCGCCGCCGAAGAAGAAAACGCCGGCCAAGACAAGGAAAGGACAGCAGCCGGCGGACGGCAGCGGGCCCCTGGAGCAGGTTTCCACCTATCTGCAATTGGGGAGACTCAAGGAGGCGGCGACACTGTGCGAAAACTATCTGAAGCAGAATCCGCAGTCCGAGACGGCTTATTATTACCTGGGTCTCGTCGGCCTCCGGCAGGGTAGCGTGGGCGCGGCCGAGTCCCTGTTGAAAAAGGCGCTGTATCTCGATCCCGCCCATCATCAGGCCCTGGGCCAGCTGGCCCTGTTGGCGGAAAAACGCGGTGATGCCGCCCAGGCCGCGGACTATCGGCGCCGGCAGAAAAGGGCGATGCGCCGCCATGCGGGTGGTAAAGAATGAAACAGGGTGATGAAAAGGCGCGCGACTGCTGGAACCGGGTCGGTGTGTGGGCACATGCCGTCACGCGCTGTGAGCGTCTGCAAGAGGTGGTCCACTGCCGTAACTGCGAGATTTTCGTCGCCGCCGGAAAGCAGATCTTCGAGCGGGCGTTGCCGCCGGACTATCGCCAGGAGAACCTCGTCAGCCTGGCCAGCACGGGCACGATCAGCCCGCAGGACAGCGTCAGCATCATCGTCTTTCGGCTTGGCGACGAGCATTTTTGCCTGCCGGCCAATGTGTTCGAGACGGTAAAGGAATCGCGGCCGGTGCACCGCCTGCCGCATGTCAAAAACCCCTTCGTGAAGGGGGTGGTGAACATTGCCGGCAAGGTCTGTCTGTGCCATTCGCTGAGAACGGTGCTGGCGGTGAATTCCCGTGATCATGACCCTGCCGGGAAATCGCGGCATAGCTACAAGCGGCTGATCGTGGTCAATCTCGATGCGGGCCGCTATGTGTTTCCGGTCGACGAGGTGAAGGGCATGGCGCGCTACCGGCCCGAGCAACTGAAGTCGCCACCGGCGACCATCGGGGACGAGGTTCGTCGATTGATTCAGGGCACGTTTCAGCACCAGGGCGAGCGGGTCGCGGTGCTGAACGTGGCGCGGCTGCATCACCTGCTGCATGCCGGCAACCTGTGAGGGGCCGGAGTTGTGAACGATGAGTAACGACAGCTACAGCGACATGTCCATGTTCGACCTGTTCCGCATGGAGGCGGAGGGGCAACTGTCGGCCCTCGGCCAGGGGCTGCTGGTGCTGGAAAAGCACCCGGCGAACGAACAGGAGCTGGAGGCCCTGATGCGCGCCTCCCATTCCTTGAAGGGCGCCGCGCGGATGGTGGGCGTGGAGCCGGTGGTGCAGGTGGCGCATGTCATGGAAGACGTTTTCGTCGCCGCCCAGCGCCGGGAACTGCTTCTCGACAGCCCTGCCATCGACGTGCTGCTGCGCGCCACGGATTTGATCGAAACCATCGCGGGACTGGATGAGGGCGGCATCGAAGGCTGGTTTTCCAACAACAAGGCACAGGTCGATGCGACTGTTGCGGAATTGTCGCAGATCATTGCCGGCGGTCGTGCGGCCTCCGTGCCCGGCACGCCTTCACCAGCGGCATCGGCGCAGGATGCGAGCGAAGCGCCCGCAATGCCCGCGCCCGCCGTGGAGGCGGAGACTGACGGGGCCAGGGCGCCGGCGGGGCGGGGCGATGAGCGCATGTTGCGCATCGGTGCGGAGCGTATGTCGCGCATTCTCGGCGTGTCGGGTGAAATGTTGGTGGAATCGCGCCGCCTGTCGAGCTTTTCCGATTCGCTGATGTTTCTCAAGCGGCGGCAGAACGAACTGATGGAACAGCTGGAGGGCCTGCTCAACAGCCAGGGGCACGGCAGTGCGGTGGACATGGGCACGGCGCTGCGCACACTGCAGAAAAAACTCGAGGCCTGCCGGCAGTTGCTGGGCCACCAACTGGCCGCGCTGGATGAGTACGACCGTCGCAACGGCAATCTGTCCAATACCCTCTATCACGAAGTCACTGGCAGCCGCATGCAGCCCTTTGCCGAGGGTGCCGTCGGCCTTGAGCGTATGGTCCGTGATCTGTCGCGCCGCCTCGGCAAGGAGGTCGCGCTGGAGATCCGTGGCCGGGAGACGCCCGTCGACCGCGATGTGCTGGAAAAGATCAAGGCGCCGCTGAACCATCTGTTGCGCAATGCCGTGGACCACGGCGTGGAGACGCCGCAGGCGCGCCTGGCCGCGGGCAAGCCGGCGCAGGCGAGGATCGTCGTCGCTGCGAGTCACGGCGCCGGCCTGCTGCGTGTCAGCATCCGAGACGATGGCGCCGGCATCGATCTCGACCGCTTGCGCAAGAAGATCGCCGACAAGGGCCTGTCGACGCCCTCGGTGATCGACTCGCTGAGCGACGATGAACTGATCGAGTTTCTCTTCCTGCCGGATTTTTCCACCCGTGACGAGGTGACCGAGACCTCGGGCCGCGGCGTCGGCCTGGATGTGGTGCATGACATGATGCGGGCGCTGGGCGGTACCGTGTGCGTGGAAAATCATCCGGGGCAGGGAGTCAAATTCATTCTCCAGCTGCCGCTAAGCCTGTCGGTGCTGAGCGCATTGCTGGTGGAGATCGCCGACGAGCCCTATGCCTTTCCACTGAGCCGGGTCGATCGCCTGCTGTCGGTGCCGGGCGAGGCGATCAAGGTGATGGACGGGCGTCAGTACTGTGAACTGGACGGCGAGCTGATCGGCCTGGCCTACGGCCCGCAGGTGCTGGGGCTGGAGCACGAATCGGTGGCGCGTGACGAGGTGCCGGTGGTGGTGGTGAGCGACCGGCTCGATCGATACGGCGTGGTGGTCGATGGTTTTCTTGGCCAGCGGCAGCTGTCCGTGCAGCCGCTGGACCCCCGCCTGGGCAAGGTGCAGGACGTGAGCGCCACCTCGCTGATGGAAGACGGTTCGCCACTGCTGATCCTGGACGTGGACGACGTGGTGCGTTCCATCGATCACATCGTCAAGGGCGGGCGCTTGAGCTCGGTGCTCTATGAGCAGCAAAAACAGGAACGGCAACGGATCAAGAGGGTGCTGATCGTGGATGACTCACTGACGGTGCGGGAGGTCGAGCGTGACCTGCTGGAATCTTACGGCTATGTGGTCGAGACCGCCGTGGACGGCGCGGACGGCTGGAATGCCGTGCGCGGCGGCGACTATCATCTGGTGGTCAGCGATGTGGACATGCCGCGCATGAACGGCATCGAGCTGGTGCGGGCCATCAAGCAGGACCCGCAGCTGCGTTCCCTGCCGGTAATGATCGTCTCCTACAAGGACCGCGCGGAAGACCGGCAGCGGGGGCTGGAAGCGGGTGCCGACTATTACCTGGCCAAGGGCAGTTGCCATGACGACACGCTGATCGAGGCGGTGGTCGACCTGATCGGGGAGGCGCGTGCATGAGGATAGGCATCGTCAACGACATGGTTATGGCCATCGAGGGTATGCGACGCGTGGTGTTGAGCTGCGGGGAACATGAGGTGGCATGGATCGCGCGCAATGGCCGCGAGGCGGTGGAACAGTGCGCCAAGGACTGCCCCGACCTGATCCTGATGGATCTCATCATGCCGGTGATGGATGGCGTCGAGGCCACGCGGCGGATCATGCAGGCCTCGCCCTGTCCGATCCTGGTGGTGACGGCCTCGGTGAACCACAATTCCGCCATGGTCTTCGAGGCCATGGGTGCCGGCGCGCTGGATGCGGTCAACACGCCCATGCTGGACAGGGGCGATCAGAGCGAGGGCTGCGAACTGTTGTTGCGCAAGATCCGCATGATCGGCGTACTGAACCGGACCAATGCCCAGGCGGCCACTACGCCCCGGCCGCACAGGCAGCCACAGGCGGCCGATCCCTCCACCCAGGGCAGCCTGCTGACCATCGGCTCCTCGTCGGGTGGCCCGCAGGCGCTGGCGGAAATCCTAGGCCGGCTGCCCGCGGATTTTCCGGCGCCGGTGGTACTGGTGCAGCATGTCGATGAACAGTTCGTCGCCGGCCTGGCCGACTGGCTGGACCGCCAGAGCGCCCTCAAGGTGCGCCTGGCGCGGGAGGGAGACCGCCCCGAGGCCGGCACCGTGCTGCTGGCCGGCAGCAACAACCATCTGATATTGAAGAATGACGGCTGCCTGGCCTACACCCCGGAGCCGCGGCAAACGCCCTATCGTCCCTCGGTGGATGTCTTCTGGCACTCCCTGGCGAACGGCTGGCAGGGCGACATCGTGGCGGTCCTGTTGACGGGCATGGGCCGCGACGGCGCCCAGGGGATGCTGGAATTGCGCCACAAGGGCGCCTGTACCATCGCCCAGGACGAGGCATCGTCCGCCGTTTACGGCATGCCCAGGGCGGCCAGGGAACTCGATGCGGCACTGGAGATCCTGGCGCTGGAGACGATACCCTTACTAGTGATGTCTAAATTTCCCGTTCGCACCAGGCGGGAGGTCCAATGATGACAACGGTAAACATGGCAGCGGACACTGAACAGTCCCGGGAAGCTGGGCAATCCATCGATGATCTGGGCCGGCTGGTCGTCTTGCTGGTGGACGACCAGATGATGGTCGCCGAAGGCATTCGCCGCATGCTGGCCGGCGAGGAGGATATCGAATTCCACTATTGCGCGGAGCCCAGGAAAGCGGTGGCCATGGCGCTGGAGATTCGTCCCACGGTGATCCTGCAGGATCTCATCATGCCCGACATGGATGGCTATACCCTGGTCAACGAATACCGCGCCGAGCCGGCGACACAGAATATCCCGGTGATCGTGCTGTCCACCAAGGAAGATCCCAAGGACAAGAGCAAGGCCTTCGAGCGTGGCGCCAACGACTACCTGGTCAAGCTGCCGGACCGCATCGAACTGGTGGCGCGGATTCGCGCCCACTCACGCAGCTATCTGGCCCACCAGGCGCTGCGCGAGACCCAGGCCAAGTTGGAACAAAGCAATGCCGAGCTGAAAAAACTGACCTGCCTGGACGGTCTTACCGGCATTGCCAACCGTCGCCGCCTCGATGAATTCCTGCGCCTGGAATGTCTGCGCTCGGCGCGAGACGACACGCCGCTGTCATTGATCCTTATCGACATCGACTTCTTCAAGCCCTACAACGACCACTATGGCCATCTCGCCGGTGACGAGTGCCTGCGCCGGGTAGCGCGGGGCCTGGACGAGGCCGTGCAGCGTGCTTCGGATCTCATTGCCCGCTACGGGGGGGAAGAGTTCGCCGTGGTTCTGCCCAATACCGATCTGAACGGCGCCAAGCGCATCGCCAACGAGCTGTGCGAAAAGATCCGTTCACTGGGGATTCCACACGAATATTCGCAGGTCGCGGACATCGTCACCATCAGCATGGGCGTGGTGAGTCGCGTGGCGTGTGAAAACCTGTCCCCTGCCGACCTCATCAACCTTGCCGACGCCGCCTTGTACGAGGCCAAGGAATCGGGAAGGAACCGCTACATCGTCGCCGAAGAGCCGGGGTGAGTGTTGGCTTGAGCCGCCAGGCGTGGGTCACGCCCGCAATGGGCATTTCTCCGGCAGGATGTGAGAAAGCAATCCAGGATCCGCCGCTCGTTTTCCCTCGGGCTGTACCCGCAAACCTTCAGCCTGAACCCACGTTAACCGCCATGAGTCCGCTGGCCACACCCCTGATCATGGAAGCCTGGTGGGCACGTTTTTTGTGCCCACGCGGTGTGATCCACGATTTGATTCCGCGTGGGCATGAAAAGCCTGCCCACCTGTCTTGATGATGCTATCATAACCATGAACCCACGGGTTCAGGTTTCATATGGCGAGACGGATCAAAGAGTTGCGTAATTCGCCGTCATGAATCCACGGATTCAGGATAATGTGTTTCCACGTTGTTCTGTAGAAGAGCCAGACAGGAAAACACCATGACACACAACATCAAACCCATCGGACAGACCCCGCAACAGGGCGCCGCCGCGCCCCGCATCGCCGACGTGGCGGAGGCCGAAAACGGCGAAGCCCGCGCCCTCCGGCTCGGGCACGAGGAATTCCCCGTCATCGCCCACGCCGACGGCGTCCCGCCCCTGCGGGCGGGCGACCGCGTGGTCTTCCTCGCCACCGCCGACGGCGTCATCGTCACCCATCGCCTGCGCGCACCGGGAGCGCGACCCGCCCGGGGGTTCACCGTGCGTCCCGACGGCAGCCTCATCATCGACGCCAGCGAAGGCATCACCCTCGCCACCGGACACGCCACCATCGAACTGCGC
>DRQN01000153.1 GCA_011371455.1 Gammaproteobacteria bacterium
ACGCAACGCCGACACGCGCATCGCCGACCTGCGCCACTGGTACGGCAGCCTCGATACCCTGCGCCTGTCGGTGGATCTGATCCTGAAACTGATCCGCGAAAGCGCCACCCCCGTCGACCGCACCGCCGAGGGCGGCCTCTACCAGCAGGGCCTGGACAGCGCCACGCCCTTCCAGCTGATCCGCGTCAGCCTGCCCGGGGATTCCCCGTATTTCGCCGAGATCAGCGGCGGCCGCCACCGCTTCACCGTGCGCCTGTTGCAGGCCAGCACCGGCGAACGCGCCCGGCAGGCCACGGCGGACATCCCCTTCCAACTCAGCTGTTGCGCCCTATGACCACGAAGATCGAGACCGTGAAGTGTCCCACCTGCGGCAAACCCGCGGTGTGGGACAAAGAAAAGAACCCCTACCGCCCCTTCTGCAGCGAACGCTGCCGCCTCATCGACCTGGGCGCCTGGGCCGACGAATCGCACCGCATCCCCGACGTGACACCGCCCGACTTCGACCCGGGCGAGCCGACGAACCACTGACCGTTGTGAAAAACGCCTTTATGTTTCACCACAGAGGACACAGAGCTTTTTCTCGTTACACCGCTCTGCGGTGTAACGCAAAGAGGGGGAACACCCTGGCACGAACAACATGGCGCCGAGCACCATCCAATGGGTGACACCGCAGAGCAGCGTCACAAGCTCAACCGAAAAAGTTAACCGCAAAGGTCATGAAGTATCACGTTAGTAGCCTTTGCGTTTCTTTGCGACCTTTGCGGTAAATAATCTTTTGCCTGCGGGCATGGCCCAGATAGCCACAGCCAGCCGGGTATTCAGCAGCTCTCAATCACCACCCGCCCGTCGGCCACGCGCAGCCTGCGTTCGCCGGCCAGCAGGGCCTGCAGCTCGCGCCCCACCAGCAGCGCACGCCAGCCCTGCAACAGCGGGCTGTCCTCGGCCCCGGCCACCAGCGCCTCCAGCGCCTTGCGGTTACCCAACAGGGTGGTGCTGACGTCATGCTCGGCGCCGCGGGTGCGCACGATGGCCATCATCAGATCCACCACCGCATCCTGCTGCGGCGTCAGGCGGGTGACCCTGGGCCGCTGCGGCCAGGCCTCCCTGGGCAGTCGGCAGGCCTGTTCGACCAGGCTCAGCAGCTTCTCGCCATGACGCTCCAGGGTGCGCCCTTCCAGGCCACGGATCTGTCCCAGCGTGGCCAGATCCTTGGGGACGCGGCGGGCGATGTCGATGATCACCTCGTCCTTCAGCACCCAGCGGCGCGGCCGGTTGACGCGCTGCGCCTGCGCCTCCCGCCACTCCGCCAGCGCCTGAGCGATGGCCAGCTGGCGCCCCCTGAGCTGCTGGTTGCCGCGCACCCGCTTCCACAGATTCTCCACCGGCGGGGCGTAGGTGGCGGTGTCCACCAGGGCGTCGAAGTCGGCCTGCACCCAGTCCTCGCGGCCCTTTTCCCGCAGGCGGCGGCGCTGTTCGCGGTAGATGTCCAGCAGATAGCGCACGTCGTCGGCGGCATAGCGCAGCTGCCCTTCGCCCAGCGGGCGGCGGCTCCAGTCGGTACGGGTGTGGCCCTTCTCCAGCGCCACGCCGGTAAATTCGCGCACCAGGTTGGCGTAGCCGATCTGGTCACCATAGCCGAGCAGGGTGGCGGCGATCTGGGTGTCGAACACCGGGCCGGGCAGCTCGCCGCGCAGGTCGAAAAAGATCTCCAGATCCTGCCGCGCGGAGTGCATCACCAGGGTCACGGCGGGGTCGTAGAAGATGTCCAGCAACGGGTCGATGTTCTCCAGCGCCAGCGGATCGACGCAGGCGATCAGTTCGTCGCTGGCGATCTGGATCAAACAGAGCTGGGTGTAATAGGTCTTTTCGCGCAGGAATTCGGTATCCAGCGCCAGCGCCTCACAGCCGCGCAGGCTGTCGCAGAGGGCGGCCAGCGCCTCGGGGGTGTCGACGAAAATTTCTTTCATGGCGTGTCCTGTGATTTCAGCGGGCCTGCTATGATGCGCCTCATGCCGGCGTCCAACGGGCCCGTAAACATAACACCCCCGCCACCAAAGACGTACCGATAAAACAAGACGAAGAACACCCGCCACTCATGACCACCCTGCTCCTGCTGTTCATCGATCTCTGCCGCCTGCGCCGGGGGCCCCAGGATGTGCCCGCCTCGCGTTTCCTGATGATGCTCACCGCCGGCGGCTATTTCGTCATCGGCCTGGCGGTGTCGTTGCTGGAACAGCCGCCGGGCCTGGCGATACTGTCGGCGGCGGTCGATACACTCATGCTCGCCGCCCTGGCCTGGCTCAGCCTGTGGATCATCGGCAAGACGGCCCGCTTCACCCAGACCTACACCGCCCTGGCCGGCATCGGCATCCTCTTCGGCCTCATGGGCTGGCCGCTGGTCGCCTTTCTGCAGGGCCTGCCGCAGGGGCAGGGCAGCAGCCTGTCGCTGTTGCTGCTGGGCCTGGTCATCTGGAATATCGTGGTCATCGGCCACATCCTGCGCCACGCCCTGGGTCTCATGATGTGGGCCGCCTCGGGCCTGGCGCTGTTCTACGTGTATCTCTCCATCCGCGTCATGAGCGCGCTGTATATCGCAGGCACCTGACATGCATATCCACATCCTCGGCATCTGCGGCACCTTCATGGGCGGCATCGCCCTGCTGGCGCGTGAGATGGGCCTGACCGTGAGCGGCGC
>DRQN01000154.1 GCA_011371455.1 Gammaproteobacteria bacterium
TCAGCAACAGCTTGCCCGTTACCACCCAGCTCTCCGCCTGCAAGGCGAGGCCGGCCACCATCAGGCCCAGGCCGACGTTGTCGGCCTTGGTCAGCGCGTGCAGGCGCGTGTAGACATCGGGAAAGCGCAACAGGCCGACGGTGCCGGCCAGAAAGAAGACCGCCCCGGCGAGCAACAGCAGCATACTGAGAGCGTCAATCAACACCGCCACTCCCCTGCCGCGGCCAGGCCCGTCGCACGAAGGCCACCGCCGTCACCGCAGCCAACAGGGCAAACACCAGCGCCACGTCGCGCAGGGCCGCATTGCCATGATGCTGGGCCAACAGCAGCAACGTGGCCACCGCGGTGGTACCGAACAGCTGCGCAGCCAACATGCGGTCGGCCGCCGTCGGGCCGCGCAGCACCCGCCACAGGCCGGCAGCGAGGTTCAACAGCAGAAACAGCGCCAGGACGAGCAAAAGGGTCTGCATTCAGTCCTCCAGGGTCACCGGGGTGGTAAAGCCGGGCGGCTTGATGGCGAGCACGGCGCAATCGATCTGGTTGAGAATCGTCTCCGCGGTATTGCCGACGATGAAGCCCGGAATGCCGGTGCGGGCCACCGTTCCCATGACGACCAGATCGGCCTCGATCTCTCTGGCCAATGCGGGGATTTCCTTGCGCGGGTTGCCCTGGCGAAGATGCAGCCGCGGCGACAGATACTCGTAGGCCTCCGCGCCGAGCCAGTCGCGCAACCGGCCGGTCAGGCGTTCGAGACGGGCCAGGCGTTCGCGCCGTTCACGGGCCACGTTGGCGGCGATCTGTTCTTCGGACAGGTCGCTGCTGAACACCCGCATCAGGTTCTCCATCACTGGCTCCCAGGCGTGCACCACGTGCAGCTCGGCGAAATCGGACAGCGCCAGCGAACTCGCCAGCTCCAGGATCAGCCGGTTGCCGTCATTCGCCTCGCCGGCCTCCTGCATCGGGTCAAAATCCACCGCGGCCAGGATGCAGCGGTAATTGGACGCCTCCCCCGGCAGCATGATCCACACCGGGCACGGACACTTGCGCAACAGGTGCATGTCGTTGCTGCCGAACAGGCGGTCCTGCCAATCGCGGGGCTCGATGGTCTTGATCACCAGGTCGCGGCCGTTGCGCAGCACCTCGCGGATGATTTCCAGAAACGGCGTGCCGACCAGCACCTTGGCCTGCACATCGAGCCGCTGGCGGTAAGGCTCGAGGAGGGATTCCAGCTCCCGCTCGTGCTCGCTGACGATCGCCGCCTGCAGGTCCGCGGAGACCGGGCCGCCCGCCGGCATGCCGATGCCGGCCGTCACGCGCTCGCTCACGCCGACGACCGTCAGGCGCGCCTGATTGTTTTCCGCCAGGGTGACCGCCCGCTCCAAGGCCGGCTTGCGTCCCGCCCCACGCGCCACCACGCACAGAATATTGTTGAATCGCTTCATTTCAAGGCTCTCCACTGACGGCGGGCAAAGAGATGCCGAATACCGCAGCCACGCTTTGCTCGACCTTCTCGAGTTCCGACGACAAGTCTTTCCGCCCGTTGAGCACGTGCACTTGCAGACCGTTCGCGCCGAGTTCCGCGCTCAAGGTACCCGGCAACAGGCTGACGGTATTGGCCATGAAGACCCTCGGCAGGCCCGGCGGCAGGCGCCACGGGTAACAAAACAGCCCTGGCGAGATCGGCAGGCGGGGATGCAGCGCGCGCCGGGCCACGTCCACCCCGCCGCACAGGGAGCGCCAGAGAAAAAACGGCACGAAGCGCGCGATCCCGCCCAGGGACCAGGCAACGGGAGGCAGCAGCAGCACGCTGGCCAGCGCCGCCAGCAACACCACCGGCGCGCCAACCGTCCAGGCACCCGTTGCGCCACCGGTGAGCATCCACCACAAGAGGGCAAACAGAACCGCACGCAGACAGCCGCTCCACCAGCGGGAGGGACGCGGCTCGCGCGGCAGAAATGCCGAACACCGTTTTCGATCCTCGCCGTCCACCATCATCCGTCGAACTCTCCGCCAACAAACGCCTTTGTATTCAAGATAGTTCATCAACCGCAGAAAAGGGCGAGGCAAGCCGTCAGCGCACACCATCGCCACCAGCGGGCATCCCCTTCGTTCCACCATCCATGCCAAGCAGGCTGTCGACGGCCTCCGCGGCCGCATCGGCATAGGGCATCAGCACCCGGTCGGCGCCCGCCTGCTTCAATTGCCCGGCATTGGCGCTGGCGTGGGCCGTGACCACCACCCGCCCCTTGTACCCCTGATCACGCAGGCCGTGCAGCAGGGCGAGATTGACCGGCATTTCCCGCAGGCTGCTCAACACCCAGCGCGCCTGGCCGAGCGGCAGGCTGGCGAGAAATTCCGGGTCCTCGGCATCGCCGTAGCGCACCTCGTAATCATTTGACGCCTGGCGGCGTATCAGGTTCGGATCGAAATCGACACCGAGCACCCGGTAACCGCGTTGCCGCAGTTCCCGGCCGATGGCGGTGCCGAACCGCCCCAGCCCGAACAGAATGACATCGGCCCCGCTCTGTGCCCTGTGCCGGTCCTGGGCCTCTTCCCGGTACGGCCGTTTGCGCTCGAACACGCCCAGCCAGGGAGAGAGCCGCTCGTAGAGAAGATGAGAGTACAGGATCATGTAGGTGGAGGCGCTGATGGTGATCAGCCCCACCAGGGTGATGAGGCCCAGAGTATCGGCGTCGATATGACCCAGGCTCAGACCCAGCGCCCCCAGGATCAGGGAGAATTCACTGATCTGGGCCACCGTCAGACCGGCCAGAAAACCGGTGCGCTTGCGGTAACCCATGGCGCCGAGGATGATCATCACGATCAACGGATTGCCGATGAGCACGAACAGCGACAGCAGAATGGCCGGCGCCACCTGCGCACCGAGCGTGGTCAGGTCCAGCCCGGCGCCCAGGTCGATGAAGAAGAACAGCAGCAGAAAATCCCGCAGACTCACCAGGCGCGAGCCAATGGCCTCGCGGTAGGGCGTGGAGGCCAGGGACACGCCGGCGAGGAAGGCGCCGACCTCCTTGCTGAATCCCAGGTATTCGCCCACCGCGCCCAAGGCCACCGCCCAGGCAATGGCGAACAGCACCAGCAGTTCCGACGAACGGGCCAACTGGTGCAGCAGCGGCGTCAACACATAGCGCATCAACAGGCCAATGACGGCGATGAACAGGCCGCCCTTGGCCAGCACCATCAGGGCCTCCTGACCCAGGCCGGTGGTATCGCCAGCCTCGCCCAGGGCGGTCAGGCCGATCATCGCCAGCACCACGACGATGTCCTGCACGATCAGGAAACCGATGGCGATGCGTCCGTGCAACGCATCCACCTCGCGCTTGTCGGACAACAGCTTGACGATGATGATGGTGCTGGAAAAGGTCAGCGCCACCGCCACGTAAAGGGCGGTAATCGCGCCCATCCCCAGGGCGATGGCGATGAAATAGCCGACCACGGAGGTGAAAAAGACCTGCCCCAGCCCGGCGGCAAGCGCCACCGGCCCCATGGTGCGGATGATGTGCAGATCCAGCTTCAGCCCGACCACGAACAGCAGCAGGGCAATGCCCAGTTTGGCCAGCAGATCGACCTGATCGTTGGCCGATACCCAGCCGAGCGCGGACGGCCCCGCCAACACGCCTACCGCGATAAAGGCAACGATCAGCGGCTGCCGCAGGCGCACGGCGATGACACCAATGACAGCGGCCAGCAACAGCAACACTGCCATTTCTGTAAACACATTCTCGAAAACCGGTGTCATGATTCGGCCACTCCGTGCTGGATTTCAGCCCCTGCCCGGCCCCTTCGGGCCGGGCAGGGGCTCGGCGTGAATCTCGCCCCTCTCCCTCTCTTGCATTTACCCCCTGTCAGCGTTTAAGCTTTGCGCCGTGGTATCTCCCGGCGTCCGTATGATCGAGTTCGTTCCAATACTAACCTGCCCACCCCCCCGTTCGTCGAGCACGCCGGAAACCGTGGTTTAAAGGACATTATCAGTCATTCCTTAATATAGCCCCGTGCGGCTAACCGGAACGCAGCCAGCACCCGCGGCATTCCACTCAATGAAGTACACAAAAACCTGACTTTTCCCCATAGTCGCCCCAGAGGCGAACCGCTGCCAGATGTGTCAATCTTCTGTCCGTCAGGTCGGCATAAATCCCTAAACCTTCCAGGGGGCTATGCCGACAAATGGGGGAAGAGGACGTCCCATTTGGTGCGTTGTTCATTTCGCACTAACGCCCATCCACAGGAAAACACGCCGTGCCCAAACCCTTGCGCATATCGCCCATTGCCCTGGATCCCACGAATCGCAAGGTACTCAAGGTTGCCGTTGGTCTGATCAACGATGATGGCATTGCCAGCCTGCTGTTGCCCGACAACAGCCCCCATGGCCATCTGCTGGTGATCGATGCCGACACCGAAGCCGGCCAGCAGGCGCTGGAAGAATCGCGCGACGGACAGGTCAAACTCGTGCTCAGCGAGAAACGCCGCCAGGGCACCAACGTCATCTGGCAGGAACCACCGGTGCGGGTCACCGACATGCAGGAGCTGCTGACCCGCATCTGCCTGCGCATGAAGGCCACCTTCGCTACCGAGGAGGCCATGAGCGAGCCGGCGGACGCCACCGAAGCCGCCAGTGCGGGAAGCCCCGAAGACACCCGCGCCAAAGCCAGCCACGCCGAAAGCACCGAAGCCGCCGCCCCTCCCGCGAAACCGGCCGAGGTCGAGGACGCGCCGAAGGCGGCGGCGCCGAGCAAGAGCCTGTTCCACATCCTGCTCAATGCGCGGCAGCAGAAGGTCTGCTACCAGATCCGTTTCAACGATACCTGGCTGCTGATCGGCGGCCACAACGGCACCGTGGCCAGCAAGAACGAACCGGATGCCAAGATCGTCCTCTCGGCCCCGTTCAAGAAACTGTATATCGAGCAGACGGACATCGTCGCCTTCGCCAAGAACGCCCAGGAGATGAACATCTCGACCCTCGACAGTCTGCTCTGGCAGGCCGGCGTGGAGCATTCCGGCGGCCACCTGCTGGACGGCCATGACATGGCCCAGCCGGTGCGCCTCAAGGCCTGGCCCAA
>DRQN01000155.1 GCA_011371455.1 Gammaproteobacteria bacterium
GCCCAGTCGGGGCGGCGCCGGGCGTAGGCCTCGCGGCCGGGCTGGTCGTCATAGGGGCGGCGCAGCACGTCGAGCAGCTCGTGGATGCCGCCGGGGTCGCCCTGTTCGGCGCGCTCGATGGCCTGCTGGGCGAGGTAGTTGCGCAACACATAACGGGGATTGTTGGCCTTCATGAGGGCACGGCGCGCCTGGTCGTCGAGCGGATCGTCGCGCAGGCGCGCGGCGTAGCCTGTCAGCCAGGCCATGAAGTCGGCCTCGGTGTCCAGCTGCTTGCGCGGGTCGTAGAAGGCCTCGCGCAGCGGCGCCAGGGAGGGCGCCGTCGGATCGGTGTCGGCGAGATTGCGGAAGAACAGCGTCATGTCCACCTCGGCCGTGCGCAGCAGCCGCTGCAGGTCGGCCATCAGTTTCATGTCGGTGTCACGGCATGCGCCCAGGCCCAGCTTGGCGGCGGCGTGGCGGCGCTCGGCGGCGGTATAGGTGTCGATGTAGCGCTCCAGGCCGGCGTGCAGGGGCATGGGGTCATCGAACAATGGCGACAGGGCGCGGGCCAGCTGGCTGAGGTTCCAGTAGGCGATCTCGGCCTGGCGGCCGAAGGCGTAGCGGCGGCCCTGGGCGTCGGTGGTGTTGGGAGTCCAGTCCGGGTCGTAGTCGTCGACCCAGCCGTAGGGGCCGTAGTCGATGGTCAGCCCGAGGATGGACATGTTGTCGGTGTTCATCACGCCGTGCACGAAGCCGACGCGCATCCACTGCGCGACCATCTCCGCGCTGCGCTTGCAGACCTCGCCGAACCACGCCGCGTACAGGGCCTCGCCCTTGTGATCGCCGTCGGCCAGGGCGGGGAAGTCGCGGCGGATGGTGAAGTTCACCAGCTGTTCCAGCAGCGGCAGCTCGCCGCGCGCGGCGGGCAGCTCGAAGCTGCCGAAGCGGATGAAGGAAGGCGCGACGCGGCACACCACGGCGCCGGGCTCGGCCCTGGGATTGCCATCGTAGAACATGTCGCGCACCACCTCCTCGCCGGTGGCCACCAGGCTGAGGGCGCGGGTGGTGGGCACGCCGAGGTGGTGCATGGCCTCGCTGCAGAGGAATTCGCGCACCGAGGAACGCAGCACGGCGCGGCCATCAGCGCCGCGCGAATAGGGCGTGGGACCGGCGCCCTTGAGCTGCAGTTCCCAGCGTTCGCCGGCGCTGTTGAGGGTCTCGCCGAGGCTGATGGCGCGGCCGTCGCCGAGCTGGCCGGCCCAGTTTCCGAACTGGTGGCCGCCGTAGTTGGCGGCGTAGGGTTGCATGCCCGGTACGGGCTCATTGCCGCCGAACACCTGGGCAAAGAAATCCGTATCGACGCTTTCGGCGTCGATGCCCAGCAGTTCGGCGACCTCGGCGGAATGGGCGATCAGCTTCGGCGCCGTCACCGGTGTCGGGGTAACATGCGAAAACAGCGCGTGCCGCACCTGGCGCTGGTGCGGGCCGAGTTCCAGGTCGGCGGGCAGCTCGCGGATGAAGGCGTTGTCGAAGCGGAGACTATTCACGGCGATGGGCACGATGCGGCGGGATGTCCCGTCGCCGGGGATCAGCCGCCCGCCGCGCCGCAGCCGCCGCAGGCGCCGGAACCGCCGGTGGCGGCAAAGGCGTTGCGGAACACGAAGCTGGCGCCCATGCCCTGCTGCACGAAGTCGATCTCCACGCCGTTGAGATAGCTCAGCGCCACGGCGTCGATATACAGGGTCAGGCCGTCCTTTTCGAGGATCGCGTCGTATTCGTTGGGGGCCTCGGAAAAGGTCATGCCATAGGTCATGCCGCTGCAGCCGCCACCGGAGACGAAGATGCGCACGCCGTTGACGTCTTCCTCGCTGCTGAGCAGTTCCACCAGTTTTTCGTGAGCGGCGGGCATGATGGTGATTTCGTCGCCGAGGGTCTTGTTGAATTCGGGTTGTGCACTCATGTCTGGACTCCGATCGAGATGGCTTTGAGTGCCCCTGATTCTAGCACTGCCAACAGCCTGCTGGCGGGTTTTGTCGATGCGGGTGAATCCCTTGTAACAAATGCGTCAATCCGTGTTCCAATCAGTAGAGCATCGCGCCCGGAGAACCGTATGCGCCCTCGTCTGTTGTTGCCGATTTTTCTGCTGCTGATCTTGTTGCCTCTGACGGTTTCGGGTAATGCCCTGCAGGACAGTGATTCTCCCTACCTCGCCATGCACGGCGACGACCCGGTGAACTGGCGGCCGTGGTCCGCCGAGGTGCTGGCGCAGGCGCAGCGGGAAAACAGGCTGCTGTTCGTTTCCATCGGCTATTTCGCCTGCCACTGGTGCCACGTCATGCAGCGCGAAACCTACCAGAACGAGGCCGTGGCTCGCTATCTCAACGAGCACTTCATTTCCGTCAAGGTCGACCGTGAGCTGAACCCGGCCCTGGACGCCTACCTGATCGAGTTCGTCACCCGCACCCGCGGCGCCGCCGGCTGGCCGCTGAACGTCTTCCTGACCCCCGATGGCCATCCCCTGGTCGGCATGACCTACCTGCCCAGTGGCCGCTTCGAGACCCTGCTGAAAGAATTGCAGGGGCAATGGACAGAGGCGCCGGATGACCTCCGCCGGGTGGCGGCGAAGGCGGCGGAGGCCATGCGCGGGATGCCCCTCGAGGCGGTGCCGGAACCAAAGGCCGTGGACGTTCGCCGCTATGAGACCATCCTGGTGAGCCAGGCCCTGGCGCTGGGCGACGACATGTCCGGCGGCTTCGGCGAGCAGACCAAGTTCCCCCTGGCGCCTCACTTGGGCAGCCTGCTGGCCGCCTGGCGGCACAGGCCCGATGCGGCGCTGAAGGAATTTCTCACCCTCACCCTCGACCACATGGCCCTGCAGGGCCTGCGTGATCAGCTGGGCGGTGGCTTCTTCCGCTATACCGTCGATCCCGGCTGGCACACGCCGCACTTCGAAAAGATGCTCTACGGCAATGCCCTGCTGGCCGGCCTGTACCTGCGTGCCGCGCAGGCCTTCGAGCGCCCGGACTACGCCGCCGTGGCGCGTGACACGCTGGACTTCATGCTGCGCGAGATGATGACGCCGGCGGGCGGCATGGTGGCCAGTTTCTCCGCCGTGGACGGCGCCGGTGACGAGGGCGGCTATTACCTGTGGGACAACGAGACCCTGCAGCGCATTCTCGACAGGCAACAATTGGCCCTGGTGCAGCAGGTGTGGGGCATGCAGGGACCGCCGCCGCACGAGGGCGGCCATTTGCCGATGATGCAGATGTCGCTTGCCCAGGCCGCGAAGATGCTGGACATGGATGCGACCGTGGCAGAGAAACAATTCCAGTTAGCCCGGGAGCGCCTGCTCGCCGAACGCGGCAAGCGCCAGCTGCCGGTGGATCACAAGGTCCTCGCCGGCTGGAACGGCCTGGCATTGACGGCGCTGGTGGCCGGTGCGCGGCAACTGGATGACGCGCGCTACCAACAGGGCGCGGAGAAGCTGCGCAACTACCTGCTCTCGGCACTGTGGGATGGCCAACGCCTGTGGCGTGCACGTGGCCGGCAGGGCGAACTGGGACAGGCGACGCTGGAGGATTACGCCTTCGCCGCGCAGGGCCTGCTGGACTGGGCCGAACTGACCAACAGCAAGGCCGACCGGCAGATGGCGCGGCGCTGGGTCGATGACGCCTGGCGGCGTTTCCACGACGGCAGCGGCTGGCGCCTGTCCGACCAGACGCTGCTGCCCGGCGGCCATGGTGTCGCCATGTTCAGCGACAGCCCGCTGCCATCGCCCTCCGTGGTGCTGATGCGCACGGCCTGGCGGCTGGCCGCTTTGGGGGATGACAAGGCGCTGCGGCAACGGGTACTGAAGGCGGCGGCCAGCGATCATACTGTGTTGCAGGCGGCGGCCTTCGAGTATGCCGGTCAGGTAGCGTTGCTGGCGGAGATCGTAAAGTAGTCTATTTCTCGTTTGATTGCCGGAGCGGGTCGCGTCCGTGATTGCTTGTCGTGTTGACGAAATATTCACCACGGAGGCACAAATGCTTGAAAGCTTTTTCTCCGTGTCTCTGTGGTGAACAAGCTTTTATCGCGGGCATGGTCCGCTCCTGCGAAAGACAGCGCAGTGCTTCAGTCAGCCCCTTGCCAGCACCCGCCCATGGTGAAAGGCCAGCAATTCCCCGGGCGCCATCTTTGCCCAGTTTTCGTTGTCGGTCAGCGGCAGGGTGGCGATCAGGGCGACGCGGTCATTGGGCGTGGTGAGTTGATTGAAGTCCACGCTGACGTCTTCGTCGATCAGGTGGGCGGTACAGAAAGGCGCCTTGCGCAGCACATAGCTGAGGTCCGTGGCACAGTGCGCAAGCAGCAATTCACCGTTAGACAGCAGGAAATTGAACATGCCGTGGCGGGCGATGGCGTTGCTGATCTCGCGCAGGGATTTCAGCAGTTCCACCGGTGTCGGCTGCTGTTGCGGATATTGCTGCTGCAGGGTGTTGAGGATGTGACAGAAGGCGGCCTCGCTGTCGGTATCGCCGACCGGGCGGAAACGGCCGTCGCCCGCTGGCGTGAAGTCCTTCAGTTCACCGTTGTGGGCAAACACCCAGTAGCGACCCCACAGTTCGCGCTGGAAAGGGTGGGTGTTTTGTAGCGCCACGTGGCCATGGGTGGCCTTGCGGATGTGGGCGATGACGTTGAGGGAACGGATGGGGTAGCCGCGCACCAGTTCGGCGATGGCGGATTCGGCGGAGGGCCGGTCGTCGAGGAACAGGCGGCAGCCCTGGTCTTCAAAAAAGGCAATGCCCCAGCCGTCGCTGTGCTGGTCGGTGCGGCCGCCACGGGCGCGGAAGCCTTCGA
>DRQN01000156.1 GCA_011371455.1 Gammaproteobacteria bacterium
GACGCGCTCCATGAACAGGTCCGGCACCCAGTTGGCGGTGTTCATGTCGTGGGTGCGGCGGCGTTCGTCGCCGGTGTTCTTGCGCAGTTCGAGAAATTCCTCGATGTCGATGTGCCAGGTTTCCAGATACGCGCACACCGCGCCCTTGCGTTTGCCGCCCTGGTTGACGGCCACGGCGGTGTCGTTGGCGACCTTCAGGAACGGCACCACGCCCTGCGATTGTCCGTTGGTGCCCTTGATGTGCGAACCGAGGCCGCGCACGGGCGTCCAGTCGTTGCCCAGTCCGCCGGCAAACTTGGACAGCAGGGCGTTGTCCTTGATGGCGTTGTAGATGCCTTCCAGCGAGTCCGGCACGGTAGTGAGATAGCAGGACGACAGCTGCGGACGCAGGGTGCCGGAATTGAACAGGGTCGGCGTCGAACTCATGAAATCGAAGGACGACAGCAGGTCATAGAATTCGATGGCGCGGTCTTCGCGGTCGATTTCGTTGATCGCCAGGCCCATGGCCACGCGCATGAAAAAGGCCTGCGGCAGTTCGAGGCGCTGGTTTTCGCTGTGAATGAAGTAGCGGTCGTAGAGGGTTTGCAGGCCGAGGTAGGTGAATTGCAGGTCGCGCTCGGGCTGGATGGCCTGGCCGAGGCGGGCGAGGTCGAAGCGCGCCAGCTCGGGGTCGAGCAGTTCCAGCTCGATGGCGGCGTGGATGTAGTCGGCAAAATACTCGCCGTAGCGGGCGTCCATGGCCTGCTGATCGACGTGGGGCAGGGGCGCCTTGTGCAGGAATTGCAGGGCCTCCTGGCGCATGGCGTCCAGCAGCAGACGCGCGGAGACGGCGGAGTAATTCGGCTCGCGTTCGATCTGGGTGCGCGCACTCATCACCAGCGCGGTGGCGACGTCGTTTTCGGCAATGCCGTCGAACAGGTTGCGTTGGGCGTCGTGCAGGATCCGCTCGGCATCCACGTCGTCGAGGCCGGCGCAGGCAGCGTCGATGGTGCGTTTCAGCTGCGACATGTCCAGCAGCCGGCGCTCGCCGTTGTTCAGGGTAACGTGAATTGGCTGCTCGGCGCTCTCGACCACGGACTCGTTGCGCTGGCGGGCGTGTTCCTCGCGGTACAGCACATAGGCGCGCGCGACCTTGTGATGGCCATTGCGCATCAGCGCCAGCTCGACCTGGTCCTGAATGTCTTCGATGTGCACGGTGCCGCCAGCGGGCAGGCGGCGGAACAGGCCGTCACTGACCTGTTGCGTGAGCTGCGCGGCGATGTCGCGAATGCGATGGGAGTCTGCCGCCTGGCTGCCTTCCACGGCGAGAAAGGCCTTGGTGACGGCGACCTGGATCTTCGCCGCATCGAAGCCGGTCAACTGGCCGTTGCGGCGGATGACCTGATAGTGATCGTAGTCGTTTTGGGTTCTGGCGGTGTGATCGGTGGTGTGCGTGGCAGCAGCGAATGACGCGTTGGTGTGCATGATGGCCCTCGTGAGCGAAGTAAAAACGGAGGGGCCGGACGCGGGACAGGGACAGAGGGCGGCAGGAGGTGGCAACGGGGACACGATGAAAACGGTCCGCAAAAACAAGCCGCCACGGCAATGCGCTCAACCTGTGACCTTTACGCGAGGCCCGGTTTGCGAGTGCGCCGCACGGTAAAGGCGAGCGCACTCATCGCTCCGGTCAGGTATTCGGACTCAGGGGCGAGGGTGCCGGCCTTCCTGTGCGAAAGGTCCAACCCGCCTACGGCTACGGCTTCCCATCCCTTCGGACAGTGCCTGTACTGTGTAGCCTTCGTTCCCCAATACCGCTGCGCGACAGTCCCGGACTTGCACCGGGTTCCCTGTTGGCCTACCCCAAGGGGTTGGGGTGGCGCCGAAGCTGGGCCACAAGATAATGGGGGTTGATGGAAAATGCAAGACCAGGATTTACCGACTGGGTTGGCAGGGCCGGGGGCTCGGTCCCACCGTTGGGTATCAGGCGCAGCCGCATAGCGGGTAAACTCCCGCCCCATGCTGAGTTTCCAGAATGTCTCCCTGCGGCGCGGGCCGCGCCTGCTCCTTGAAGCCGTCGACCTCACCATCCAGCGCGGCGAGCGCTGGGGCATCGTCGGCCGCAACGGCAGTGGCAAGTCCAGCCTGCTGGCGCTGGTGCTGGGGCTGCGCGACCCCCATGGGCTGCATCCGGATAGCGGCGAGGTGTCACTGCCCGCCGGCATCGTGCTGGCCCACGTGGCGCAGGAGACACCGGCCACGCAACGCAGCGCCATCGATTACGTGATGGACGGCGATGCCGAGCTGCGCGCCCTGCAGGCGCAGCTGGCGGAGGCCGAAGCGGCCGCTGACGGCGAGCGCCAGGCCGCCTTGTTCGGCCGCCTCGAGGCCATCGACGGCTATACCGCGCCCACCCGCGCGGCGCGCCTGATGGCCGGCCTCGGTTTTCCCGAGGCGCAGATGCAGCAGCCGGTGGACAGCTTCTCCGGCGGCTGGCGCATGCGTCTCAACCTGGCCCGGGCGCTGATGTGCCGCTCCGACCTGCTGCTGCTCGATGAGCCCACCAATCATCTCGACCTCGACGCCGTGCTGTGGCTGCAGGAGTGGCTGCGCGCCTACCCCGGTACGGTGCTGCTGATCTCCCACGATCGCGACTTCCTCGACCTGTGCGTGGACCACATCGCCCTGCTCGCCGAGCGGCGCCTGCATGCCTACACCGGCAATTACAGCGCCTACGAAAAACAGCGCGCCACCCAGCTGGCCCAGCAACGGGCGGCGCACGAGAAGCAGCAGCGCACCGTGGCCCACCTGCAGCAGTTCGTCGACCGCTTCCGTGCCAAGGCCACCAAGGCGCGCCAGGCGCAGAGCCGCCTCAAGGCCCTGGCGCGCATGGAGGAGATCGCTCCGGCGCACGTGGATTCACCGTTCACTTTCGGCTTTCGCCCGCCCAAAGATGTGCCGCATCCCTTGCTGCAACTGACCGGGGTGGATCTCGGTTACGGCGGCGAGCCGCTGTTGCGCGGGATGAAGCTGGACATCCAGCCCGGCGACCGCCTCGGCCTGCTGGGGCCCAACGGCGCCGGCAAGTCCACCCTGATCAAGGCCCTGGTGGGCGAACTGGCGCCGCTGGCGGGCAGCCGCAGGGCGGCCAGAACCTTGCAGATCGGCTATTTCGCCCAGCACCAGCTGGAGCAGCTGCACGGCGACGACAGCCCCCTCGGCCACCTGCGCCGCCTCGATCCGGCGGCCAGCGAGCAGGATCTGCGCAACTTCCTTGGCGGCTTCGACTTCCGCGGCGACCAGGCCACCGACCCGGTAGCGCCCTTTTCCGGCGGCGAAAAGGCGCGCCTGGTGCTGGCCCTGCTGGTCTACCAGCGCCCCAACCTGCTGCTGCTCGACGAGCCCACCAACCACCTCGACCTGGAAATGCGTCACGCCCTCAATCTTGCCCTGCAGGACTTTCAGGGCGCGCTGCTGATCGTTTCCCACGACCGTCACCTGCTGCGCAGCGTCTGCGACCGCTTCGTACTGGTGGCCGCGGGGCAGGCCGGGCCCTTCGATGGCGACCTCGATGACTATGCGCGCTGGCTGACGGAGCACCGGCGTCAGCCCGCATCGCCCGCCAGCGCGGCGCCGGCGATGAAAAAGGATTCGGCGGCCGAACGCCGTCAGCAGCGCCAGCAGAAGGCCGAGCAGCGCAAGCGCCTGAAGCCGCTGCGCGATAATCTCGACCGCTGGGAAAAATCACTGCACGGGCTGCAGGAAGAGCAGGCGGCGCTGCAGGCGCGGCTGGCCGATGCAGCCATTTACAACGCAGAGAACAAGCCGGCGCTGAACGAATTGCTGGCCGAGCAGGCCCGGGTAAGAAAACGGCTGGCCGAGGCCGAAGAGCAGTGGCTGGCGGCCGCCGAGGCGCTGGAGTCGGCGGAGCAGGCGCTGTAGGGCGGCAGGGCTGCCCGGCTGCTTGCCGCCCGGCATCGATTGCCGCAGACTGTCCGGGAATCCGAACTCAAGGAGATCGCCCCATGGCCAAGTCCATCAAAGGTACGCAGACGGAAAAGAATTTGCTCATCGCCTTCGCCGGTGAATCCCAGGCACGCAATCGTTACACCTATTTTGCCGGTGTTGCACGCAAGGAAGGGCTGGTGCAGATCGCCGAGATCTTTGCCGAGACCGCCGATCAGGAAAAGGAGCACGCCAAGCGCTTTTTCAAATTCCTCGAAGGCGGCGAGGTGGAGATCACCGAGCGTTTCCCCGCCGGCGTGATCGGCAACACCCTGGAGAACCTGCGCGCCGCGGCCGCCGGCGAAGAGCATGAGTGGACCGAGATGTATCCCGCCTTCGCCAAGGTCGCGCGCGAGGAAGGTTTTCCTGAAATAGCCGCCGCCTTCGAGGCCATTTCCATCGCCGAGAAACAGCACGGCAAGCGTTACACCGACCTGGCCAACAATCTCGACGCCGGCAAGGTGTTTCGCCGCGACGGCAAGGTGGTCTGGCGTTGCCGCAATTGTGGTTACCTGCACGAAGCGGAAGAGGCGCCGGAGGTGTGCCCGGCCTGCCTGCACCCGAAGGCCTATTTCGAGCTATTGGGCGAAAACTGGTAAGTAGCGCGGGCAAGCCCGATTTCCGGTGGCGCAGGTCGCGCGCCGCCGCCTGCCCCTCAGTTGTTGGCCCACAGCGGGCGCACGAAGGCGTCGTTGCGCACGCTGTCGTCCTGCATCATGCGCCAGGCGGTCTGGAAGCCGAGTTCGCGGTAGGCCTCGAATTGTTTTTCGTCGAAGAACTGGTCGCTGGTGGACTCGTCCGGGAACTGTGGGTGGGCCTTCTTGTAGCCGTAGAGGTCGGCGCTCAGCTGTTCGAAGAAGGTGGTCTTGAGATAGAGCAGGCGGCCCTGGCTGTTGTCGGGGTAGATGATGGTGCACATGATGTAGCCGCGTTCGGCGCACTCGATCTCGTCATCGGCGACCTTGTCAGCGGTCTTTTTGCGTGGCACCAGGGGTTGCAGATCCTCGCAGTCGAAGAGGATGAGGGTGCCGAAGTCGACACGTACCTTTTCCATGGCATTGGCGAGATCGCCGAACTGGAAGTCGGGGTCGGCGCCGCCGTCGCAGACGACGATGAGCCGGGCGCGGCGGCGGATGAGTTCGTACAGGGCGAGATTTTCGAAGTGGCCACCATCGGTCAGTTGGACGAAATCACCCGCTTCGTTGAGCCTTGAGCGCAGGAATATTTCATACAGGCCGGGGGTCAGGAAGTTGGGTATGCCGCGGGGATGGTTCTTGCAGGACTTCTGTTTCCGCTTGTTCCTGGGGTCCGGGTCGGGATTGGGCGCCCAGTAGCCGAGGCGGATGTTGAGCAGGCCCATGAGCATGCTGAGCAGGGGCTGGCGGGTGACGCCCTGGCCGCCGATGCCTGTGCCGGGATTGACGGCGGCGCCGGAGATGGCCATGGCGGTGGGCAGGGTCATGCGGCCATCCATGAAGTCTTTGGAGTCGCACCAGCCGGTGGCGTTGCTGCCGCAGTAGTAGGGTGAGAGGATGAAGTTGTCACCGCCGCGGCCGCGGAATTTGGGGATGTTGGACGACTCCAGTACCACGTTGGTGTTGATGAGGTGGTAGGGGGCGGGGTTGGCCTCGTAGCCCCGGCCGGTGTTCGCGTCGAACAGGGCGTGGATGGGCATCTTGTCGGCGCTGGCGGCGGCGCGGGTGGCGATGTTGCCGTCCAGGGCCTTGTCGATGTCGGGCATGAAGAGTTCCATCAGGCGGTCGCGGTAGTAGCGATGGATGGCGAGGTAGTTGATGTTGGCGATGCGGCCAATGGCAATCGCGGTGGCGATGCCGGCTCCAGCTGCCGCCAGGGCCCCCCAGCCAGGGGCCAGCAGCACCTTGCCGGCGATGTGATAGGTGGCGAGTAGCAGGCCAAACCAGATGGCCGCAGTGGCGATGACCACCACCAGGCCGATGGGGATGCGGCCTTTCTTGCCACTGCTGGTCTTGAAGAAGGCGAGCACGCCGAACAGGGCGCCGAGCAGGATGGAGAGGAGGCCGAACCATCCCGGCAGGTTTGAGCTGCCGTCATCCGTGGCGGTGACGGGCGCCTCGAGCGTGCCGCTGAAGCTCAGGCTGCCGTCGTGTGAGCGGGAGCCGCTGAGCTGGAAGTCGCTGCTCGCCATGGCGGCCTTCGCGCCGAGTGCCTGCAGGGCGTCGTAGGCGGGAGGGATCGCGCCGAGGATCAGCAGGGCCAGGGTCAGTCTCAACAGGCAGGCGGTGCAGCGTTCATAGCATTGCCGGCTCAGGTAGGCGGAGGACTTGCTGTTGGGTTCGGTGTCGTCCGCCCTTTCCCGCTTGTTGGCCGACATCAGGCGGGTGCCCAGCGCAAAGCCCAGCGAATACAGGATATAGAGGCCCCCGGGCACCAGCGCGAGCCACAGGGCGAGGTTGCCGCCGTAGGCGAAGCCCAGGTCGGCGGGGGTATAGTGCATGAGGGGATAGACGAGGATGAGCAGGGTCAGCAACAAGCCGAGATAGATGCCCAGACTTACCAGCATGCCGCGCAAAATCACCGCCACCAGCGACATGGCAGTGATACCGTCGCCTGGGGTGAGGTATTTGGCCTGTTGGCGCAGGTAGCGCAGCAGTTTGCCCTTGTAGATCTGGCCGAGGCCGGGTGGGGCGTCTGCGCCTTCCGCCTGGCTGCCGCCCGCCTTGGCCTTGAGGCGCAACTCGGGATCCGAGCCGCTCATGGGGTAGGTGCCGTAGGGGAAGTGTTTGCGGTCCAGGCCGAAGCGCGCGATGTGGGTTTTGCCGGCATCCATGGGCTGTGACAGCAACCAGCTGATGGAGGAGCCGATGTAGCCGCCGCCGGAGACGGTGGAGAGATAGTCGAACTTTTTCAGCCAGCCGTTGTGGGCCAGGGCCTGCATCACGCCGAGGGAGAAGCTGGCGGAGCGGATGCCGCCGCCGGAGAGGGCGAGGCCGGAGAGATTCAGCTCGGGAAGGCCCTTGTCGCAGTCGTCTTCCTGGCCTGGCAGGCCGCGCCGCCGGCGGATGTATTCGAATTCTTTCCGGATGACGCGGCAGGCGCCGAAGTACTGGATGTCCTCAGGGTCGTACTTGATATAGCAGTCACCGCCGGCGTCTTCTTTTCCCGTCGTTTGTCCCGTCATCCTTTTCTTCCCCCGTTTGCCGCTGCTGGTCGTGGGTGGGCACCGGCCGTCATGATGAAGCCCGCTTTATTTCATGCCTGAATCCGTGGGTGCATGACGGCGAATGACACAACTCATTGATCCGTCTCGCTATATGAAAAATCCCGGCAATAATCCCCGCTATCCCCTCGATTTTTCATTACGCGATACGCATCGAGCAGTTGCGTACTTCATCCGCCCTGAACCCACGATTCAGGTCATGGCTAACGGGGAGTATACGACGCGGGGAGGAAAGTCCAAGTACGCGTTAAAAGGGGAAGCCCTTTCGCGGACGGGGGAGGGGCGCAAAAAAAAGGGAAATGGGCTCATGCCCATTCCCCTTTTTTCGTTTTGGTCCAGGCGGTTAGTCGATGATCTTGGCGCTGGAGACGAAGAGGATCTTGTCGAAGGTGCGGTGCAGGGTCTTGCTGTTGTAATTGTGCATCACGGCGGCATCGCTCCACGCGATGGTGTCGTTGGGGTGCGCGCGCATCATGCTGGCGGCGATCCACAGCGGCTCGCTGTCACCGATATCGACCTTCATGTAGGTGTAGCCCGCGGCGTGCATCAACTCCAGCACCGTGCCCTGCTTGGGCAGGCTCTGTGCCTCGGCCAGCGCCTGTTGTTGGGCCGGGCTGAGCTGGTGGCCGGGCGGGACGCTGGACTGCTGGGCCGGCGCGGGCGTGGCGGGGGCCGTCTGCTCGGCCGGGGCAGCGGGGGTGGTTTCGGCCGTGGACTTGGCGTCGTCGGAATCGGAGCAGGCGGTCAGGGCAAGCAGGGCGGCGCTCAGCGCCAGGGCGGAAATGCGTTTCATGGTGTGTCCCCTAAAAAAATTTGCCCTGTACTTTAGCACAGGCGGTGGTTTTGCGGCCAATGGGGCTATCCCGAGGCCGCCGGCCGTTATCCCTGCTTCAGCAAGCGCATGGAAAGGTCCACGGCGCGAATGTCCTTGGTGATGGCGCCGACGGAGATGTAGTCGACGCCGGTCTCGGCGATAGCGCGGATACGGCCAAGGTCGACGTTGCCAGAGGCCTCCAGCCGGCTGCGTCCGGCGGTGAGGGCCACCGCCTCGCGCAGGGCGGCCAGATCCATGTTGTCGAGCATCACGGTATCCGCACCGGCATCCAGCGCCTGTTGCAGCTCGATGAGATTTTCCACCTCGACCTCCACCGGCCTGCCGGGTGCGATCTGCCGCGCCCGGGCCACGGCCGGTGCGATGCCGCCAGCGGCGAGGATGTGGTTTTCCTTGATCAAAAAGGCGTCGAACAGGCCCATGCGGTGGTTCTGTGCGCCCCCGCAAACGG
Organism: Gammaproteobacteria bacterium; assembly: GCA_011371455.1. Lineage (GTDB taxonomy): Bacteria > Pseudomonadota > Gammaproteobacteria > SZUA-152 > SZUA-152 > DRQN01. Next base: position 8,464 of record DRQN01000156.1, read on the forward strand.
TGGCGTACTTCTGCGCCGTGCGCAGGCCGGGCAGGGTCTTGCGGGTGTCGAGCAGCCGTGCGCCGGTGCCGGCGATGGCGTCGGCATAGCGGCGGGTATGGGTAGCGGTGGCGCTGAGGGTCTGCAGGAAATTCAGTGCCGCACGTTCGCCGCTGAGCAGGCTGCGCGCCGGGCCGCGCAGCTGGCACAGGGTCTGGCCAGGGCGCAGACGCTCGCCGTCGCGGGCCTGCCAGATTATCTGCACGCGGCGGTCGAGCTGGCGGAATACCTCATCGAACCAGGCCGTGCCGCAGAGCACGGCGGTCTCACGGACGATGACCCGGGC
>DRQN01000157.1 GCA_011371455.1 Gammaproteobacteria bacterium
GGCCGATGAGAACGTGCAGCGCTTCACCGAAGGCAAAAATGTGGTCAAGGTCATCGTGGTGCCGGGGCGGCTGGTGAACGTCGTCGTCAAGTAGGGGTGCCCTTCGATGGCTTGAAGCGGCTGCCGGGAAGGAAGCGCGATGGCACAGAGAAAAAAACACGAAAGCACATCAAGTTTTACCGCAAAGGGCGCAAAGCGAGTAGCCCGGATGCAACAACGTGGAATCCGGGATGCATGAGGTACGCGCTTCCCGGATTGCGTTGCACTTCATCCGGGCTACCGGGCTTTTGATTTTCTCTGTGTCCTCCGCGTCTCTGTGGTGAAAAACGCCTGATCAAACCACCACCGCACGGCTGGTCACGGAATCGAGTACAATTCCACCCCATGCGCCACCTGCTCATCCTCACGCTACTGACCCTCACCGCCTGCGGTTTTCACCTGCGCGGCAGCGTCGCCATCCCGCCTTATCTGAAGACCGTGCAGGTGCAGGACGCCAGCCCCGCCACGCGCATCGCCCCGGATCTGGAGCGTGCCCTGCGGAACGAAGGCGTCATCGTCACCGACGATGCCGCGCAGGCCAATGCCGTGCTGCGCCTGCAGTCGGAATCCTTCACCCGCCGCGTGCAGGCGGTGGACGCCAGCGGCAAGGCGCAGGAATACGGCCTGCAATACAGCGTGGTGTTCTCCGTGCTGGGGCCGGACGGTACCGCCTGGCTGTCCAATGCCAGCGTCTCCACCAGGCGTGATCTGCGTTTCGACGAGGGCGCGGTGCTGGGCGCCGGTGATGAGCAGGCGCAGCTGCAGGCCGAGATGCGGGCCGAGGCGGTGCGCGGCATCCTGCGTCAGTTGGCGCGGGCCACGCCGCCGAGGGCGGACGGCCAGACGGCCCCCGCCGCGGGTGGTGCGCCATGAACGTCCGCGCCGAACAGCTTGCCGCGCAGCTGGGCAAGGGGCTGGCGCCGGTCTACCTGGTCAGCGGCGACGAGCCCCTGCAGCAGGGCGAGGCCTGCGATGCCATCCGCCGCGCGGCGCGCGAGCAGGGCTTCGGCGAGCGCCAGGTGATGCACGTCGAGGCCGGCTTCGACTGGAACGCCCTGCTGGCCGAGGCCAACGCCCTGTCCCTGTTCGCCGAGCAGAAGCTCATCGAGCTGCGCATCCCCAACGGCAAGCCGGGCACGGAGGGCAGCAAAGCCCTGCTGGCCTACCTCGAACGCCCGCCCGAGGACACGGTGCTGCTGATCATCAGCGGCAAGCTGGACAAGAACGCGCAGAAGGCCAAGTGGTACAAGGCCGCCGATCAGGCGGGCGTCACGGTGCAGGTGTGGCCGGTGGACGCGCAGCAGATGCCGGGCTGGATCGAGCGGCGCCTGGGCGCGCGCGGTCTGCAGCCCGGGCCCGGCGTGGCGGCCCTGCTCGCCGAGCGGGTGGAGGGCAACCTGCTGGCGGCGGCGCAGGAGGTGGAGAAACTGGCGCTGTTCTGCGACGGCGGCGCGGTGAGCGTCGAACAGGTGGAAGAAACGGTGGCCAACAGCGCCCGCTTCGACGTCTTTGGCCTGGTGGATACCGCCCTGCTGGGCGACGTGCCGCATTTGATGCGCATGTTCGACGGCCTGCGCGCCGAGGGCGTGGAGCCGCTGGGCCTGCAGTGGGTGCTGGCGCGGGAGATCCGCAGCCTCGCCGGGATGGCGGCGCAGATGCAGGCGGGCACGCCGCTGGATCGGGTCATGGCGCGGGTCTGGGGCAAGCGCAAGGCGGCGGTGCGCGCCGGCCTGCAGCGCCACAACGCCGTGCGCTGGCAGCAATTGCTGCGCCGCGCCGGGCGCGTCGACCGCCTCGCCAAGGGCGCGCCGGGTAATGCCTGGGACGAATTGTTACAATTGTGCCTGCTGATGGCCGGGGTGCAGCTGTTCCGACCGGTTGCGGTGTAATTTTCTGCCACAGAGGCACAGAGGACACGGAGAAAACAATCTTCTCTCGCCAAGGCGCAGAGCGCGCAAAGAAAAGGATTCATTTTCATCTTTGCGCGCTCTGCGCCTTGGCGAGAAATCAAAAGGCTTTTCTCTGTGTCCTCCGTGCCTCTGTGGCAAATAATCTTTTTTACGCGGGCGAGACCCGCTTTCCTTCGTGGATGACAGGACGAACGAGATGGACGTGAAACAGTACATGCAGGATCTGGGGCAGCGCGCCCGCGTGGCCTCGCGGGCCATGGCGCAGGCGCGGACGGCGGCCAAGAACGATGCCTTGCTGCACATCGCCACGGCGCTGGAGGCGGCCCGGGCAGAACTGATCGGCGAGAACGCCAGGGATCTCGAACAGGGCCGCAAGGACGGCCTCGACGACGCCCTGCTGGACCGCCTGGCGCTCAACGAGGCGCGCATCGAGGGCATGGCCGAGGGCCTGCGCCAGATCGCCGCGCTGCCCGATCCCGTGGGCGAGATCAGCGATCTCAACTACCGTCCCTCCGGCATCCAGGTGGGCAGGATGCGCGTGCCGCTGGGAGTGATCGGCATCATCTACGAGTCGCGGCCCAACGTCACCGCCGACGCCGCCGCCCTGTGCCTGAAGTCGGGCAACGCCGCCATCCTGCGCGGCGGCTCCGAGGCGCGCCATTCCAACCAGGCCATCGCCGGCGTCATCCACGACGGGCTGGAGGCCGCCGGCCTGCCGCGCGACGCGGTGCAGGTGATCGAGACCACCGACCGCGCCGCGGTGGGCGAGCTGATCACCCTGCCGGAATACGTCGACGTGATCGTGCCGCGCGGCGGCAAGGGCCTGATCGAGCGCATCACCCGCGAGGCCCGGGTGCCGGTGATCAAGCACCTGCACGGCGTCTGCCACGTCTACATCGACGGCAGCGCCGACCTCGACAAGGCGGTGGCCATCGCCTTCAACGCCAAGACCCACCGCTACGGCGTGTGCAACGCCATGGAGACCCTGCTGGTGGACGGCGCCGTGGCCGTCGAGGTGCTGCCGCGCCTGGCCGCGGAATACGCCAGGGAAAACGTCGAGCTGCGCGGCTGCGAGCGCACCCGTACCATCCTGCCCGATATCAACGCCGCCACCGAGGCCGACTGGGACGAGGAGTACCTCGCCCCCATCCTGTCGATCCGCGTGGTGGACGGGCTTGACGGCGCCATCGAGCACCTGCACGCGCACAGCTCCGGGCACACCGAGTCCATCGTCACCGAGGACTACAGCAAGGCGCGGCGCTTCCTCGCCGAGGTGGATTCCAGCTCGGTGATGGTCAACGCCTCGACGCGCTTCGCCGACGGCTTCGAATACGGCCTCGGCGCCGAGATCGGCATCTCCACCGACAAGATCCACGCGCGCGGCCCGGTGGGCCTGGAGGGGCTGACCTCGCAGAAGTTCATCGTCCTTGGCGACGGCCAGATCCGCCAGTAGATGATCGGCGTCTACGGCGGCACCTTCGACCCGGTGCATTTCGGTCATCTGCGCGCCGCGCTGGAGGTCTACCAGGGACTCAGGCTGCGCGAGATGCGCCTGATCCCCTGCTACCAGCCGCCGCACCGCGAGCCGCCGGTGGCCGACGCCCGCGCCCGCCTGACCATGCTGCGCGCGGCGGTGGGCGACGATACCGAAGGGCTCAAGGTGGACAACCGCGAGATGCGCCGCGAGGGGGTGTCGTACATGGTCGATACGCTCGCGGAGCTGCGCGAGGAGCTGGGTGACGAGCCCATCTGTCTGGTGCTGGGCGCCGACGCCTTCTGCCAGCTGCATACCTGGCACCGCTGGCAGGAGATCCTTGGCCTGACCCATCTTGTGGTCACCCATCGTCCCGGCTGGACGCTGGATGCCGGGAGTCTCGATCCGGCCCTGGCGCAGCTGTGGCGCGAGGCCCGGGTCGAAGCGGGCGACGCGCTGGCGGCGGCCCCGGCGGGGCACATCCTGCAATTCACCGTCACCGCGCTGGATATCTCGGCGACGCGCATCCGGGCGATGGTGGCCAGGGGCGAGAGCCCACGATTTCTGCTGCCGGAGAAGGTGTGGAACCTGATTCGCCTGCAGGGCCTGTACCATATCAAGAGAGACGTAGATGAATACTGAAGAACTGGCCACCCTGGTGGTGGATGCCCTGGAAGACCTCAAGGCGGTGGACCTGCACGTCATCGACGTGCGCGACAAGACCAGCATCACCGATGTGATGGTGATCGCCACCGGCACCTCCAACCGGCATGTCAAATCATTGGCTGGCAACGTGGTGCTGAAGGCCAAGCAGGCCGGTCAGCAGCCCCTCGGCGAGGAGGGCCTGGATGCCGGCGAATGGGCGCTGATCGATCTCGGCGACGTGGTGGTGCATGTGATGCAGCCCGAGGTGCGGGATTTCTATCAGCTGGAAAAGCTGTGGGAGACGGACGAACAGTCCGCCGGCGAAGCCGGCCGGGCCTGAGCCGGGGCCGTGCGCATCCACCTCATCGCCGTGGGCACCAGGATGCCTGCCTGGGTGACGCAGGGCTTCGAGGAATATGCCCGCCGCCTGCCGGCCGACTGCGCCCTGCAACTGGTGGAGATCGCCGCCGGCAAGCGCGGCAAGAACGCCGACATCGCACGCATCACCCGTGACGAGGGTGAGCGCACCCTGGCCGCCATCCCCAAGGGCGCGCGGGTGGTGGCGCTGGACGTGAAGGGTCGGAGCTGGAGCACCGGGCAGTTGTCGCAGCAGCTCGACGGCTGGCGGCACGGGGGGCGCGATATCGCCCTGCTGGTAGGCGGCCCTGAGGGCCTGGCGGCGGAATGCCTGGCGCGCGCCGAGCAGTGCTGGTCGCTGTCGCCGCTGACCCTGCCGCACCCGCTGGTGCGCATCGTCGTCGCCGAACAACTGTACCGTGCCTGGAGCATCCTCAATGGCCACCCCTATCACCGCTGAGCGCCCGTGGTGAATCCTCCCTGCATCTATCTTGCCTCGTCCTCGCCGCGCCGGCGTGAACTGCTGGACCAGCTCGGCGTGCGCTTCAAGGTGGTGGCGCAAGATGTGCCGGAGGAGCATGCCCCCGGCGAGTCCCCGGAGGCCTTCGTGCAGCGGCTGGCGCTGGAGAAGGCCCTGGCGGGCCGGCGGAGTCTGGCGTCCGGTGCCCTGAGGCGCCCGGTGCTGGGGGCCGATACCGCGGTGGTGGTGGATGACACGCTGCTGGGCAAGCCCGCCGGCCGTGCCGAGGCGCTGGCCATGCTGGCGCGGCTGTCCGGGCGCGCGCACCGGGTATTGTCGGCGGTGGCTCTGGTTGGGGAGAGGCTCGATGACGTGACCAATGAGGGAGAACTCCGGCGAGGACTAGGGCAATATAGGACATCCGTGCGCCTCAGCGAGAGCCGGGTGTGGTTCCGTCCCCTCGACGAGCGAGAGCGCGAGGCCTATTGGGCCAGCGGCGAGCCCGCCGACAAGGCCGGGGCCTATGCCATCCAGGGCCTTGGCGCCATCTTCGTCGAACGCCTGGAGGGCAGTTATTCCGGCGTCATGGGCCTGCCGCTGTTCGAGACCGCCGAACTGTTGCGGGGCTGTGGCATCCAACTGCTGCCCGTGTCGAAAACCGGATGATTCACCACAGAGGCACGGAGAATACAGAGAATAAGGAATGGGTCTCTCGCAGAGGCGCAGCGTGCGCAAAGTAACGGCATGAATTCATTCCTATCTTTGCGCGCCCTGCGCCTTTGCGAGAAATCAAAATGTTTTCTCTGTGCACTCCGTGCCTCTGTGGTGAAATAGAAAGCCCCCGGCACCGCCCCAATCAAGGATGCAGAAACAAACCATGAGTGAAGAGATTCTGATCAACGTCACCCCGCGCGAGACCCGCGTGGCGATGGTGGAAAACGGCGTGCTGCAGGAGGTGTTCATCGAGCGTGCCAGCCGCCTCGGCCTGGTGGGCAATATCTACAAGGGCAAGATCCAGCGCGTGCTGCCCGGCATGCAGGCGGCCTTCGTCGATATCGGCCTGGAGCGCACGGCTTTCTTGCACGCTTCCGACATCTTTCAGGGCAACGGCGGCGAAAAAAAGGAAGACAATATCCTCAACCTGGTGCGCCAGGGCCAGGACATCCTGGTGCAGGTGGTCAAGGATCCGCTCGGTAGCAAGGGCGCGCGGCTCACCACCCACCTGTCCATCGCCGCGCGCTTCCTGGTGTTCATGCCGGGGCAGGAACATATCGGCGTGTCGCAGAAGATCGAGGGCGAGGATGAGCGCCAGCACCTGCGTGAAATTATTACCGCCCTGGCCGGGGAAATCGGCCAGGGCGGCTACATCGTGCGCACCGTGGCCGAGCGCATGAGCGAGGCCGAGCTGCGCTCCGACATGGAATTCCTGCACAAGATGTGGGCGGAGATCCAGGAACGCGCCGCCACGGCGCCGGCGGGCTCGCTGGTGCACGAGGACCTGCGCCTGCTGATGCGCACCATGCGCGACCAGGTGGGCGCGGAGGTGGAGAAGGTGCGCATCGACTCGCGCGAGAACTACGAGAAGGTACTCAAGTTCGCCTCCAAGTTCATCCCCGAGCTGGCGCCGCGCATCGAGTATTATCCGGGCGAGCGGCCCATCTTCGACCTCTACAACATCGAGGACGAGATCCAGAAGGCCCTGGGGCGCAAGGTGCAGCTCAAGTCCGGCGGCTACCTGATCATCGACCAGACCGAGGCGATGACCACCATCGACGTCAACACCGGCGCCTTCGTCGGTCATCGCAACCTGGAAGAAACCATCTTCAAGACCAACCTCGAGGCCACCCAGGCCATCGCCCGCCAGCTGCGCCTGCGCAACCTGGGCGGCATCATCATCCTCGATTTCATCGACATGTCTGAGCCGGAACACCGCGCGCAGGTGATGCGCGCCCTGGAACGCAGCCTGGAGCGCGACCGCGCCAAGAGCCACATCTGCGAGGTGTCCGGCCTGGGGCTGGTGGAGATGACCCGCAAGCGCACCCGCGAGAGCCTGGAGCACGTGCTGTGCGAGCCCTGCCCCACCTGCCAGGGGCGCGGCTCGGTGCGTACCGCGGAGACCGTGTGCTACGAGATCTTCCGCGAGCTGCTGCGCGAGGCGCGCCAGTTCGATGCCCAGCAGTTTCTGGTTCTCGCCTCGCAGGAAGTAGTGGATATCATGCTGGACGAGGAATCCACCAGCGTCGCCGAGCTGGAGGAGTTCATCGGCAAGCCGATCCGTTTCCAGGTCGAGACGCTGTATACCCAGGAGCAGTTCGATGTGGTGTTGCTGTAAGGCCGCCTGTCGTCTGTCGCCATAGCGTGAAGGTTTTTCTGTCCATTCTTCGTTATACCTGGGTGACCGCCTGGTACACCATCGCCACCGTGGTGGTGCTGCTGGCGGTGCTGTTCAGCGGCATGCGCCTGCTGCTGCCGCATGCGGTGGATTATCATGACGAGATCCAGAGTGAGCTGTCTCGCTATATCGGCCAGCCCGTGCACATCGATGCGCTGGATGCCGAGTGGCAGGGCCTGGAGCCGACGCTGGTATTGAAGGACGTCACTCTGCTGGACCCCGATGGCAAGACGGCGGTATTGCAACTGCAGAAGATCCGTCTTGGCCTGGACTGGCTGGCGTCCCTTGCTCTGCGTGATGTGGTATTCAGTGGCATCACCCTGGTCGGCCTCGACCTGACGCTGACCAAGTTCGCCGATGGCCATATTGCCCTGCAGGGCCTGGCGGCCAAGGGCAATGGCCAGGACCTGGATGCGCTGGCGAGCTGGTTGTTTTCCCAGGGCGAACTGCGCATCGAGGACAGCCGGCTTACCTGGATCGATCGACGCCTGGCCAATGCCCCGCGCCTGGATCTGGCGGACGTGAATATCCTGCTGCGCAACGAGGGGCGCAGGCACTGGCTCGACGTGTCGCTGTCATTGCCGGAAGACATCGGCGAGTCACTGAGTCTGGCGCTGGAGATGCAGGGTGATCCGCTGCAGCCCGAGAAAGACCGCAAGACGCGCGTCTATGTCGAGGGCAAGGCGATCAACGTGGCTGAACTGCTGCCCGGCTTGCAGGTCTCGGGCATAGGGGCGGCCATCGAGGATGCCGATTTCCGGTTATGGATGGACTGGCGCAATGGCGATATACAGAAGGTGCAGGGTAGTGCCGACCTGAAGTCGATCATGCTCAGCAGCGGTCAGGGGCGCGCACGGGTGCGGCAATTCGTGGACCACCTGGCCGGACAGGTTCGCTGGCAGCGGCTGGCGGAGGGCTGGCGCTTCGATGGCGACAACATGGTCTTTGGCAGCGGCGCGGAGCCTGGCCTGTCGAGCCGGGTGGCGCTGTCCTACCAGCAGGCGCGCGGCGAAAAGGATGACGGCGCGGCAGAGGCCGCGCCGGCGCAGCTGGACCTGGCGGTCAGTTTTCTGCGTCTTGAGCGATTGAATGGCTTGTTGCCACTGCTCGATCCGCTGTTGCCGGTGGCCGAAGATGAGCGGCAGCCCGCGCAGAAATTGTTGCAGGCATTGCGGGTGATGAGCCCCCATGGCGAGGTCTACGATCTGCGGGCGCAGTGGCAGAGTGGCGATGCCCCCCGCCTGCGCGGCTATGCCCGTTTTGAAGGCCTCGGCAGCCAGACCTGGCATGATGTGCCGGCGGTTCAGGGCGCCACGGGGCAGCTGTGGCTGCAGGGGCATGCCGGGCAGGTAAAGATCGAACGCGCGGCGCTGGTGGTGGATTTGCCGTCGCTGTTTCGCAATCCGCTGCCCCTGGACTACCTCAGCGGCCAGATTGCCTGGCGCAGCGATGCCGAAGGCTGGCAGTTGATGGCGCGAAACCTGCGTGCCGGCAATCAGGACATCCGCACCCGCACCACCCTCGACCTGCAAAAAACGCCGCGCAATCCCTCACCCTTCATCTCCCTGGTGGGGAATTTTTCCGATGCCGACGGTAGCCGGGTATCGCGTTATCTGCCTGCTGGCATTATGGATCAGGATACGGTGGCGTGGCTGGATCATGCCATCAAGGACGGCCATGTCAGCAGTGGCGGGGTGGTTCTGCACGGCCGCCTGGCGGACTTCCCCTATGAGACCGGCAATGGCCGTTTCGAGGTGCGCTTCCAGGTCCAGGATGCGCTGCTGGACTACGCCGAGGGCTGGCCGCCGATCGCCGATATCGGCGCCGAGGTGCTGTTCCGCGGGCACGCCATGGCCATCGATGCCGAGCGCGGCAGGATCTTTCACTCCAATATCCGCCGGGCCAAGGTGGCCATCGAGGATATGCGGGCCGATCCGGTGGTGGTCACGGTGCGTGGCGATATCGAGGGCCCGACCCAGGAGAAGCTGGACTACCTGATGCAGAGCCCGCCGTTGCAGCGCAAGTTTGGCCAGTATCTGGACATCCTGCGCGCGGAAGGCGACAGCCTGCTGAGCCTGGACATGGCCCTGCCGATCCAGAACATGGCGGATAGCCGGGTCGGCGGTACGGTGAAAATGGATGACAACGCCCTCTTTGTCCCGCCGCTGGGCGAGGTGCTGAGCCATACCCGGGGCACGCTGCGTTTTTCCAGTGACGGACTGCAGGCCGAGGGGATGACGGCCGATCTGCTGGGTCAGCCGGTGGATCTGAGCATCTTTCCCACCCCCGGCGGCCATACCCGCCTGCACGCCACAGGCCGCTTCGATGCCGCCGATCTCAGCCGCCGCCATCTGCCACAGGTGGCCGATCTCCTCAGCGGCGGCAGTGAATGGGACGTGAGCCTGGACGTGCCTATGGGTGGCCATTCAACGACGCCGTCGGCCACCGTGCTGCGGGTCGAGAGCTCCCTGCTGGGGGTGGCGTCACGCCTGCCGCCGCCCCTGGACAAGGCGGCCGACGACCCGCTGCCGTTGCTGCTGCAGGTGAATTTTCCGCCGGACAAGGAGCCGTTGCTGCATCTCGCCTATGGCGGCTTTCTGTCCGGCATCTTCGAGTTTGGCGAGGGTGGGCCCATGGGGCTGGGTCGCGGCGAACTGCGCTTCAACAGCAATATGGCGGTGCTGCCCGAGCAGCCGGGGCTGCGCCTGGTAGGTTGGCTGGACACCTTTTCCCTCGACGACTGGAGCAGCATTCTCGGCGGTGGCGACGAGAACAGCGCCGCCTGGCTGCTGTCCACGGACCTGGCCGTGCGCGAGGCCGAGGTGTTTGGACAGACGCTGCACAACCTGACACTGAAGGTGATGCCGGAAGAGTGGTACTGGCAGGCGCAGGTGGAGAGCCAGGAATTGAAGGGCTTGCTGCGCATCCCTCGCGGCGACGTGCACCGGCCGCTGGTGGCCGAACTGGATTATTGCCGTCTCGATTCGCTGCATTTCTCGGCCGGCCCCCGAGCCTCGGTGGATCCCCGCCAGCTGCCGCCGCTCAAGGTGCACATCAGCGATCTGCGCTACAAGCAGCGCCGCTACGGCAGCCTGCAGCTGGAGACGCTGCCGGTGCACAATGGCCTGAAGATCAAACAGCTGTTGCTGGCGCCAAAGAAGACGCGCCTGACCGCCGGTGGCGGCTGGTTCGTGCAGGGCGGGAAGCCGTATTCGAAGTTCGACATCGAGGTGGAGAGCAAGGATCTCGAAGAGAGTCTGAGGGTCTTCGGCTATGTGGGCAGCATTCGCAGCGGCCGGGGCACGGCCAAGCTGTCGCTGCAATGGCCGGGTTCGCCGGCGGCGCTGGACGACAACCTGGAGCTGGTGCGGGGCCGGGTCAGCATGGACCTGCGCAACGGCCAGCTGCTGGAAGTGGACCCGGGCGCCGGCCGCCTGTTTGGCCTGTTGAGCCTGCAGACCCTGCCGCGGCGCCTGTTGCTGGACTTCGCCGACGTGTTCCGCGAGGGTTTCCGCTTCGACCGCATCCATGGTGACTTCCTCATCGAGGACGGCGACGCCTACACCAGCAATCTCTACATGGTGGGGCCGGCGGCGCGCGTGGACATCACCGGCCGCACGGGCCTGGTGGCCAAGGACTACGACCAGTTGGTGACGGTGACGCCAAAGGTTTCTGAAACCCTGCCGCTGATAGGTGCATTGGCGCTGACGCCGCAGATCGGCGCGGCGATCCTTTTCGTGCAAAAGATCATGGAACCCCAGATCAACAAGGCCACGCAGACCAAGTACAGCATCACCGGCCCGTGGGCGGCGCCGAAGGTGGTCGAGCTGAAATAGCGATGATGCCCCGGGGACGCTGCCGGATACTGACAGGACCTGCTTTTTTACTGTCTTTCCAGGGTGTTATGCTTGCCCTTCGAATAACAGGCCATTGATCACTCCACCCGCCGGCACGGCGGCATAACAACGAACAGGACATTCTATGCGTAAAGTGGCGGCAATCCAGATGGCTTCCGGGCCCAACGTCAATGCAAACCTCATCGAGGCCGCGCGTTTGATTACCATGGCCGCGGATGCCGGCGCCGAACTGGTGGTGCTACCGGAAAACTTCGCCATCATGGGGCTGTCGGAGTTCGACAAGGTCAAGATCCGCGAGGCCGACGGCCAGGGGCCGATCCAGGATTTCCTCAGCGAGCAGGCCGCCAGGCACGGCGTGTGGCTGGTGGGTGGCACGGTGCCGCTGGCGGCGCACGATGCCGACAAGGTGCGCAGCGCCTGCCTGTTGATCGATGACCAGGGCAAGCGTGTCGCCCGCTATGACAAGATTCACCTGTTCGACGTCGAACTGCCGGACAACGGCGAGCGCTATGTGGAGTCGGAGACCATTGAAGAGGGTGATCAGGTGGTGGTGGTCGATACGCCCTTTGGCCGCTTGGGCCTGGCCATCTGCTACGACCTGCGTTTTCCGGAGCTGTTTCGCCGCATGCAGGCCCAGGGCGTCGACATCATCGCCATCCCCTCGGCCTTCACCGCCATTACCGGCAAGGCCCACTGGGAGACCCTGGTGCGGGCGCGGGCGATCGAGAATCTCAGTTACGTGATCGCCGCCGCGCAGGGGGGGTATCACGTCAATGGGCGGGAGACTCATGGCGACAGCATGATCGTCGATCCCTGGGGACGGGTGCTGGACCGGCTGCCCAGTGGTTCCGGCTTCGTGCTGGCCGAGCTGGACATGGGCAATCTGGCATCCACGCGGCGCAATTTTCCGGTGCTGGAGCATCGCTACATGAAGCGCGCCACGAGCTGAGGCCTGAGGGATCTGCGCGCCACCGAGCGGAGGCGTTATCCCCGTCCGCAGCCGGTTTCGCTCAGCGCCTGGTCGCGCAGCTGGCGCACCTGGCGGGCGCACTTTCCACACTGGCCGGAGCAGCCCAGGCGGTCGCGCAGGCCGCGCATGCTGGTGGTGCCTTCTTCCACGGCGCCGCGGATGTCACTGTCGGTCACTGCCTTGCAGATGCAGATGTACATGGTCGACCTCCTCCGGTCTGTCTTCCCAAACTTGCCTTACCCATACCCTAAATCTAAATGCGAATGATTGTCAATAAGATTGTTGGCGGGGCGCCTCGCCGCTGGTGTTTTTCATCGGCCTGTCGCAGACTACGGGGCGTCCAATTCGTGCAGTCGCTGCACCGTGAACAAAGGATCTTTCCATGAAGGGTGATGCCAAGGTCATCGAGTATCTGAACCGGGCCCTGAAGAACATGCTGACGGCCATCAATCAGCACTTTCTGCACGCACGCATCTACAAGCACCAGGGGCTGGGGCGCCTCAACGAGCGGGTCTACAAGCATTCCATCATCGACATGAAACAGGCCGACGAACTCGTCGAACGCATCCTGTTCCTCGACGGCCTGCCCAACCTGCAGGATCTGGGCAAGCTGTCCATCGGCGAGCACGTCGGCGAGATGCTGCAGTGCGATCTGGCCATGAACCTGCAACAGCGGGAACTACTGCTGGAGGCCATCGCGGTCTGTGAGGCGCAAGCGGATTTCGTCAGCCGCGACCTGCTGCAGGGGCTGCTGGCAAAGCGGGAGGAGATCATCGACTGGCTGGAGACCCAGCAGCATCTGATGAGTGAACTCGGCGCGGAAAATTATCAGCAATCACAACTTTAGCGCATCAGCACATCACGCGAGAGGAGATCCCCGTGAAGGGTGAACAGAAGGTTATCGATGTCCTGAACGCGTTGCTGGCCGGCGAGCTGGCGGCCATGGACCAGTATTTCATCCATTCGCGCATGTATGAGGACTGGGGGCTGTCCAAGCTGCATGCGCGCATCGCCCACGAAATGGAGGATGAGACCGGCCACGCCTCCCGCCTCATCGAGCGCATCCTGTTCCTCGGCGGCACGCCGGACCTGGCCACGCGCAGCGGGCTGAACATCGGCAAGGACGTGCCACAGATGCTCGCCAACGATCTCGAACTGGAGTATGCGGTGGTGGCGGCGCTCAAGTCGGCCATCGCCCTGTGCGAGAAATGCCGCGACTATCAGACCCGGGCGCTGCTGGAAGACATGCTCCGCGACACCGAGGAAGATCACGCCTACTGGCTGGAGAAACAGCTGGGCCTGATCGACAGCATCGGGCTGCAGAACTACCTGCAGTCGCAGATGTAAGATTCCCGCGCGGCGCTGCCTTCCTGGTAATGCCGGCGCGGGGTTTACCTGCCGTAGCGTTACTTGCCTTCTCCTTCCGCCTGCTTGCCCGCCTGCTTGCGCAGAAAAAACGGCGTTAGATATACACCGTCCGAAACCTTCCGGCAACGCTCACAACGAGCGACGCAGGGTTTACGCCCCGTCTTTTCCACCTTTGCCGTCTTGTGGTCCGGCTTGTTGCACCTGTTCATGAGGCGGCCCTCCAGTTGGCTTCAGGCCTTGCCGGCGCTAAAGGTCGCCGGGGCCTGCCGGATGATTCCAGCTGCCACCCGGCGAGATAGCGGCTGCAGTTTTTCTGGCACAGCGCTCGCACGCAGGACCGGGATTCGCCGTCCAGGCAGCGAAAGTCGGCGGCGCAGAGTTGCCGTGACGCCAGCAGATGGCACAGGTGCTCGGCGCTGATTTCCAGCCGGACGCGTTCGTGCCCGGCAATCTCTGTTCTTTCTCCCCGGCCCGTTGGGCGGGGGCGTGTGTCTTGTATAGACATGAAAAAACCTCCTCGGTCGTCGGTTGTCAGTCCAGTGTGGCTGGCTACCTTTGCCGGGAGGCATGGGGGGCTGGCGATCGATGAGGCGGGCGCCTCAAAAGAGCGGTCCGCTACTTGGTCAGAATCAGTTTTCCCTGCCGGGTGATGCGCAGGCGATAGGCCTGGCCGGCGTGCTCGATGCAGATTTCCTGCCGATTGCCAAACAGTTGCCGGCTGTCGTAGCGATTGTCCCCGATGCCGGCCTTGGCGGCGGCGGGGCGGTCTTTGTGGTTCATGGTATCGATTCCTCTGCGTCCAGCGGCGGTGCGCGCCTACGCTGCCTGGGTCGTTATTGCTCAATGATAGTCATTCTCATCTTTCTGTCAATGCCAATGATAATGATTCGTATTTACTTTTTGTTTCCGGGCCGTCATAATGCGACACAGCCAGCCAGCCGGCCGCCGTGCAGATACGGAAGGGGCCGGATAGTAGCCAGCCATGAACCCGTCCTGCGCCCGCAGTGACGACATGACGAATATGTTTGGGAGACGTACCAAGTGAATAATCAACGCTATCTGCTCCGCAGCGCCATCGCCGCTGCGAGCCTGAGCATGGCCCTGCCGGCTGGCGCCGCAGACGAGGAAACCAAGGAGGACGAAGCCGCCGCCAAGGTGCTGGACAAGGTCATGGTGATCGGCAATCCGGCCAACATCGATGAGATGCCCGGCTCGGCCCACGTGGTGAGCGCCGAGGACATCCGCGAGCAAAACTACGACGACATTAACCAGGTGCTGCGCAAGGTGCCGGGTGTGTATGTGCGCCCGGAAGAAGGCTTTGGTTTATTTTCCAGCATCAGCCTGCGTGGAGCGGACACCAGCCGCAGCGCCAAGGTGACGGTAATGGAAGACGGCGTGTTGACTGCGCCGGCACCCTATTCAGCCCCAGCTGCTTACTATACGCCTACCATGGGCCGCATGAGCGGGCTGGAGGTCCTCAAGGGCTCCAGTCAGGTCAAGTACGGCCCGCAGACGACCGGTGGTGTCATCAACTATCTCTCCACGCCCATCCCCCTGCAGCAGACCGCCTATGTGAAGACCTCCTACGGCAGCTATGGCGATCAGCGTACCCACGCCTATGTGGGTAATACCCTCGACACCGGCGCGGGGCAGGTGGGATTTCTGCTGGAGGGCTATTTCCGCAAGAACGATGGCTACAAGACCATCGACGAGACGCCGGACTTTCGCAGCGGTGACGACACCGGCTTCACCAAGGCGGAACCTATGGTCAAGCTGGCCTGGGAGCCGGATACCGCCATCTATCAGCGCCTCGAATTCAAATACGGCAGCTCCGAGCTGGACGCCAACGAGACCTATCTGGGGCTGAGCGAGGCCGATTTTGCTGCCGACCCCTTCCGCCGCTACTCGGCCAGCCGTTTCGACAATATCCAGAGCACGCAAAGGCGCAATTACCTGCGCTACGCGGTGGCGCCCACGGATGATACGGATGTCATCGCCACCCTGTACCGCAATACCTTCTCGCGCAACTGGTACAAACTGAAGGACCTGCGCAACGTCAACGGCAACACCATCAAGCTCTCTGCGGCCCTGGCCGGGGCGCAGAGTGGCGAGGGTCTGGACTGCCTGCGCGGTGACCTGGCCTGTACCCTGCGCGTGCGCGCCAACAACCGCGACTACGAGACCCAGGGTATCGACGTGGTGAGCTATTACCGCTTCGGCACCGGCTCGGTGGAGCACGAGGTATCGGCCGGCATCCGCTTCAACCAGGACCAGGTGCGCCGCTTCCAGTGGGACGACGACTACAGCCAACTGGCCAATGGCACCATCGACGCCATGACCCCGGGTACCCCCGGCGGCGCCGGCAACCGCCTGCAAAAGACCGATGCCGTGGCCGTGTTCCTGCAGGACGCCATCCAGGCCGGCGCCTGGGGCTTCACACCGGGGATGCGCTTCGAGCAACTGAAGCAGACCTTCGAGGACTATAACAGCCCGGCCAAGTCCGGCGACAACACCATGAACCTGTGGGCCGCCAGCTTCGGTGCCACCTATAAGTTCAACGAAGCCTGGACAGGCTTTGCCAGCATCAACCGTGGCTTCTCCCCGCCCAGCCCGAAGAGCGCCGTCGGCGGCATCAAGGAAGAGACCAGCCTGGCCTATGAGCTGGGCGCGCGCTACACCAACGCCAATCGGGCCCTGGCGGTGGAGACGGTGGCCTTTTACACCGACTTCGACGACCTGATCGTGATCGACAACATCGGCGGCACCGGCACCGGCGACACCGAGAACTTCGGCAAGGTGCGCAGCTACGGCCTGGAATTCGCCGCCCAGTACGACGCCGGCATCGCCAACGGCTGGGCGCTGCGCAACCCCTGGTTCCTCACCGCCACCTATACCGACGCCACCC
>DRQN01000158.1 GCA_011371455.1 Gammaproteobacteria bacterium
AGATGCTGCAGGATCTGGTGATGCTCAAGCGCGGCCTGATCCTCGTCGTCGGCCCCTCCGGCGCCGGCAAGTCCACCACCCTGGCGGCGATGATCGACCACCGCAACCGCAACACCATCAGCCACATCATCACCGTCGAGGACCCCATCGAATACATCCTGCAGCACAAGCAATCGGTAGTGAACCAGCGCGAGATCGGCGTCGACACCACGTCCTATCACAAGGCCCTGATCAACGCCCTGCGCCAATCGCCGGACATGCTGATGATCGGCGAGATCCGCGAGCACGAAATCATGGAAGACGTGCTGGAATTCTCCGACACCGGCCACCTGTGCCTGGCCACCCTGCACGCCAACAACGCCAGCCAGGTGTTCGAGCGTATCGTCAACATGTTTCCGCAGGAAAAGCGCGACCTGCTCTACATCACCCTGGCGCAGAACATCAAGGCGGTGGTCTCGCAGGTGCTGGTGCCGACCGTCGATGGCGGCCGCACCGTGGCCGTGGAACTGCTGGTCACCACCTCGCGTGTACGCGACCTGATCCGCCGCGGCGACTTCGTCTCGCTGGTGGACGTAATGGAAAAGGACACCCAGTCCGGCATGCGCACCATGGACCAGTCGCTGTACGAACTCTACGCCGAAGGCCGCATCAGCGAGGAAACCGCCCTCGCCTACGCCGACTCCATGAGCAACATGCGCCTGCAGATGCGCCTCTCCGGCATCACCCCCGGCAGCAAACTTGCACAACCCGGCGAAACCGTCGACTCCGAATAAGTGCAACCATCCATCAAAGAAGACAACCCATGAAAACCCTGCCCCTTCTCATCGAACCCGAACAACTGGAACAACAGCTCGGCCGCGAGAACCTGCTGGTAGTCGACCTGTGCAAGCCGGACAATTTCGCCAGGGGCCACATCCCCGGCGCCGTGCACCTCGACTACTCGCAACTCGTGCGCCTGGACAAACCCCGCATGGGCCTGCTGCCCGACGCCACCAGCCTCGGTAATCTCTTTTCCAGCATCGGCCTCACACCGGACACCCAGGTGGTCGCCTATGATGACGAAGGCGGCGGCCGCGCGGCGCGCTTTTTGTGGACACTGGACTGCGTCGGCCACAAAAAGGGCGCACTGCTCAACGGCGGCCTGTTCAGCTGGAGCAAGGAAGACCATTCGCTGGAAGTCGGCGCCCACCACCCGGCACAGAGTGAATACCCGGTCAACATCACGGACGCCCCGCTGGCCAGCCGTGACTATATCCTCAGCCACCTCAACGACCCCGGCGTGGTACTGTGGGACTCCCGCTCGCCGCAGGAATACGCGGGCGAAAAGCGGTTCGCCGAACGCGGCGGTCACATCCCCGGCGCCGTCAACATCGACTGGGTGGAGGTCATGGACCCGTCGCGCAACATGCGCCTGAAGCCGGAGATGGACCTGCGCGCCCTGCTCGAAGGCAAGGGCATCACCGCCGACAAGACCGTCATCACCTACTGCCAGACCCACCACCGCTCGGCGCTGACCTACTACGTGCTGAAGGTGCTCGGCTATCCCGACATCAAGGGTTACCCCGGCTCATGGTCGGACTGGGGCAACAGTCCCGATACACCCATCGAGGTCTGAGGCACGCCAGCGGCTCACCCGCCCGGCAGCAACGGCGCCAGCCTCTTCATCACCTGCCGCGCGGTATGCGCGTGCGAGGTCAGCTTGCCCCCATAGATACTGAGCAGCCGGGGCGCTGCGGGGTCACGGTGCAGAATGGTTTCGCGCGGCCGGGTAAAGGCGCTTCCCTCGCCCGCCGGCAGCACGCGCAGGCCGGCAAAGGAATCCTCGATATCCGTCAGTTCGAGTCCACGCTGGAAATAGTGGTTGTACACGGCCAGCAGATAGGCCTGCTCCGCCGCCAGCGGATGCACATCGGCCGGATCGTCCCGGTAAGGGGTCTCTGTGGTGCCGATCAGGGTGCGTCCCTTCCAGGGCATGGCGAACACCGCGCGCCGGTCCTGCGGGGCCTCCAGATAATAGATGCCCCGCCTCAATTCCCCCGCCACGACGATGTGCGTGCCCTGCACCAGTTCGATAGCCAGCATCGCCGGCCGCGGCGTGGCGCGCGCCAACACACGATTGACCCAGGGACCGGCGGCATTGACCACGCAGGCGGCGGTAACCGCTTCCACCCCCGCCGGGCCACGGCAATGC
This sequence comes from Gammaproteobacteria bacterium, assembly GCA_011371455.1. Classification (GTDB taxonomy): domain Bacteria; phylum Pseudomonadota; class Gammaproteobacteria; order SZUA-152; family SZUA-152; genus DRQN01. The sequence continues at coordinate 2,192 of DRQN01000158.1, forward strand.
ACCACGCAACGGGTCGCCTCACAGGCTATCCCTTCGAGGCGGGTACCGAAGGCCACCCCGGTGCCCAGCGCCTGCGCATCGGCGAGCACCGCCGCGGTCAGCGCGCGGTCGTCGGTCTGCGCGTCGAAATAACGGAACACGGCGCGCAGATCGCGGCTGTCCAGGCCATCCAGCGCCTGCCATTCACCGGCGGGAAGGCGGCGAAAGCGATGCCCGCCGAGCAGCCGGTACAGCCACAGGCCAACGGCGATCTTCCATGCCGGGCGGGAGGTGCGGCGGTACACCGGCAGGTAGAACGGTACCAATTTCACCAGCGCGGGCCGTTCGCGCAGCAGCGTGCGTTGCTCGCGCAGGCATTCGCGCACCAGCCGGATCTGGCCCGTTTCGAGATAACGCAGACCGCCGTGGATGAGTTTGGAGGAACGGCCCGAGGTGCCCTCTGCCGGGCGGCCGAACTGCTCGATGACGCGCACGCGGTAACCCCGCCGCGCCGCGGCATGGGCCACCGCCGCACCGTGGATGCCGGCGCCGACGACGAGGATGTCAGTATCCATGGCGACAGGCCCTCACGGCAAGCCGGGGGTGCTTCAGCAGCCGGCAGATGTCGCCGCTTTCGATCAACCCGACACCCCGCCGCGCCCACGCCAGCGCCTGCGCCGGGTCGCGGATGTCGTAGAGCATCCACTGCCAGTTGCCGGGCCAGGGGGCTTCGTTGTGCGGGATCTTTTCGTGGTTGCAGATCAGGAAGTGTGGCTGCAACCGTTCGGCGCGTCGCCGCTGCTCGGCATCGAATTCAAACAAGACCCAGCCCAGTGCCAAACCAACTCGTTTGCGCGCAAGCCGCAAGGCCTCGGCATCGAAGGAAATCAGCACGCAACGCTCGCAGCGCGAAGACATAACACCGAGCAGCGCCTCCACCACCACATCCCGGCCGAAGTGTTGCAGGCTTTCACGCTTTATCTCCACCATGGCACGCACCTCGGGGTAACTGGACAACCACGCCAGTACCTCATCCAGCCAGGGCGTTGGCGCCGGAAAGAAACGTTCGCCGAAGCGCGCGGGCTCATGCACGCTAATACGCTGGCAGGCCTCCGCATCGAGTTCAAAAACGCTGCGCGGATCATTCGCCGTACGCCGGAAGTCGGCATCGTGCAACAACACGAAGCGGCCATCGGCGCACATCTGCACATCGAACTCCAGCCAGCAGGCTCCGGCCTCGACGGCCGCGCACAGGGCCGGCCAGCTGTTTTCCGGGTACTGCGCCATGTCGCCGCGATGGCCGACCAGCAGCGGCACGGGATCAGTCGTCATCGGTGTCCTCCGGGTGTTGCCACAGCAGCCCGGCAAAGCGCCGGCCGCGGCCATCGGGCAGCCGGGCGCGGCTGGATCGATGGCGAGCACATAGCCCATGCTGCAAAGATAGCGTCATTGCGCAGCGGGCAGAAGGGCGCACGCCGATTTTGCCGGGTATAATGGCGCCCCGCTCTCCCGGGGAGGAGCAACACACCGTCCCGGAAGCCCCTGAAAACTCCCGCAATGTCATGCCGCCCGGGCGAGGGCAATGACCGCTACGGACTCGTGAAAACCTATGGCCGGCGCAGCAAAGCAGAAAAATCAACCGCACACGCCCATGATGCAGCAGTACCTGCGACTCAAGGCGGACTTCCCCGACACCCTGCTGTTCTACCGCATGGGCGTCTTCTACGAGCTGTTC
>DRQN01000159.1 GCA_011371455.1 Gammaproteobacteria bacterium
AGAAGGCCCTTACCGCGGTGGCCCTGGTGTTCGCCATCTTCCAGCTCAACCCCGCCCCCTTCTGCATGCTCGACGAGGTGGACGCGCCGCTGGACGACGCCAACGTGGGCCGTTTCTGCGCCATGGTGAAGGAGATGTCCGAGCATGTGCAGTTCATCTTCATCACCCACAACAAGATCACCATGGAGCTGGCCCACCAGCTCAACGGTGTCACCATGCACGAACCGGGCGTATCGCGCCTGGTGTCCGTGGACGTGGACGAGGCGGCGGAGATGGTGGGGTAGTACCTCAGAGAGCCAGGCTTATTTCTCGTCCGGTGGCAGAAAGATGCGTTTCGGCTCGCTGATGTCGGCCAGGTCCACCAGATCCCACTGCCTGCCGAAGCGGTAGATGCGCTTGCCCTTGTCCGGGTAGTCGGCCACGTCCTGCTCCAGGCGCTGGCCCATTACCAGGCACACCAGTACCTCGTCACCGCCGTTGATGATGTTGTGCGCCGCGCGGCCGGCCGGCAGGCCGAGGAAGTCACCGGGGCCGATCTCGAAACGCTCGCCGTCGATGATGGCGGTGCCTTTTCCCGACAGCACGTAGACGCATTCTTCCTCGTAATAGTGCTTGTGGGTTTCCGTGCTGTCGTGGCCGGGTTGCACGGCGATGATATGGACGCCGATCTGGCTCAGCCCCACGGCGTCGCCGAGGGACTTGTTGAGGCGCACGGCATTGGGGTTGAGGAAATGCACGCGCTTGTCGCCGGGCATGGCGGCGATGTCGGTGGCCTTGAGCAGCAGGGGGTGTTTCTCCATTTGTTTTTTCCTTGTTGCGGCAATGGGCAGGTGGGTAGCATGATGCCGCAAGTGAATGCTGGCGGTCCATGTGCTGCCGCTGGCCGGGATGTCGATCGATGCCGGGAGGAAGTTATGTTGCGAATCTGTCTGCCGTACCTGTTGTCACTGTTGTTCGCCGTCAGCCTGCTGTCATCGCAGCCAGCCATCGCCGCGGAGGAGGCGACGCACTATGACCGTGTCAGCCTGCAGGTTACTGCCTCGAGCGAGATCGAGAACGATATCCTGGTGGCGACGCTGGCGGTGCACCGCGAGGGCAACAACCCGGCCCTGCTTTCGGAGGCGGTGAATGGCGATATTCGCTGGGCCATCGAGAAGGCAAAGGGACTGAGCACGGTCACCGTGCAGACCCTGGGTTACCAGACCAGCCCCGTCTACCGGCAGCAGCGCCTGTCGGGCTGGCGGGTACGGCAGAGCCTGCGCCTGGAAAGCGGGGACATCGCCGTCCTGAGCCAGCTGATCGGCAAGCTGCAGGAGCGCCTGACGCTGGAGCAGGTGGGTTACCGGATCTCGCAACAGCGCCGCAATGTAGCGGAGGAGGGACTGATTACCGAGGCCATTGGCCGTTTTCAGCAGCGTGCGGCACTGGTGGCCAAACAGATGGGGCGCAGCCGCTATCGTCTGGTGGACATGAACATTGATAGTCTTGGCGGGCCGGTACGGCCGCTGGGGCGTATCGAGATGTCGGCGATGGCCGAGGCACGTACCGCCCCCCGTTTCGAGGCCGGTGTGCAGACCTTGCAGGTGTCGATCAACGGCATCATAGAGTTGCAGCTGGACTGATTTCCTCTGTCGGCGGTCGCCGGCCATTCCTTCCCCGCCGGGCGTTCTGCCCGGCGGAATACTCGGGGCTGTTCTTTTCGCAATCGGGAGACTTTCGGTGCCAGTAACGGCCAGGTTTCCACGCGTCTCATCGATCTGGTCAGCCGCTTCAAGGTATGAGCCCCGGCCTGGCGGGTGGTGGTGGGGTTGGGCGGATATTTGGCGTAAACTGGCCGACCGTTTGAGCCGTATCAGGAAAAGCCATGTCCGCCGTCGATGAGCCGATCGAATCACTTGCCACCCTGGGGGATTTCGTGCGCTGGGGCGCGAGCCGCTTCAACGAGGCCGGCCTGAGTTTCGGCCACGGTACCGACAACGCCCTCGACGAGGCTTACGCCCTGGTGCTGCATGCCCTGCATCTGCCGCACAGCATCCCCCCCTACATGACCCAGACTCGCCTCACGCCGACGGAACGCTGCGAGGTCGTCGCCCTGCTGCGGCGGCGCATCGACACGCGCCTGCCGGCCCCCTATCTGACCCACGAGGCCTGGTTCGCCGGCCTGCCGTTCTATGTCGACGAACGGGTGCTGGTGCCGCGCTCTCCCATCGCCGAGTTGATCGAGAGCGGTTTTGCGCCGTGGATCGACCCCGAACAGGTGCACGACGTGCTGGACCTGTGCACCGGCAGCGGCTGCATCGCCATCGCCTGCGCGCTGGCCTTCCAGCAGGCGCAGGTGGATGCCGCCGAGCTGTCGGCGGATGCCCTGGCGGTGGCGCAGAGGAACGTAGAACGGCATGGCCTCGAAGACCACCTGGCCCTCTACCAGGGCGACCTGTTCGCGCCGCTGGCCGGGCGCCGCTACGATATCATCGTCAGCAATCCGCCCTATGTGGACGCCGAGGATATGGCGGCCCTGCCCGAGGAATACCGCCGCGAGCCCGCCCTGGCGCTGGCCGCCGGTGACGACGGCCTGGACATCGTGCGGCGCATCCTCGCCGAGGCCGTGGACTACCTCAAGCCCGGCGGCATACTGGTGGTGGAGGTCGGCAACAGCCAGCTGGCCCTGGCCGGGCAATTTCCCCAAGTGCCCTTCAACTGGCTGACGTTCGAACGCGGCGGCCATGGCGTGTTTCAGCTCGACGAAGAGCAATTGCGCGAATATCGTCCCCTCTTCGAGGCCGCGCTGGCGGCGCGAGACTGAGACCCGGGCCTCGGGCTATAATCTCCGCGAAATCAACCCGTTTACCGAACCGTGAGTCCCGCTATGCAACCGATGGACCAGAAACTCGTCATCGATCTCGACATGATCCGCCGCCACGACAAGTCCGGCCCCCGTTACACCTCCTATCCTACCGCCGTGCAGTTTCACGAGGGCTTTGGCGAGGCGGAGTACAAGGCCTGGGCCGAGCGCACCAACGAGGGGAGCAGGGCGGCCGGCAAGCCCACGCCGCTGTCGCTGTACTTCCATATCCCCTTCTGCGACACGGTGTGCTTCTTCTGCGGTTGCAACAAGGTCTCCACCAAGGACCGCAGCCGCGCCGCGCCCTATCTCGAACGGGTGCACAAGGAGCTGGCCCTGCAGTCGGCGTTGTTCGACGGCGATCGCAAGGTCGACCAGCTGCACTGGGGCGGCGGCACGCCCACTTTCATCAGCCACGACGAGATGCGCGAACTGATGCGCATGACCCGCGAGCACTTCCCCCTGCACGACGACGACACGGGCGAATACTCCATCGAGATCGACCCGCGCGAGGCCACCGCCGAGACCATCGACGTGCTGCGCGAGATCGGCTTCAACCGCATGAGCCTGGGCGCCCAGGACTTCGATCCCAAGGTGCAGGTCGCCGTCAACCGCATCCAGAGCGAGGAAGAGACCTTTGCCACCCTGAGCGAGGCGCGCAAGGTGGGTTTCAAGTCCATCAGTATCGACCTCATCTACGGCCTGCCGCATCAGACGGTGAAAAGCTTTGCCGCCACGGTGGACAAGATCATCGCCGCCGAACCGGATCGCCTGTCGGTGTTCAATTACGCCCACCTGCCGGAAATGTTCAAGCCGCAGCGCCGCATCAACGAGGCCGATCTGCCCTCGCCGGCGGAAAAACTGGACATTCTGCAGAACACCAACGAACAGCTGTCTAAAGCCGGTTATGTCTA
>DRQN01000160.1 GCA_011371455.1 Gammaproteobacteria bacterium
CGATGTAGAAGTAGTGGTGCCCGGTGCCGATGACGCCGGTGATCAGGGTCATGGCGATGATCAGGTACAGCCACTTCTCGATCACCTCGCGGTCCACGCCGGTGACCTTGATCAGCACGAAGGCGAGGATGGCGCCGAGGATCAGTTCCCACACGCCCTCTACCCACAGGTGCACCACCCACCACCAGAAGTACTTGTCCAGTACCAGGTTATCCGGGTTGTAGAAGGCGAACAGGAAGAACACCGCCAGGCCCACCAGGCCGGTGAGCAGCACTACGTTGACCACCGTCTTGCGCCCGGCGAGCACGGTCATGCCGATGTTGAAGATGAAGCCCAGGGCGACGATGACGATGCCGATCTTGGTGATAGTGGGCTGTTCGAGGAACTCGCGGCCCATGGTGGGCAGCAGGTCGTTGCCGGTCAGCTCGGCCAGGGCTGCGTAGGGCACCAGCAGGTAACCGAGGACGGTCAGGGCGCCGGCGGCGAGAAAGATCCAGAACAGGGCGATGGCCAGCTTCGGGCTCCACAGCTCCTGCTCGCACTCCTCCGGCACCAGGAAGTAGCTGGCACCCATGAAGCCGAACAACAGCCACACGATGAGCAGGTTGGTGTGCACCATGCGCGCCACGTTGAAGGGGATCTCCGGGAACAGGAAATCGCCCACCACGTATTGCAGGCCCATGATCAGGCCGAACACCACCTGGGCGACGAACAGCCCGATGGCGGCGATGAAGTAGGGTTTTGCAACCGCTTGGGAGGAATATTTCATCATTGGTCTCCTTTAGCCCTCGATATTGGGCGGCCAGCCGTTGGTGTCGATCTCCGAGGTCCACTTGAGGAACGCGGCGAGCGCCTTCAGCTCTTCGTCGTCGAGATTGAATTGCGGCATGCTGCGCCGGCCGGGGACGCCCTCGGCGGGGCGGGTGCGGATGAACAGCTCGATGGCCTCGGTGCTGTTGCCGAAGCGCTGGTAGGCGTTGCCCAGTTCCGGCGCGAAGTAGGCGCCCTCGCCGAGCAGGGTGTGGCAACCGATGCAGTTGTTGTCTTCCCAGACCTTCTTGCCCAGGGCCACCTGGGGGGTAAGGTTTTCACGATGGTCGCGCTCAGGCAGCACACTCACGGTGTGAAAGGTCAGGGAGAGCAACAGCAGCAGGGAAAACACCCCGCCTCCCACATAGATGTTGCGTGCCATGCCCTTCGTGAAGCGTTCACTCATTGGTTTGCTCCTTTGGGTTGATGGAAGGATCGACCGCGGCGCGGGTTGCCGTGGCCTTGATGGCCGTTTCTGCACCATAAGATGCATAACGGATACATCTTTAGGCCCTAGAAGCATCATGCATGCCAAATTTCAAAAAGACGAAACCATGGGGGATTGTTGGCGTTTTGGGCGAGGGGGGGATCTTTCAGGGGTGTTTATAGTGGGCCATTGTTAACAGTTAACTGTTAACAATGGACGAGTGAACGTATCGGCGTTGACGGATCAGTAGGGCGGGAGGGCTTTTCTGCCACAGGTCAGGCTTTTTCGTGGCCGTTGTTGCCAGCGATGCCCGCCCCATGGGCGGGGCGGGCGTCCGGGTTGTGGGGCTGGTCAGATCTTGTTGCGTGCCGCCAGCCAGGCTGCCAGCTCCTCGGAGCCGCCGATGCGTTCGCCGTTGACGAACACCTGCGGCACCGTGTCCGTGGCGCTGACGGCGCGCAGGGTGCGGTCGCTGTAGTCGCGGTTGAGCACCAGCTCCTCGAAGGCAATGCCGGCGTCGTGCAACATGCCCTTGGCCTGTACGCAGAAGGGGCAGCCCTTGCGGGTGAACACCGCGACGTCCAGCACCGGCTCGGCATCGGGGGCGATGTAGGCGAGCATGGTATCGGCATCGGAGACGCCATAGGGGTCGCCGTCCACCTCCGGCTCGATGAACATCTTCTCCACCACGCCGTCCTTCACCAGCATGGAATAACGCCAGGAGCGCTTGCCGAAGCCGAGCTCGTCCTTGTCCACCAGCATACCCATGCCGTCGGTGAAGTCGCCGTTGCCATCGGGCAGGAAGGTGATCTGGTCGGCCTTCTGCTCGGCCTTCCACTCGTTCATGACGAAGGCGTCGTTGACCGAGATACAGACGATCTCGTCCACGCCGTGGGCCTTGAATACCGGCGCCAGCTGATTGAAGCGCGGCACGTGTGACGATGAACAGGTGGGCGTGAAGGCGCCGGGCAGGGAGAACACGACCACCGTCTTGTCTTTGAAGATGTCGTCGCTGGTGAGGTCGACCCACTCATGCTCCTGACGGGTGTGAAAGGTGACCTGAGGGATGTTCTGGCCTTCGCGGTTTTTCAACATGTCTGACTCCTTGTTTGTGTCTGTGTGTAGGGGGTTGCTTTCTCTAAGGTGTTGGACAGAGTCTAGACTTGTTCTAAGAATTGGTAAAATAGAATGTTTCTATCATATCGTTCTATTATTGCGAACATCGATCCAGTGCCCATCCCGGAGCCTCCGCCATGAACCTGCCTACCGTCAAGCAACTGCGCTACTTCGTCGCCCTGGAGACGCATGGCCACTTTGGCCGCGCCGCGCAGGCCTGCTTCGTCTCCCAGTCCGCCTTCAGCGTCGCCATTCGTGATTTCGAGCGGCTGCTGGGGGCGCAGCTGGTGGATCGTTCCGGCAAGCAGGTCACCATCACCGCCAGCGGCCGCGAGGTGGCGGCGCGGGCGCGCGACTGCCTGCGCGAGATGGAGGAGCTGGTGCGGCTGGCGGGCAGCGGCCGCGATCCGCTGGCGGGCAAGCTGCGTCTCGGCGTGATCCCCACCATTGCCCCCTTTCTGCTGCCCAAGGTGTTGCCGGCGCTGCGGGAGGTCTATCCGCGGCTGCGGCTGTACCTGCACGAGGATCTTACCCGGCGTATCTACGAAAAGCTGATGGCCGGTGAGCTGGACCTGATTCTCATCGCCCTGCCGTACGCGCTGCGCAACGTGGAGCTGATGGGCCTGTTCGACGATCCGTTTCGCCTCGCCGCCCACGAGCACAGCCGCCTGGTGGATCCACGGCACTACAGCGTGGCGGACCTGCCGCCGGAGAGCGTGCTGTTGCTGGAGGATGGCCACTGCCTGCGTGACCATGCCCTGTCGGCCTGCGAGATCCGCAAGCCGGAGCAGGTGAGCGGCTTTGCCGCCAGCAGCCTGCTGACCCTGGTGGAAATGGTGGACGCCGACCTGGGCATCACCTACCTGCCGCAGATGGCGGTGGCCTCACCGCTGCTGAAGAGCACGCGCATCCGCACCTGGCCGTTGGCGGAGAACAGTGTGCGCGAGATCGGCCTGGCGTGGCGGCGCGGCAGCGCCTTTGGGGAGGCGTTTCGGGAGCTGGGTGAGTTCATCCGCGCGCATCGGGCGCAGATCGAGGGGGAGGCGGATTAGGGGCGTTCTCAAAATAAGTCAGACTGCCGGGGCCGGTTCGGGGCGAAACCTGTTTGTGGTCCATTGATCAAACCGCGGCATATGAAACGCGGAGGGCGCGGAGCCACAGAGAAATTCGTTGAAAACGCCGTGCCTCTGTGGTGAAAAAACACTCCGCCGAACCTCAGCTCGCCAGCACCCGCGCAATGAACGCCTTCAGGTAGTCCGTCTCGGGGATGGCCGGGTGCACCGGGTGGTCCGGCCCCTGGTGGCCCTGTTCGACGATCTGCGCGGCGCGGTCGACGTGGCGGCTGGCCTTGAGGATGGTGTCGCGCAGTTGTTCGTGCTTGAGGTGCCAGGAGCAGGAGGCGCTGATCAGATAGCCGCCCCTGTTGAGTACCTGCAGGGCCATCTGGTTGAGGCGGTGGTAGGCGTTGAGGCCTTGCTTGAAGTCCTTCTTGCGCTTGATGAAGGCCGGCGGGTCGACGATCACCACGTCGAAGCGCTCGCGTGCCTGGCGCAGGCTCTTCAGCGCCTCGAAGGCGTCGCCTCGCAGGCTGGCCACGCCGTTGCCGAGTCCGTTGAGGTCGGCATTGTGGTGCAGGCGGTCGATGGCGCCCTGGCTGGCCTCCACGCACAGCACCTCGCTGGCGCCGGCCACGGCGGCCTCGATGCCCCAGCCGCCGATGTAGCTGAACACGTCCAGCACGCGCTGGTCCTTCACGTATTGCTGCATGCGCGCGCGGTTCATGCGGTGGTCGAAGAACCAGCCGGTCTTCTGCCCGCGCAGCGGGTCGATGGCGAAGCGGGCGCCGTTCTCCTCGATCAGCAGTTCCTCGGGCAGTGTGCCGTGGGTGGTGTCGACGTAGCTGTCCAGGCCTTCCTGCTGGCGCGCCGGGCTGTCGTTGCGCAGCACGATGGCGGCGGGTTTGAGCACCTTTTGCAGCGCCTCGACGACGTCGCCCCTGTGGCGCTCCATGCCGGCGGTGGTGATCTGCACCACCAGCACCTCGCCGAAGCGGTCCACCACCAGCCCCGGCAGGTTGTCGCCCTCGCCGTGGACGAGGCGGTAACAGGGCGCGCCGAAGGCCGTGTCGCGCAGCGACAGGGCGATGTTGATGCGGTGCACCAGCAGTGACTTGTCGAGGCGGTATTTGGGATCACGGCTCACCAGCCGGGCGCAGATCAGTGAGTGAGGATTTACATAGCCGCTGCCGATAGGGTGGCCGCGCGCGTCCTCGATGCTGACGGCGCTGCCGGGTTCGAGGTCCTTGAGCGGCGTCTGCCTGATGTCGACCTCGTTGCTGTACACCCACAGGTGGCCGGCGCGCAGGCGGCGCTCCTCGTTTTTCTTCAGGCGCAGGGGGGGCAGGGCTTGGCTCACGGTGGGCGATCCTCGCTGGCCGGCAGGCACCGGCGGACTATTTGTTGGTTTCGTTGAACACGGCCTCGGCCTTGGCGCCGAGGTAGACGTACAGGCCCAGGCCGATCAGCAGGCCCACCGCGGACATCATCATCCATACCGCATCGGTAAGGTGCTCGCCGTCGCCCAGTGCCGATTTGAACATCAGCAGCAGGGACTCGATGGACACGGCGATGAGGATGGCGGCCATGAAGCGGGTGATGGTGCGGCGCGTGGAGCTGTGGCGGAAGATGTCCTTGTGCATCAGCACCTCTTCCTCGAAGGTGGTCTTGGCCAGATCGAAGATCGCCAGCCCCAGGGTGAGGTAGATGATGATGCCGAAGGGGCGCAGGTAGAAATCATGGCCGCCTACCTGGTCCGGGCGCATGTGGATGATCTCGTTCAGCGAGGCGTACAGCAGCAGCACCACCACGGAAAACAGGCCCACGGCGATCAGTGAATAGACCAGCTTGAACAGCGGCGCAAAGCGGCGCCGCGCGGTGTCGCCCATGAGGAAGGCGATGATGCCGGCGAGATCGATGTCCAGTACCACGTAGCCCAGCAGCTTGCCGTCGTGATCCTTCACCGGCGCCGCGGCGGAGATGCACAGGCTGGTGTTGGCGATGGACAGGTAGGGCTCGGTGACGACGACGCGCTGGCTGTCCTTCACCAACTGGAAATAGGGCCGCTGGCTGCGGTCCTTGCCGTGCAGGGTCTTGTTGCGCTTACGGCCCGAGGCGTAGTGGTTTTCGCTGTGCTGCAGGCCCTCGGCGTTCAGCGTGTACAGCAGCTCGACAAAGGGGTAGCGCTCGTTGAGGCACTCGATGGCGGACTGTTGCAGTTTCTCGTCATCGAACAGGCGCTGCTCGGTGATGCCGGTAAGGATGGATGCCATCAGGTCGTGGATGGCCTCGCGGTTCTGGTGATAGCGCTCGATGACGCTGATAAAGCTCATTTCAGACAAGGCGGTGCCCCTGCGCAGTGGTTATGACAGGAATGATAGCACTGTTGACGCCGAGTAATTTTTACCAGCCAGTGAATGGTTGGCGTGGCCGGGCGGGAAGGGCAAAAAAGGAAGCGGCCCGTGGGCCGCTTTCTATTGGGCTGTCTTCGACAGCAATCCGGGGAGGGATTACTTGGACTTTTCGACCATGTAGTCGACAGCGGCCTTGACTTCGTCGTCGGACAGCTTGGAGTTGCCACCCCTCGGCGGCATCATGCCCTTGCCCTTGAAGCCCTTGATGGAGTGGGTGTAGAGGGTGTCCATGCCCTGAGCAATGCGATCCTTCCATGCGGCTGCGTCGCCGGTCTTGGGAGCGCCGGCCATGCCGCGGTCGTGACACATCTTGCAGGTCTTCTTGTAAACCTCTTCACCGGTGCTGGCGAAAGCGGTACCGGCCGTCATGGGAAGGGCAACGAGGGCGGTGGCCATAGCGATGGTTTTGGCAGTCTTTTTCAGGGGCATGGTATTCCTCCAAGGTGGATTGAAACAGTTGGTTATTTAAGCCTGTGCACAAAAGCGTAGTTCAAATCTCTGGCCTTTCCAGAGCCCGGCCAATAAAAATTCTTATGCAGACATCGAGGCCTGTGTATGCGGGTAGGACCCTGGAATACAAAAGCCGGGTTTCCGTGGTAGACGTAACGTTTTCCCACGGTGATGATTCGGCATTTCAAGTTATGGACTTGAATTGGCTTATGAGGCCTGAATCAGCGGCGCTAGTAAACCGCCCCAAAGATGAACGTAGGGTGAATGAAGCCTGAGCGCAGGCTGAACAAAAAATGAGTGCCGCCTGAATGCGGGGCAAACTGGCGGCGATTTGAGGCGAAATGACTGGATGCATCGTGAAGGGCAAATCCTACCGTCATTATCGTGAACATGGCCTTCAGGGCGCGGTGTAGTTTTTCTGGGTCAATAGATCGATGCCACACTCGAGGTTTTCGAACCAATCGAGGAACCGGCCGATGGTCTCCTTGCCGACGAAGGGGCGGCCATGCTGCGGCACCATGATTTCGACGTCCATCTCCCGCACCATGTTGGCCCACAGGCGGCAGACCTTGTTGGATACCATGTAGCGCTGGTGGAAGCCCAGCATCTTGCCGACATGCTTGTTGAAATCGCGCACCGGGCGCTCCGGGGATGCGTCCACCAGCGAGGCGCCCACGTCGCCGGAAAACAGGACCTTGCTGATGGGGTCGTAGAACTGGAAATTACCCACGGAATGCAAGAAGTGCGCGGGGATGGCCTTGATGACCGAGCGCTCCAGCGGGATATCCATGCCTTGATCGGGGATTGCCACTATGCGGCCCTCGGCCTTTTCTTTCATATAGCCAGGCACCAGGTGCGGCACGAAGCGCTCCCACAGGCTGGAAATGACGATCTTGGCGTCACTGGAGATCAGCCATTTGTCCAGGGAGGAAATGATATCCGGGTCCTGGTGGGTGGCGATAATGTAGTCGATGTCCTTCACCTTGACGTACTTGGCGATGGCCATGGACAGCGGCATGTAGGTCAGGTCTCCGCCGGGGTCGAAGATGGCGGAGTGGCCTTCCTGGATGATGGCCATCTGATTGGACTGGATGCCTTCGCCTTTCACCAGATCGGTGAAGGTGAGGACGGTATGCTCATCGTTTTGGAAAAGGATGCTGGCCTTCATGGAGTGCGGACTCTGGGTTGGGGTTTATTCGCTGCAGGATGCTGCAGTTTCGGTGGCTAGTGACAGAGGTGAGGTCTATGCCCTTGATCTGCAGTGGGGGATTATAAACACCCGTTTCAGGACAATACCAGCAAAACGTGTCATCTTTGGCATGTTGGCCGGTGACAGTCAGGAATTTCCCGGCAACCCGTAACAGCGTTTCGTGCCTGCCCAAGCCCATTGACCCGTCCGCGCACGCTGGGTAGGCTTCCGGCGCATGAAAATCCAATTGAATGGCGAGCCCCGTGAATTGCCCGAAGGCTGCACCGCGCAGCAGCTGGTCGATGATATGGGCCTGAGCGGCCGGCGCCTGGCCATGGAGGTCAACCGCGAGATCGTGCCGCGCAGCGAATACGCCATCCATGTCCTGCATGACGGTGACCAGGTGGAGATCGTGCACGCCATCGGCGGCGGCTGAGTCCCGTCCTGCGCAAATCCTTTCCAGCGGCTATCCAGCGGCTATAATGGTCGCCACTTTTCCCGGCGCCCGGCGCCTTCAGCATCGGTAAGCAAGCAATGTCAGACAACACATCCCCCCGCGACGACAGCTTCGTCGTCGCCGGCAAGACCTATCATTCCCGCCTGCTGGTGGGCAGCGGCAAATACAAGGATCTCGAAGAGACCCGCCTCGCTACCGAGGCCAGCGGCGCGGAAATCATTACCGTTGCCATTCGCCGCACCAACATCGGCCAGAACCCGGGCGAGCCCAACCTGCTCGATGTGGTGCCGCCAAGCAAGTACACCATCCTGCCCAACACCGCCGGTTGCTACACCGCCGAGGACGCGGTGCGCACCTGCCGCCTGGCGCGCGAGCTGCTCGACGGCCACAAGCTGGTGAAGTTGGAGGTGCTGGGCGACGAGAAGACCCTCTATCCCGACGTGGTCGCCACCCTGGAGGCCGCCGAGACCCTGGTCAAGGAAGGCTTCGACGTCATGGTCTACACCAGCGACGACCCCATCCTCGCCAAGCGCCTGGAAGAGATCGGCTGCTGCGCGGTGATGCCCCTGGCCGCGCCCATCGGTTCCGGTCTCGGCATCCAGAACAAGTACAACCTGCTCACCATCGTCGAGAACGCCAGCGTGCCCATCCTCGTCGACGCCGGCGTCGGCACCGCCTCCGACGCCGCCATCGCCATGGAGCTGGGCTGCGACGGCGTGCTCATGAACACCGCCATCGCCGGCGCCCGGAACCCCGTGCTGATGGCCTCGGCCATGAAGAAGGCCATCGAGGCCGGCCGCGAGGCCTTTCTCGCCGGGCGCATCCCGCGCAAGCGCTATGCCTCCGCCTCCTCGCCCGTGGATGGCACCTTTTTCTGAATGCCTAACAGCCACCGCAAAGGCGCCAAGACGCAGAGTACGCAAAGAAAAGAAAGTGAAATGAATGGTGGGTTTCGCAGGGTGCCGGTTTTATCCGCCAGCCGCAGCCGTTCCGGTTCACCATTCAAGAAACTCTGCGCCCTTTGCGTCTTGGCGCCTTTGCGTTGAATCTTTCCAAGACCCATGTCTGGTACATCATCCCACCGCCCCATCCGCAGCTTCGTGCGCCGCGAGGGCCGCCTGACCCGCGGCCAGCAGCGGGCGCTGGACACGCTGTGGCCGCGTTTCGGCGTGGACACGCCGGGCGTGGAGGTGCTGGAAGCGGATCGGCGCGCCCTGAATCCGGTGCCGCTGGATCTGGCCGCTCTGTTCGGCCGCGCTACGCCAGGCGACCGGGTGCTGGAGATCGGTTTCGGCAACGGCGCCTCGCTGGCCGAGATGGCCGCCACCCACCCCGGCAACGACTACCTCGGTATCGAGGTGCACCGCCCCGGCGTCGGCAACCTGTTGCGCCTGCTCGGTGAGCAGGATCTGAAGAACGTGCGGGTGATCTGCGACGACGCCGTGCAGGTGCTGAAATACCATCTCCCCGACGCCAGCCTCGACCGCGTGCAGCTCTACTTTCCCGATCCCTGGCACAAGAAGCGCCATCACAAGCGGCGCATCGCCACCCCCGCGTTCGCCGCCCTGGTGGCGCAGAAACTCAAGCCCGGCGGCGTCTTCCATCTCGCCACCGACTGGCGGGACTATGCCGAGCAGATGCTGACCGTGATGGAGGCTGCCTCCGCCTACCGCAACCTCGCCGGCACGGGTGAGTACTCCCCCCGCCCCGACTGGCGTCCACTGACCAAGTTCGAGCAGCGTGGCCAGCGTCTTGGACATGGCGTGTGGGATCTGCTCTTCGAGCGTCTGCCCGGCTGAGCGCCAGAGCGGGAGCCCAAGAATTTCCGTTTGCCCCATAAGCCAAGCTGATTTGGTGGGAATATCAATTAGTGTATTATTAATTAGTTGAATACTCTCGGTCCTGGGGGCCGCGGTGCGATTCGGACGGTAAGGGGAGGAAGGGGCCTTGAGCGATGGCAAGAAGAACCACACACTGATCAAGCGCATCGTCGCTGCGGTGATGTTCGCCCTTTTTGCCGTTTACCTGGCCAGCGTGGTGCCCAGTGTCGAGGTGGCCTGGGTCACGGCCATCCTCCTGCTCACCATCTATCTGTTCGCCTTCGAGATCGTCGGCGTGGACGTGGCGGCGGTCTCCATCATGGTGTTGCTGGGCCTGACCAGTCTGTTCGCCCCGTTCATGGGGCTGGAGCAGGGGCTGGTGGACAATCAGCATTTGTTCGATGGCTTTGCCTCCAATGCGGTGATGTCGATCATTGCGGTGATGATCATCGGTGCGGGCCTCGACAAGACCGGCCTGATGACCAGGGTGGCGTCCTTCATTCTCAAGATCGGCGGCACGACCGAAACACGCATCATCCCGATTATTTCCGGTACCGTGGCGTTCATTTCCTCCTTTATGCAGAACGTGGGCGCGGCGGCGCTGTTCCTGCCGGTGGTGAGCCGTATCTCGGCGCGCTCCGGCCTGCCCATGTCGCGCCTGCTGATGCCCATGGGCTTCTGCGCCATCCTTGGCGGCACCGTGACCATGGTGGGCTCCAGTCCGCTGATCCTGCTCAACGATCTGATCCTCACCTCCAATCAGGGCTTGCCCCAGGCGCAGCAGATGGAGACCTGGTCGCTGTTTTCGGTGACGCCCATCGGTCTTGCGCTGGTGGCCACGGGCATCCTCTATTTCGTCATCGCCGGGCGCTTCGTGCTGCCGGTGACGGCGGCGAAGGAGGATGCCGCCACCGGCTCGCCCACGATGAATTATTTCCAGAACACCTACGGCCTGGATTACGCCCTGTTCGAGGTGCGTGTGCCGGCGGAGAGTGAGCTGGTGGGGCACATGCTCGATGACGTGGAGCATACCTGCAAGATCCGCGTCATCGCCGCGCAGCGGGGCGCCGATGACCTGCGCATCGGCCCTGGCGGCCTGGCGCGTGACGTGGGTATCGAGGCCGGCAGCATCCTCGGCATCCTCGCCTCGCCGGAAAACCTCAGGGCCTTCGTCGACAAGTTCGGCCTGGAAGTGCGCCCGGATCTGGAGACCTTCTCCGAGGCCCTGTCGGCAGCCAGGGCCGGCATTGCCGAGGTGGTGATTCCGCCCGGCTCCAGCCTCATCGGCAAGAGTGCCCGCGACGTGTGGATGCGCAAGACCTACGGCATCGCCATGGTGGCCCTGCACCGCGGTGGCGAGACGCTGCGCGAGGGCGAGGGCATCCGTGACCTGCCTCTGCAGGCCGGCGATACGCTGGTGGTGCACACCACCTGGGATGCCCTGGCGCGGCTGGAGAAGAACCGCGACTTCGTGGTGGTCACCACCGAATATCCGCACGAGGAATCTCGCCCGCAGAAGGTGGGGGCAGCACTGCTGTTCTTCGGTATCGCCCTGGCGATGGTGTTGTTCACCGATCTGCGCCTGTCCGTGGCGCTGCTCACCGGCGCCTTGGGAATGATTCTCTCCGGGGTGATCAAGATCGATGAGGCCTACCGCGCGGTGTCGTGGAAGACCGTGTTCCTGCTCGCCAGCCTGATTCCCCTGGGCCTGGCAGTGGAGACCTCGGGCACCGCCAAGTGGATTGCCGAGCAGACGCTGTCGGTGGTGGGCGGCATGCCCCTGTGGGTGATCCAGGCCGCGGTGGCGCTGCTGGCGACCTTCTTTACCCTGGTGATGTCCAATGTCGGCGCCACCGTGCTGCTGGTGCCGCTGGCGGTCAATATCGCCATCGGCGCGGGCGGCGACCCGGCGGTGTTCGCGCTCACCGTGGCCATCGCCACTTCCAATTCCTTCCTCATCCCCACCCACCAGGTCAATGCCCTGATCATGGGCCCGGCGGGCTACAGCGTGCCGGACTTCATGAAGGCCGGCGGCATCATGACCATCCTCTTCCTGGTGGTGATGATACTGATGATGAACCTGGTTTTTTAGGGGCGTACAATGCCGGATGGCCCGTGGGCGCCGCCGGCTCACCCGCTTCAACCGGAAAGGAACATCGCCTTGAACAGAATCCTCGCCGCCGCCCTGGCCGTCTTCGCCCTTTGTCTGCCGGGCCTCGCCTGGGCCACCGGCAGCGACCTGCAGCGCCTGGATCTGACCCGGCACTGGGTGGGCTACGCCGCCCTCGGCATCTTCGCCGTGGCCTATGCGCTGGTGATGGCGGAAGAATTCACCCAGCTGCGCAAGTCCAAGCCGGTGATCCTTGCCGCCGGCGTCATCTGGGCCATGATCGCCGTGGTCTACGTCAGCAACGGCATGACCCACGAGGCCGAGGCGGCGGTGCGCCACAACCTGCTGGAATACGCCGAGCTGATGCTGTTCCTGCTGGTGGCGATGACCTACATCAACGCCATGGAGGAGCGCCGCGTATTCGATGCCCTGCGTTCCTGGCTGATCCGCAAGGGTTTCAGCTTTCGCCAGCTGTTCTGGCTCACCGGCATCCTCGCCTTCTTCATCTCGCCGGTGGCGGACAACCTCACCACCGCCCTGCTGATGTGCGCCGTGGTGCTGGCGGTGGGTGGCGACAACACCCGCTTCGTCAGCGTCGCCTGCATCAACATCGTGGTGGCCGCCAACGCCGGCGGCGCCTTCAGCCCCTTCGGTGACATCACCACCCTGATGGTGTGGCAGAAGGGCATGGTGACATTCTGGGGGTTCTTTGCCTTGTTCGTGCCCTCGGTGGTCAATTTCGTGGTGCCGGCGGCCATCATGCACTTCGCCATCCCCAACCAGCAGCCCTCGGCCAACGACGAACGGGTGCCCATGAAGCGCGGCGCGCGGCGCATCATCGGCCTGTTCCTGCTGACCATCGCCACCGCCGTCGGCTTCCACAACTTCCTGCACCTGCCGCCGGTGATCGGCATGCTCACCGGTCTCAGCTATCTGCAGCTCTTCGGCTATTACCTGAAGAAGACCGCCCGCATCGATGACAGCGTCGGCAACAACGGCCGCATGGGCGAGGTGGTGCCCTTCGACGTCTTCAACAAGGTGGCGCGCGCCGAGTGGGACACCCTGCTGTTCTTTTATGGCGTGGTGCTGTGCGTGGGCGGCCTGGGCTTCATCGGCTATCTGGGCCTGGCCTCTGAACTCATGTATGCCCAGTGGGGCGCCACCGCCGCCAATGTCGCCGTGGGCGTGCTGTCGGCCATCGTCGACAACATCCCGGTGATGTTTGCCGTGCTCACCATGCAGCCGGAGATGTCCACCGGCCAGTGGCTGCTGGTGACGCTGACGGCCGGCGTCGGCGGCAGCCTGCTGTCCATCGGCTCCGCCGCCGGGGTGGCGCTGATGGGCCAGGCGCGTGGCAAATACACCTTTTTCGGTCACCTGAAGTGGACGCCGGTGATCGCCCTGGGCTATGCCGCCAGTATCGGTGTTCACATGTGGTTCAACGCCGACCTGTTCTGAGTGCGCTCCGCGCAATGGGACAGCGTTGAGCGGAACTCGAGGAGTAAAGCGTGCAAAACAGCTGTCCCCTGTGGTTGATCCGTCTGTTCCCCTTCATTCGCTGGTGGCCGATGGTCAACCGCGGCACCCTCAAGGCGGACACCCTGGCCGGGCTCACGGGTGCCATCGTGGTGCTGCCACAGGGCGTGGCCTTCGCCGTGATCGCTGGCATGCCGCCGGAATACGGCCTCTATACCGCCATGGTGCCGGCGGTGATCGCCGCTCTGTTTGGCTCCTCGTGGCACCTGGTGTCCGGCCCCACCACCGCCGCCTCGCTGGTATTGTTCGCCTCCCTCAGCGCCTATGCCGAGCCCACCACGGAGCAATACGTGGCGCTGGCCATCACCCTCACCTTCATGGTCGGCGTGACGCAGATCGCCATGGGCTGGGCGCGCCTCGGCACCCTGGTCAATTTCATCTCCCACTCGGTGATCATCGGCTTCACCGCCGGTGCGGCGATCCTCATCGCCAGCAACCAGATCAAGCACTTCTTCGGCGTGGAGATCCCGCGCGGCCTGCATTTCCACGAAATCCTGCTGAATTTCGGTGGCCAGCTGGAGCAGGTCAATCCCTATGTCACCCTCGTCGGCATCGCCACCCTGGCCTCGGGCATCCTCATCAAGCGCTATGCGCCGAAGATCCCCTACATGATCGTCGCCATGCTGGTGGGCAGCCTGGTGGGCGTGCTGCTGGATGCCATCTACGGCAGTGGCGTCACCCATATGAAGACCGTGGGCGCCCTGCCGGCCTCGTTGCCGCCGCTATCGATGCCTGACTTTTCGCCGGCGACCCTCAAGGAGCTGGCCCCGGCGGTGCTGGCGGTGACCCTGCTGGCGCTCACCGAGGCCATTTCCATCGGTCGTTCCATCGCCGTCAAGACCGGCCAGCATATTGACGCCAACCAGGAATTCATCGGCCAGGGCCTGTCCAACGTGGTGGGCAGCTTCTTCTCCGCCTACGTCGCTACCGGCTCTTTCAACCGCAGCGGCGTCAACCATCAGGCCGGCGCGAAGACGCCCATTGCCGCCGTGCTCTCGGGCGTATTGCTAGTGGGCGTGGTGCTGGCGGTGGCGCCCCTCGCGGCCTACCTGCCCAATGCCGCCATGGCCGGCATCCTGTTCCTGGTGGCCTGGGGGCTGATCGACTTCCACCACATCAAAAAGGTCTTTCAGGCCAGCAACAGCGACTTCGCCGTGCTCGCCGTGACCTTCGTCGCCACCCTCACTCTCGAGCTGGAATTCGCCATCCTGCTGGGCGTGATCCTGTCGCTGGTGATCTATCTGTCGCGCACCTCGCGGCCGCGGATCATTCCCCGCGTGCCCAACCCCAAGGACCCCAAGCACGCCTTCGTCACCGATTCGCGCCTCCCCGAGTGCCCGCAGCTGAAGATCGTGCGTATCGACGGCTCGCTGTTCTTCGGCGCCGTCAGCCATGTCGCCGAGACACTGCGCAACTTCCGCCAGCAGAATCCGGACCAGAAGTTTCTCCTGATGGTGGCTACCGGCATCAATTTCATCGATGTCGCCGGGGCCGAACTGCTGGCCCAGGAGGCCAAAAACTACCGCAACATGGGTGGCCGTCTGTTCTTCCATCAGATGAAGGAAGGCGTGTGTGGCCCGCTGCGGCGCGGTGGTTACATCAAGGACGTCGGTGACGAAAACATGTTTGACTCCAAGACCGAGGCGATTCATGACATCTTCACGGAGTTCCTCGACAAGGACATCTGCGCCCGCTGCGACCGACGCATCTTCAAGGAGTGCGCCACGGTTCCGCGCCTGGCGCCGGCGGGCGACGGCAAGCAGACGGAGGGAGCGGAAAAATGATCTGGGCGGCACTCATCGAACTGGGCATTCTGGCGATAATCGTCGGTCTCGTCGTCTGGGCCCTACGCGGCAAACCCAGGCCCTGAACATCCCGTGGCTTGCAGCGATCGTGCGGCTTCAGCCACGGAGCTGGCGGGCCGTATTCGTGGCCAAGGCCGCTCCACGGATGCTCAATGCTTCCCCGCCTTGCTAAAGCAATCCCCCATTGACGCCATTCACTAACAGGTATCCAATCAAACGCAAGGGACATGACATTCACCAGGCCTGAAGGCAGGGAGGACAGCATGAAGCGGATGCGAAACGATGGAATGTGCCTGCCGGCGTTCGTACTGCCATGGGCGCTTATCGCGGCGCCAGTGGCGAGCCATGAACAATGTCAGGACTGCCACGATCCCGGCACACCCTCGGCCGCCAACCTCAAACAGCCCCTGTCGGGCCTGTGCATCGACTGCCACCGGACAAGAATCGACAGCGGTGAACATGTCGTGGACATTCCGGCAAACACCGCAACGACAGCGCTTCCGCTTCAGGCAGGCAGGATGACCTGCGTCACCTGTCACGACCCCCATGCCCAGGGGGTTGTATTGCGCATGTCAGATCCGGAATTGTGCCAGGCGTGTCACCGGCGCTGAGGAAGCAGGAACACATGAGGCAAGCTGCGGGGCTGCCAGGGTCAGAATAAATTCATGGGACGTGTTCGAAGGCGGCTATGCCATGGAAGAAATGAAAAAACACGTAAGGCCTCTCTTGTCCGGCATCACTCGTTGCCAAGCATTGCTTCTCTTAAATCCGAATCCGCCGGTTTTTCGCCCAGCCAGACTCTGAGCAGGGCGGCATGGAATTCCGCGCCGGGGATGCTGCCTTTCGTTTGCCCATTGATCGTGACCCGGGTGCCGGTCTCCGGCAGATAATCCAGTGTGATCTGGTCGCCGCGCTTGACGGTGGTGAACAGCTGCTTGAAGGCGTCGAGCTTTGGCGCAAGGGCCTTGAACTGTTCGCGGCTGTGGTTGTTCCTGAAACCGTCATTCCAGCCATCGACGAGCTTTTCCTGGCTGACCTCTTTGTAGAGAAAGTGCATCAGCACCCGCTTGGGGCCGGGCATGTCGATGGCCGTTTCGGCATCTTTTGTTTTTTCCGGCAGGTAGAGCGCGCCCACGTAGATATCGAAGAAGAACTTGCTGCGGACGCCGGCGCCGTTCAGTGTGAGGGTGGTATTGGCAAGCGTGATTTGTTCCGGCACGTCGACCCCCGCCACTTCTTGCGCATGGCTGCCTGTGGGCAGGAAGAAGAGTAATAGCAGGCTTGCGTAACTTAAGCGGATGTTCATTTCGATTCTCCCTGTGTTTGTGGTTGGATTTATAGCACAGCGCCGCAGGCCGGGGAGGAAGAAATGAAAAAGCCGCACCAAAAATGGCGCGGCTTTTCGTTGTTGGCGGAACTGGTAAACCAGGCCGGTGTTATTTGCGCTTCTTGGCTGCCGACAACCAGTCCGTCAGGGCGAACAACAGGGCGGAGACGACGAAGGTCATGTGGATGCCGACCTGCCAGGCGAGTTGCTCGTTGGTGTAGTTGTCGATGCTGAGGAAGGACTTGAGCAGCTCGATGGCGGAGATGGCGATGATGGAGCCGATGAGCTTCATCTTCAGGTCGGAGAAGGTGACGTGCCCCATCCAGCCGGGCCGGTCTTCGCTGTCGCCGGTATCGATCTTGGAGACGAAGTTTTCATAGCCGGCGAAGATGATGATCAGCAGCAGATTGGCGATCATCACCACGTCGATCAGGGTCAGCACGCTGATGATGACATCCGATCCCGAGCCGGTAAGGGCGATGGAAATGAAGCCCACGAATTCCTTGCTGAACTTGACCAGCAGCAGGGCGATGCTGACCACCAGGCCCAGGTAAAAGGGCACCAGTATCCAGCGGCTGTTGAAGATAAGGGCTTCGATAAAATGTTCTACCTTTCTCATTGGCGGTTACGTTCCTGTCAGTGTTGAAGATGAAATCGTGTCAAGCGGCATGGCAAGCCGTTGTCCACAGGGCTCAGACCTTTGCCTTGCGCCTGGCGGGTTTCTTCTTGCCGTGGGCCTTGTCGGCCTTGCCCTTGGGCTTGCGTGGTTTGACGGCCTTTGTCTCTTCGCCGAGCCGGCTGATCGCCAGTTTCTGCCCGCACACCCAGGTTTTTTTCAGATCCATGAAGATGTCCCTGGGCATGTCGGCGGGCAGGTCGATGGTAGAGAAGTCGTCGAAGATTTCAATGTGGCCGATATATTGGGCGTCGATGCCGGCCTCGTTGGCGATGGCGCCGACGATGTTGCCGGGCCTGACGTCGTGGGCATGGCCCACCGCCAGGCGGAAGCGCTGCATCTCCACCTCGGGATGCGCTTTCAGCGGACGCGGGGTGTTGCCGGGCATGGCGTTCGAGGTGCGCGGCTTGCGCTGGTGGGGCCGCTCGCCGCGGCTGTCAAAGCGCTCACGGCCCTCGGCAACGATGCGTGGCGCACGCTCGCGGCGCTGGGGCTTGTCGCTCAGCAGCAGCGGCTCCTTGCCTTGCGCCATGTGGGCGAGGGCGGCGGCGATGCTGAGCGGGTCGGCGTCGTGCTCGTGCTGATATTCGCCGACGATCTGGTTGAAGATATCGAGGTTCTGATTGTCGAGGGTCTCGCTGATGCGCTGCTTGAAGCGCTCGATGCGCTGCACGTTGATGTCCGAGGCGGTGGGCATCTGCATGGCCTCGATGGGCTGGCGCGTGGCGCGTTCGATGGCGCTGAGCATGCGCCGTTCGCGCGGCGCGACGAACAGGATGGCGTCGCCCGAGCGCCCGGCGCGGCCGGTGCGGCCGATGCGATGCACGTAGGACTCGGTGTCATGGGGCACGTCGTAGTTGATGACGTGGCTGATGCGCTCGACGTCGAGGCCGCGGGCCACCACGTCGGTGGCGACGAGGATATCCAGCTGGCCCTTCTTCAGGCGCTGGATGATGCGCTCGCGGTTGTTCTGCGGGATGTCGCCGTTGAGGGCGGCACTGGCATAGCCGCGCGCGGCCAGCTTGTCGGCCAGCTCCACGGTGGCGGTCTTGGTGCGCACGAAGACGATCATGCCGTCGAAGTCTTCCGACTCCAGGATGCGCGTCAGGGCATCCAGCTTATGCAGGCCGCTGACCGCCCAGTAACGCTGGCGGATGGTGGTGACGGTGGAAGTCTTGGTGGCGATCTTGACCACCACCGGATTGTTCAGATGGCGCTCGGCGACCTTGCGGATGACGGCGGGCATGGTGGCGGAGAACAGCGCGATCTGGCGCTTTTTCGGTGTCTGTTCGAGTATCCACTCGACGTCGTCGATAAAGCCCATGCGCAGCATCTCGTCGGCCTCGTC
>DRQN01000161.1 GCA_011371455.1 Gammaproteobacteria bacterium
CCGATCCGCAACTCATCGCCCCATCCGGCCGCTACCGGGGCAAGCTGCTCTTTCCCTATGGTTACGGGGTGGTCCTGAGCAATATCCTCCGACGCCAGTTCGATGAAACAGATCTTCAGGAGGTGCTGCCGCCGCATCAGGTCATCTGCAAGGACGAAATGTTCGAAGGCGTCGATCCTGAGGTCTTTCAGGAACGCCTGTGGGGCATGTTCAACGTGCAGTTCTCTCCCGGCTCGACGATGACCCTGCCGCAGATAGATCGCGTTCGCTGGCATCTGTTTCCGGAGGTGCGAATAAATACCGAAGGGCTTCAGGACAGCCTCTTTCCGCCTGAAGAAGAAGAGGGAGAAGAGACCCTGCTACCGGATATCGTGAAAGTGATGGACATGCAACAGGAGCTGCTGGCCCGCAGTCTGGGTGAAGGACATCGGGTCATCCATGGCGTGGCAGGCTCTGGCAAGACATTGATTCTCGGCTACCGCTGTCTGTACCTGGCCAAGTTACTCAGCAAGCCCATTCTGGTGCTCTGCTACAACATCACCCTGGCCGCCCGCCTGCGCGAGATGATGGAAGACCGCGGGTTGTGCAACAAAGTCAACGTCTATCACTTTCATGACTGGTGCGGCGAGCAGTTGCGGACCTACCATATTTCGCGACCAGCCAATGGAGAGGCTTATTTCGAGCGCCTGGTGGAAAGCGTGATCGAGGCGGTGGCGAGGGGTGACATCCCGCGGGGACAGTACGGGGCCATCATGATCGACGAGGGGCATGACTTCGAACCGGACTGGTTACGGCTGATCGTCGATATGGTAGACCCCAACACCAATTCGCTACTGCTGCTCTATGACGATGCGCAGTCCATTTACAACGACAAGGGCAGCCTGGACTTCAGTCTTTCCAGTGTGGGGATACAGGCCCGTGGCCGGTCAACCATTCTGAGGCTGAACTACCGCAATACGGATGAAATTCTCAAGTTTGCCTACGATTTCGTGCAGCGCTACATCGCCTCGACTTCGCCGGATGAGGACCAAATTCCCGTGGTGAAGCCGGAGAGCGCCGGCCGCCACGGAGCACCTCCCGTCATCAAACTGTTCCCCGGTTTCGAGAAAGAGGCTCACTACATCGCCTGGCTGTTCAGGCGGCTTCACGACGAGCGCGGCATGCCCTGGCGCGACATGTGCGTGACCTATCATTCCAACTGGATGGGGGATGTCCTTTCCCGCTGTTTCAGCAAAGCAGGCATCCCACATCAGTTGCTGAAGGACTCGCGGGCCCGCAAGACCTTCAGGCCTTCCGAGGACAGCGCCAAACTCATGACCATGCATAGCAGCAAGGGGCTGGAATTCCCCATGGTGGCGGTTTCCGGCATCGGCTACATGCCCAGCAAAAAAGCCGATCCCGTGGTCGAAGCCAAGCTGCTATACGTGGCTATGACGCGGGCAACGGAAAACCTGCTGCTGACCAGCCACAGGGAAACCGGCTTCCTGAGCCAGTTGCGCCAGGGCGCCGATGCATGAAGGAGTCCGGAATACCGATGCACATCCAGGGAAAATCCGAGCTTTACAACCCAGAATATTAGAATATCATTGAATAATGATTATTGAGATCCCAGACGGCCTCCGCGTCCAGGCCAAAGCGCCGCACAACCTGTTCATGCTCAACCTGGCGTTGTTCCACCTGCTGATGACCCCGGCCATCATCGCCACCGGCGTCGGCGAGCTGGGCATCCTGTTGCCGCTGGCCCTATCCCTTGCCGTCATTGCCTACACCTGGCGGCGCGCCAACGGTGGTCACGATCAGGCCTTCGTTTGCGCCCACTGGCAGCTGGCCATGCGCCGCTACCGGCTGTTGCTGATCGCCTATGCGGTGACCGCCACCCTGCTGCTACTCGGCTGGTTGCTGACCCAGGGCACCAGTGATCCCAACATGCGCGACATCCTGCAAACGGTGCTGCTGCGCATCGCCGTGATGCCGGTGGTACTGATGGTGATGGTGAATTTTTATCTGGAATCCAGCGCCCTCTTTCAGGCCACCAACGGCGAGGTGCCGGACAGCGCACTCAGGCGTTGCCCGTCGCACGATATCCCAACACTCAGCGGCTGAGGCAGCGCGTTTCGAGATGAGGGCAGAATGCCGGCACATGCGGTAGACTCTGCCCCCATGCTGCAATACCCCCACATCGATCCCGTGGCCATCAGCCTCGGCCCGCTGAAAATCCACTGGTACGGCATCATGTACCTGGTCGCCTTCGGCGCCGCCTGGTGGCTGGGGCGCCTGCGCGCGCGCCGCTCACCGGACTGGAACGACGAGCAGATCTCCGACCTGATCTTCTACGGCGCCCTGGGCGTGGTGCTGGGCGGGCGCATCGGCTACACCCTGTTCTATAATTTCGGCCACTTCATCAGCGATCCCGTGTCCATCTTCCGCATCTGGGAAGGCGGCATGTCTTTCCACGGCGGCCTGCTGGGGGTGCTGGTGGCCATGTGGCTGTTCGGGCGCAAGTACCAGCACGGCTTCTTCGAGCTCACCGACTTCGTCGCCCCGCTGGTGCCCATCGGCCTGGCCGCCGGGCGCCTGGGCAACTTCATCAACGGCGAGCTGTGGGGCCAGCCGACCACCCTGCCCTGGGGCATGGTGTTTCCCGGCGCCGGGCCGCTGCCCCGGCATCCCTCGCAGTTGTACGAGATGTTCCTCGAGGGCATCGTGCTGTTCATCATCGTCTGGGTCTACTCCGCCAGGCCGCGGCCACGCATGGCGGTGTCGGGGGTGTTCGCGCTGGGCTACGGGGTATTCCGTTTCGCGGTGGAATTCGTCCGCCAGCCCGACGAACACCTCGGCTTCATCGCCTTCGGCTGGCTGACCCAGGGGCAGCTGTTGTCGCTGCCGTTGATCATTACGGGCATCGTGCTGCTGTGGCTGGCCTACCACCGCCAGCCGGCCGCCACGGCGAAGACCCCCGAAGCAAAGGCACCGGCAAAGGCCGCCGGCAAGAAGCGAAACAAAAGGAAGAGCAAGTAAATGCGCCAGTATCTCGACCTGATGCGCCACGTCTACGACCACGGCACCACCAAGACCGACCGCACCGGCACCGGCACGCGCAGCGTGTTCGGCTACCAGATGCGCTTCGACCTGGCCGAGGGCTTTCCCCTGGTCACCACCAAGAAGCTGCACCTGCGCTCCATCATCCACGAGCTGCTGTGGTTCCTCTCCGGTGACACCAACATCCGCTACCTGAAGGAGAACGGCGTCAGCATCTGGGACGAGTGGGCCGACGAGAACGGCGACCTGGGCCCCGTGTACGGCGCCCAGTGGCGCTCCTGGCCCGCCGCCGACGGCCGCCACATCGACCAGATCAGCCAGGTAGTGGAACAGATCAGGAACACCCCCGACTCGCGTCGCCTCATCGTCTCGGCCTGGAACGTGGGCGAGATCGACAACATGGCCCTGCCGCCCTGCCACGCCTTCTTCCAGTTCTACGTCGCCGAGGGCCGGCTTTCCTGCCAGCTCTACCAGCGCAGCGCCGACATCTTCCTCGGCGTGCCCTTCAACATCGCCTCCTACGCCCTGCTGTTGATGATGGTGGCGCAGGTCACGGGCCTGAAGCCGGGCGAGTTCATCCACACCCTGGGCGACGCACACCTGTACAGCAATCACCTCAAGCAGGCCGCGCTGCAGCTCACCCGCCAGCCGCTGCCGCTGCCCACCATGACCCTCAACCCGGACGTCGACGACCTGTTCGCGTTCAGCTTCGACGACTTCCAGCTCAGCGGCTATGAGTCACACCCCCACATCAAGGCCCCGGTGGCGGTATGACGGTCTCGCTGATCTGGGCCATGGCCGACAACCGCGTCATCGGCATCGACAACCGCCTGCCCTGGCGGCTGCCGGCGGACATGCAGTGGTTTCGCCGGCAGACCCTGGGCAAGCCCATCGTCATGGGCCGCCTGACCTTCGAGTCCTTCGGCGCCAGGCCCCTGCCGGGGCGGCGCAACCTCGTGGTCAGCCGCAATCCGGACTACAGGGCCGAGGGCGCGGAGGTGTTCGATTCACTGGACGCGGCGCTGGCGGACACGGAGAACGATGAGGAGGTGATGGTGATCGGCGGGGCCTCACTCTATGCCCAGGCCCTGCCCCTGGCGGACCGCCTGTACATGACCCTGGTGCACACCGAGGCGGCCGGCGACGCCCACTTCCCCGACTTCGACATGGCGCAGTGGCGGGAAGTGGAGCGCCAGGATCACGCGGCCGACGACAAGAATCCCCACCCCTGCAGCTTCGTGGTGCTGGAACGGCGCGGCAAGCCGGGCTGAATTTCACCACAGAGGCACGGAGAACACGGAGAAATTCGTTTCTCGCCATGACGCAGGGTCGCAAGGAAAAAACGGGATGTGTTTCCTTCGCGCCTTGGCGCCTCTGCGAGAATCAAAAAGTGTTTTCTCTGTGTCCTCCGTGCCTCTGTGGTGAACCCTGCTAATCGATAATGTTCTCGATCAGCCGCTTGATGGACGCCGCATCGAAAGGCTTGTCGCACAGGGCGGAGACGCCGGCCTGTTGCACCCCGGCGAGGCGGCTGGCGTCCTGCTCGCTGGAGATCATCAGGATCGGCACGCTGGCCTGCTCGCTCTCCTGGCGCACGTGCTCGACGAATTCCTTGCCGTCCATCTCCGGCATGTTGAGGTCGGTGATGATGAGGTCGTAGTAATTCCGCTCCACCAGCTCGAAGGCCTCGCGGCCGTTCTCCGCCTCGCTGAGCTGCTCGATGCCCAGGGACTGCAGGATGCGCCGGATGTGGCGGCGCGACAATCCACTGTCGTCCACCAGCAATACGCTGAGATCCTCCAGCAACACGCTGTCCGTCTCCAGGGTGCCAGGATCGAAATAGTCCAGCGTGGCGTACAGCGCGGTGCGCAGCTGCTCCAGCTCGAAGGGCTTGGGCAGCAGGGCGATGGCGCCGGCCTGGCGGATGGGCTCGATATAGCGATAGTGGGTCTCGCTGGAGATGAGCATGAAGGGCACGTCGGGCTGGGTGTCGCCGCGGCGGATGGTCTCCAGCAGTTCGCTGCCGGTCATGTCCGGCAGGTGCATGGCGCTGATCACCAGGTCCGGCGCATTCGGCGCCAGGCTGGCCAGTACGTCCTCACCCTTGCGCGCCCACTGCACATGGCCGACGCCCAGCGTCTGCAGGTAATTCTCGATGATCCGGTGCTGCGCCGTGGAGGGCTCCACCAGGATCACGTGCAGGTCTTCCAGGCTGATTTCCGCCATCAGTTGAGCATCCCCTCGATGAGCCGTTTTACCGTGCCGGACTCGAAGGGTTTGTCACAAATGGCCGACACGCCGGCCTGCTGCACGGCGGCAATGCGGCTGTCGTCGGACTCGCTGGAAACCATCAGCACCGGGATGCTGGCCTGGGTGCTGGATTCGCGGATCTGCTCCACCAACTCCTTGCCGTTCATCTGCGGCATGTTGTAGTCGGTGACCACCAGGTCGAAGAAATTGTCGGCGATGATCGCCAGCGCCTCGACGCCATTGGTGGCGGTGGTGATGTCCTCGATACCCATGTTGCGCAGCACGCGCGAGATGTGGCGGCGCGCGGTGCTGGAGTCGTCCACCACCAGCACCTTCAGCTCTTCGCTGGCGAAGTCACGCGCCGCCAGTTCGCCCGGATCGAGGTAGTTCAGCGTGGATTGCAGGGCCGCCTGCAGCTGCTCCGGCGTAAAAGGCTTGGGCAGCAGGGCGATGACGCCGGCCTGGCGGATGGGTTCGAGGTAGCGGTAGTGGGTCTCGCTGGAGATGAGCATGAAGGGCACCTCGGCCAGGGGCTCTTCGGCGCGCATGGCCTGCACCAACTCGGCCCCGGTCATGTCGGCCAGGTGCATGGCGCTGATCACCAGATCCGGGGTGGCCGCGCGCATTTCCCGCAGGGCCTCGCCGGCCGTCTTGACGCGGAACAGAATCAGCACGCCCAGGGTTCGCAGATGGTTCTCGATGATCCGGCTCTGCGCGGAGGAGGGTTCGACCAGCAATACGCTGATCGTGTCGATACTCAGTCTGGACATGGCGCCACACCATCAATTCAAGGTTCCTGGCTAGTTGTCGGTATCGGCGTGGCAGATCTTTAGACGGGTGTCATTCGTTGCTGATGAAATCCGCCCGCTCGTCCAGGCGTCGCTTGACCTCGCGCCACTGCGGCAGGACCGTATCCATCAGCCGGTAAAAGCGGCGGCTGTGATTGAGTTCACGCAGGTGGCAAAGCTCGTGCAGGATCACGTAGTCGATACATTCCCACGGTGCCTTGATGAGATGGGTGTTGAGGGTCACGATTCCCCGCGCATTGCAGCTGCCCCAGCGCCGGCGCATCTTGCGCAGCTTCAGTGCCGGCACCTGATCCACCCAGGGCACGCCGGCGCTCAGCTCGGCAAGGCGCTGCCGGAACAGCGTTTGCGCCTGGTGGCGGTACCAGCGCCAGAGCCGGCGCTTGATACGGCCGGCGTCTGAATCGGCACTGTGGATACAGAGAGCGCGGTCCGCGATACCCTGCGGCTGCGCCATGGGCCGGCCCGTCAGCAGGCGGAGACGATAGTGCTCACCCAGAAAGAGATGCGCCTCGCCATCACGATAGGCCAGCGGATGAACGAAGCCCGCCGCCGCCTCGATTTCATCCCGGCGCCGCAGCAGCCACTCGCTCTGCTCGGCCACCCAGCGCCGGACCTGGCGCAGGTTTACCGTCACCGGCACATCGACCAGCACCGCGCCATCGGGAAGGATTCTGATCAGCGAGCGCGTCTTTCGGCGCCGGTTGAATTTCACCCGGTAGCGGAGCGGGCGCCCCGCGACGATGATCTCCTGTTCAAGCACCGCCGCCCACGCTATTCGACGGTAACGGACTTGGCCAGGTTTCGCGGTTGATCGACGTCCGTGCCCTTGAGTACCGCGACGTGATACGACAACAGCTGCAGCGGAATGGTATAGATGATGGGTGAAACGGCATCGTCCACCGGCGCGACCTCGAGCACCTGCACCCCTTCCGAGGCCTGCATCTCGGAATCCTCGCCGGCGAACACGATCAACTTGCCGCCGCGGGCGCGCACTTCCTGCAGGTTGGACTTGAGTTTTTCCAGCAACTCATTGTTAGGCGCCACGGCGATCACCGGCATATCGGCATCCACCAGCGCCAGCGGTCCATGCTTCAGTTCGCCGGCCGGGTAGGCCTCGGCATGGATATAGGAGATCTCCTTGAGCTTCAACGCACCCTCCATGGCCACCGGATACTGCGCGCCGCGGCCCAGGAACAGGGCATTGTGGATATCGGCGAACTGCTCGGAAAGAGCCTGGATGGCATCATCCAGCTTCAGCACATGCTCGACCTTGCCCGGCAGCTTCTCCAGCTCGACCACCAGACGCCGCTCGTTCTCTTCGCTGAGGCCATTGCGCCGGCCGAGCACGATCACCAGCATCATCAGCGCCACCAGCTGGGTGGTGAAGGCCTTGGTGGAGGCGA
>DRQN01000162.1 GCA_011371455.1 Gammaproteobacteria bacterium
CTGTGGCGCACGGTACTGCCCATGGCCAGCCCGGCCATCATGACGGGCCTGATCCTGGCCATCGCGCGCGCCGCCGGCGAAGTGGCGCCGCTGATGCTGGTGGGCGTGGTCAAGCTGGCGCCGTCGCTGCCGCTGGATGGCAACTTCCCCTACCTGCATCTCGACCGAAAATTCATGCACCTGGGCTTCCATATTTACGATGTCGGCTTCCAGAGCCCCAACGTCGAGGCCGCGCGGCCGCTGGTCTATGCCACCGCGCTGCTGCTGGTGCTGGTGATCGTGGCGCTGAACCTGGCGGCCATCGCCATTCGTAATCGTCTGCGCGAAAAGTACCGCGCCCTCGAAGGTTAAGGACCTACAAAGAGAACACAAACGATGAGTAGCAGTACGACACCGACCCACGCCATCGATATGGACAACCTCGGCCGCGGCGCGCCGACCAGCCAGCTGGAAGACGAAACGCCGTGCCTCGAGGTCAAGAATCTGAACCTGTACTACGGCGAAAAACAGGCGCTGCACGGGATCGACATGATCATCCCGAAAAAACGCGTCACCGCCTATATCGGCCCCAGCGGCTGCGGCAAGTCCACCCTGTTGCGCTGCATCAATCGCATGAACGATCTGGTCGACAGCGTGCGCATCGAGGGTGAAATTCTGCTGGACGGACAGGATATCTACCACAAGTCCGTCAACGTCGCGGACCTGCGCCGCCGTGTCGGCATGGTGTTCCAGAAGCCCAACCCGTTTCCGAAAACCATTTATGAAAACGTCGCCTACGGCCTGCGCCTGCAAGGCATCAAGGACCGCCGGCGCATCGACGAAGTGGTGGAAAAGGCCCTCAAGGGCGCAGCGCTGTGGGACGAGGTCAAGGACCGCCTGCACGAAAGCGCGCTGGGCCTGTCCGGCGGCCAGCAGCAGCGCGTGGTGATCGCGCGCGCCATCGCCATCGAGCCCGAAGTCCTGTTGCTCGACGAACCGGCCTCGGCGCTGGACCCCATCTCGACCCTGAAGATCGAAGAACTGATTTACGAATTGAAAGACAAATACACTATCGTTATCGTGACCCATAACATGCAACAGGCGGCGCGCGTCTCCGACTACACCGCCTTCATGTACATGGGCAACCTGATCGAGTTTGGTGACACCAAGACCCTGTTCACCAACCCCAGGGAAAAGCAGACGGAAGACTACATCACGGGCCGTTACGGTTAAGTACCGGGAGAAAACATGGAACAGACCAGCCTCAGCCATCACATTTCACGCCAGTTCAACGAAGAGCTGGAGGACATCCGCAACAAGGTGCTCGCCATGGGCGGCCTGGTAGAGGAACAGATCGAAAACGCGATCACGGCCCTGGTGAATGGTGATACCGAACTGGCGGAAACGGTGATCAGCCGGGACTACCAGGTCAATGCGCTGGAAGTGGCCATCGACGAAGAGTCCATACAGATACTGGCGCGTCGCCAACCGGCTGCCGGTGATTTGCGCCTGATCGTCGCGGTGATCAAGACCATCACCGACCTCGAACGCATCGGCGACCAGGCCGAACGCATCGGCCGCATGGCCATCCACCTGGCCGAGATGGAGCGGCCCAAGAACCAGTACAGCGAACTGGAACACCTGGGCGTGCAGGTACGCAAGATGCTGCACGACGCCCTCGACGCCTTCGCACGCATGGACACCGAGGCCGCCGTTGCCGTCGCCCAGGAAGACATCAAGGTCGATGCCGAATACGATTCCATCATGCGCCAGATGATCACCTTCATGATGGAAGACCCGCGCAACGTGCGGCGCACCCTCGACATCATGTGGTCCGCCCGCGCCCTGGAACGCATGGGCGACCACGCCTGCAACATCAGCGAATACATCATCTACCTGGTCAAGGGCAAGGACGTGCGCCACACCAGCCTGGAGCATATGGAGAAAGAGGCCAGGGACTAGCGCGCCGTCGGTATTGCCCTGACGAATTTCTCGGGCGCCGATCTCAACGGCGACCACTCAAGAAAGTTACTCAAGTCATTCTGGTGAAGGCCAGAATCCAGTCACTCCCTAATTTCCCTGGGCTCCGGCATTTGCTGGAGTTCAGGGAAAGTACCTTTCCTGGGATTCATCAAGGATCTCTGACCGTTTTCTTACTTCAGTTATCCCCATCGTTGCATTAACCTGGCGTTTCGACCCCTTAAGCAGCCGCCTCCAGCGCAGCCAACGATTGCAACAATTCATTCTTGACCGCCTCATTGGCGCTCATGGAAAGGGTCAGCTGCCCCTGGGGTCGAATCAGTCGTCCGGCACGTTGAATGACCCGGCGACGAATGGTGGTGAGAGAGGCAAAAGGCCACAAGGCGGGGCGTTTCTCAGCGGTAGACCGTTCAGGTTGCGTGGTCCGCATTTGCAGCTCGCGGGACAGATTGTGCGCCATCAAGGCGGCAACGAGATAGATTTGGTTGCCGACCCAGGTGCGGGTCGGCACATAGGCTATGGCATTGCCAGATTTCAACTCGGCAAACAGGCTCTCTTGGGAACCGCGTCCGTTATGGAAGGCCAGTAACCTGGCCGGTGTCAGGGACTTGTTAGTCAGGATGACCTTGAAATCGAAGCCATATTCAAACGGCTGGAACAGCCTGGTAGGGCGGGCACGTTTTTTGTGCCCACGCGGTGTGATCCACGATTTGATTCCGCGTGGGCATGAAAAGCCTGCCCACCCTACCTGTCTGTCTTGATCAATGAATCATAAACATGATTCGCCCCGAACCGGCGCCGAGGGCTTGCGCGCGCGTCAGGGTGAGTTCTTCCACATTAAGCTGGCAGCCATAAGCTTCTCCTAGAGTAGACCCTAAGCCGGGTAGGACGGGCACGTTTTGTGTGCCCGCGCGATATTGCAGAGCATGGGATAATGCGTGGGCATGAAAGACGTGCTCAGCCTCCTGGAATTATCTCACCGGCAGGGCAGGCACCGGCTCCAGCTTCCAGATATCGGCGTTGTATTCCTGCATGGTGCGATCGGTGGAGAATTTGCCGCTGGCAGCGGTGTTGAGGATGCTCATGCGCGTCCAGCGCTCTTCGTCGCGGTAGGCCTCGGCGGCGCGCTGCTGGGCCTCGACGAAGCTGGTGAAGTCCGCTGCCACCAGCCAGGGATCGTAGGGGCTGCGGATGGCGTCGATGATGGGGTCGAACAGGCCCGGCTCGAACTGGTTGAAGTGGGCGCTCTCCAGCAGCTGCATGACGCGCTTGAGATTTTCGTCGCCTTCGATGATGGCGTTGGGATCGTAGTGCCGCCGTGTTTCTTCGACCTCGCTGGCGGTGAGGCCAAACAGGAAGAAATTGTCGTCGCCGGCCTCTTCGCGGATCTCGATGTTGGCGCCGTCCAGGGTGCCGATGGTAATGGCGCCGTTCATCATGAATTTCATGTTGCCGGTGCCGGAGGCCTCCTTGCCGGCGGTGGAGATCTGCTCCGACAGGTCGGTGCCGGGGGCGATGACCTCCATCGCCGTGACGCGGTAGTTGGGCAGGAAAGCCAACTTCAATTTGTCGCCCACCATGGGGTCGTTGTTGATCATGAAGGCGATGTTGTTGGTCAGCTTGATGATCAGCTTGGCCATGGCGTAACCGGGTGCGGCCTTGCCGCCGAGGAGTACGCAGCGCGGCGTCCAGTTGTCGGTGTCGCCGCGCTTGATGCGGTCGTACAAATGAATGACGTGCAGCAGGTTGAGCAGCTGGCGCTTGTATTCGTGGATGCGCTTGACCTGCACGTCGAACAGGGCGTCTGTGTTGAACTTCACCCCGCGCTCGGTTTCGACCAGCTCCGCCAGGCGCGCCTTGTTGGCCTGCTTGATCTCGCGCCACTGGTAGCGGAAGCCGGCGTCGTCGGCGAGGGGGGCGAGCCTGGCCAGCTGCGGCAGGTCGGTGATCCATTCCTCGCCGATGCTGTCGCTGATCAGCCGGCTCATGCCGGGGTTGCACCAGGCCATCCAGCGGCGCTGGGTGACGCCGTTGGTCTTGTTGTTGAACTTGTGTGGCCACAGTTCCCAGAAGTCGTGGAACAGGCCTTCCTGCAAGAGCCTGGAATGCAACTCGGCGACGCCGTTGACGGAGTAGCTGCCGACGATGGCCAGGTAGGCCATACGTATCTGCGGCTCCGGGCCTTCCTCGATGATGGACATGCGGCGCAGGCGCTCGGTATCGCCGGGCCAGCGGCAGGCGACGTTGCCGAGGAAGCGGGCGTTGATCTCGTAGATGATCTCCAGCAGGCGTGGCAGCAGGTTTTCGAACAGGCGTACCGACCATTTCTCCAACGCCTCGGGCAGCAGGGTGTGGTTGGTGTAGGCCATGGTGCGGGTGGTGATGTCCCAGGCCTCGTCCCAGCCCAGCTTGTGCTCGTCCACCAGCAGGCGCATCAGCTCGGCGATGGCGCAGGTGGGGTGGGTGTCGTTGAGCTGGAAGCAGTTCTTGGCGGCAAACTGGCTGAAGTCCTCGCCATGGTCGCGCACCCAGCGACGCAGGGTGTCCTTGAGGCTGGCGGAGGCGAGGAAGTATTGCTGGCGCAGGCGCAGTTCCTTGCCGTTTTCGCTGGCGTCGTTGGGGTAGAGCACCATGGTGATGTGTTCGGCGGCGTTCTTGGCCGCCACCGATTCGGGGTAGCTGCCGGCATTGAATTCGCCCAGGTCGAACTCGTCGGTGGCGGCGGCCTTCCACAGGCGCAGGCTGTTGACGGTGCCGTTGCGATAGCCGGGCACCGGCACGTCGTAGGGCACCGCCAGCACATCGTGGGTGTCGACCCAGCGGCTGCGGGTGACGCCGCCGGCGTCCTGGTAGCGTTCGCTGCGACCGCCGAAGTGCACCCGCTGGGTGAACTCGGGGCGTTCCAGCTCCCAGGGGTTGCCGTCGCGCAGCCAGTGGTCCGGCTCCTCGACCTGGTAGCCGTTTTCGATCTTCTGCCGGAACATGCCGTATTCATAGCGGATGCCGTAGCCCAGCACCGGCAGCTGCAGGGTGGCGCAGCTGTCGAGGAAGCAGGCGGCGAGACGGCCCAGGCCGCCGTTGCCGAGGCCGGCATCGTGTTCCGCCTCGGCGATCTCTTCCAGATCCAGTCCCAGCTTGTAGAGCCCCTGGGTGGTTTCGTCGGCAATGCCGAGGTTGAGCATGGCGTTGCCCAGGGCGCGGCCCATGAGAAATTCCAGCGACATGTAGTGCATGCGCCGGGAGTCGTTTTCCTCGTAGGCATAGCGGGTATTTTTCCAGCGTTCCATGATGCGGTCGCGCAGGGCCATCACCAGTGCGGTGTAGGGATAGTGGGTGGAGCGGCAGTGCCGGTCGCGCCCCAGGGTGTGGCTGAAGTAGCGACGGAAATCCTCGGCGATACTGTCGGCGTCCAGGCCAAGGGGGGGCAACTCGGTCAGTTTGGGATGTGGCTTGCTGTTGCGCAGGGGAACGAAGTTCATGGGTTGTTCTCTTTTGAGTTTGTTTTAACCTGAATCCGTGAGCTCAGGGTGGATACAGAATGCATGATATTGATTTTACAGTGGAATCAAAAAATCTTGGCTTCACCCATCGGTTACGAATAGACATCGAGCTTGATTCGTTGCCTGAGGATGCCAGGCAACGCCCTTGAGGGCCGGACTGCGGCTTGTACTGTCAAAGGACTTTAACAGCAGGGAGCCGGCAGTCATCCTCGCCGGCTTCTCAAGGCCCATCGGCTCAATGAAGCTCTCAATGTCGTAAAATATACGGCTTCCACATTTTCGTTATCCGCGTGTGACAGGAATCGCAGGGATGTGGCGGATGAATAGCGGCTTGCGTTATCAATACTTGATGGTTGTTGCCAGTGATTTAACGTGGCTGTGATGCGGGTCATGGATTCCGTTGCGGAAAGACCGCGAGAAAGGCCGGAAATACTAGCGGCTTGCTGTCTTCGGGTCAATCTGCCGGCATGGACGAGAGAATAGAAGGCTATATTTTATACCTGAATCCGTGGGTTCAGCTTAGAGTCATGCGAAAGGTAGCGGGCCACGCCATCGGTATTGCTGCCAGCGCCGGTTCGGGGCGAATCCTGTTTGCGATTCATTGATCAAACCACGGCATATGAAACGCGGAGGTCACGGAGAAACCCGTTGAAAACTCCGTGCCTCCGCGGCTCCGTGACCGCCGTATTTCCATCCCGGCCCGTCATCATTCATCGCGGACACGACTCGCCCCGGGGTGAAGAAATCAGTATTGCAGGGCATGGAATAACGCCAGACGGTTTTTGGCTTGATTGAGAGCGCCCCTAGCGATCCCGCAGCCGCATCAGGCGCAGGCTGTTGGCGATCACCAGCAGGCTGGCGCCCATGTCGGCGAATACCGCCATCCACAGGGTGGCATAGCCGGGAATGGCGAGGGCCAGGAAGATGGCCTTGAGGCCCAGGGCCACGGCGATGTTCTGGCGAATCACGCGCAGGCTGGCGCGCGACAGACGGATGGCGAAGGGCAGGCGGGCGAGGTCGTCGCCCATCAGCACCAGGTCGGCGGTCTCCAGCGCAACGTCGCTGCCGGCGGCGCCCATGGCGATGCCGGTGGTGGCGGCGGCCATGGCCGGGGCGTCGTTGACGCCGTCGCCCACCATGCCCACCCGCTGGTAACGCGCCACCAGTGCCTTGATGGCCGCTACCTTGTCGGCGGGCAGCAGCTCGGCGCGGGGTTCGTCGACGCCCAGGTGCGCGGCGATGGCGCGGGCCGTGCCGTGGTTGTCGCCGGTGAGCATGGTGATGTGTTCGATGCCCAGGGCGTGCAGTCGGGTGATGGCCTCGCGGGCGTTGGCGCGCGGTTGGTCGGCGATGCTGATCAGGCCCAGCACGCGCTGCTCGTCGCCGAGGATGATGACGGTCTTGCCCTCGGCCTCGCGGCGCTCCAGCAGCGCTTCAACGGCGGGGCCGCACAGGCCGCGTTCCTCGAACAGGCGGTGGTTGCCCAACTGGTAATAGTGGCCATCGATGCGTGCTCGCACGCCGCGGCCGGTGAGGGCCTGGAAATCCGTTACCCCCTCGGGCGTGAGGCCGGCCTCGGCGGCGTGTTCGAGGATGGCCTGCGCCAGCGGGTGCTCGGAGCGTGCCTCCAGGCCGGCGGCGATGCGCAGCAGTTGTTGCGGCGGGGTGTCGCTGAGCGGTTCCACATCCTGCACCCGGGGCCGGCCCTCGGTGAGGGTGCCGGTCTTGTCGAAGGCCAGGGCGCGCAGGTGGCCGATGTTCTCCAGGTGCAGGCCGCCCTTGATCAGCACCCCCGCGCGCGCGCCGCGCGCCAGGCC
>DRQN01000163.1 GCA_011371455.1 Gammaproteobacteria bacterium
TCATGGCGTACATGTCGTAGGGCTCGCCGCTGGAGGTGCGCCGGCCGTGGAACTTGGTGCCGTACCAGGAGGCCTGGCCGCGTTGCTGGTAGCCGCTGTGATCGTCAAGCACGTAGTAGGTCTTGCCGGCGACCTGATAGGAGCGGGGGTTGCCGTACTTGCTGTAGGGCTCGGCCCTTGGCACCGCATCGCGGATCTTGCTGGCATCGATGTGCCGATCCGGGGCGCCGTCCTGGATCTCGAAGGAGCCGCAGGCGTTGAGCAGCAGGGCGATGGCGAGGCCGGGCAGTGGTATCCGCGAGAGCGGCGTCCCTGGATGCAGCCGTTTTCGCCGTGTTGCAGTCCGGCAGGCGCTGCGGCGGAAGCTGGCGGGGATGTCAGCCATCACGCTCTTCGCTGATCGCCTGGCTTAGCTGATACACCGCCATGGCGTACAGCGGGCTGTGGTTGTAGCGGGTGATGGTGTAAAAGTTGTTCAGGCCCAGCCAGTAGTCGGGGCGGCCGACCTTCTTGTCGAAGGCGATCAGCGCGGCCAGCGCCTCGGGCGGCAGGGGGGTCAGCGCGGTCACGCCTTGCTTGCGGAATTCCTTCACCGGCGTGTGCGGCTTGATGCCGGCCTTGAGCAGGCGTGAGATGCGATTGCTGCCGACCATGGCGTAGCTGCCCACGGGCTCGCCCGGCTGCCAGTTGTGGCGCTTGAGGTAGTTGGCCACGCTGCCGATGGCGTCCGTGGTGTTGTTCCACAGGTCGCGCTTGCCGTCGCCGTCGAAATCCACCGCGTAGTGGCGGTAGCTGCTGGAGATGAACTGCGCCTTGCCCATGGCGCCGGCGTAGGAGCCCTTGATGGCCAGCGGGTCGAGAGACTCCTCGCGCGCCAGCAGCAGGTATTGCTCCAGCTCGCTGCGGAAGAACTTGGCGCGCCTGGGGTAGGCGAAGGCCAGGGTGCTGAGGGAATCCAGCACCCGCCAGCTGCCCTTGTGACGGCCGTAGCGGGTTTCCACGCCGATGATGGCGACGATGATCTCCGGTGGTACGCCGTAGACCTCTGCGGCGCGCTTCAGGTCGGCCTCGTTCTCGTTCCAGAATTTCACCCCCTCGTTGATGCGTGTCTCGGTGACGAAGATGGGGCGGTACTGATACCAGGGCTTGCTCTCCGCCGGGCGGGTGATGGCGTCGATGATTTTCTGTTTCATGCGCACCTGCTCGAAAATGGCGCCAAGCTCGTTGCGGTCGAAACCGTGTTTGCTGGCCATTTCATCGATGAAGGCCTGTACCTCGGGGCGCTGGGTGGGAATCTCGTCATCGAGGGCGGCGGCAAGGCCGCTGCCGGCCGTGAGCAGGCCGCTGACCAGGGCGAGGGCGCGGAGGGTGTGGCGAAGCGGCTGTCTTTGCATGGGTTTTGACATGGGATTCAGTTTATCTCGGCAGCAGTTTGCGATGGGTGTGAATGGACATGAGGATACCGAAAGCCGCCATCAGGGTCACCATGGAGGTGCCGCCGTAGCTGACTCTAACGTTTTTTGTGCCCACGCATTGTCCCATGCCCTGCAATACCGCATGGGCACACGAAACGTGCTCGCCCCACCTGAACTTGTAGAGATACCAGGTGGGATGGCGAGGCAGGACTGCCACCCAGGCAGCCCCCGGCCATTTTGTGGAATATTACCGCTTTTCGCGTCTGGAAAATGCGAAATTTCAACGATATTCTATTTCGGCATTTTTGAAGATTCCAGGGTCTGATATAGCTCGGGGTGCTAAATCGCGCCAGGGATATCGGCCGCTTGCAGGGAGCAACAGCCACATCATGCCCCATTCGACGGCGCAAAATGATCGCATTGATTCCGGTCTTGTCAGTACTGTCATTCTCGCCGGGGTGCACGGCATCCCCGCCGATCCGCAGCAGTTACGGCACGAATTCGCCACCTCGGGTGAGCCCTTCACAGACCGCGAGATCCTCCGTGCCGCCAGGCTGCTGGGCCTCAAGGCACGAAAAGTGAGCAGCCGCTGGGAGCGGCTGGCCAAGCTCACCCTGCCGGCCATCGCCCGCCACAAGGACGGCCACTATTTCGTGCTGGGCAAGATGGACGATGACCACGTCCTCATCCAGGACCCCCTGGAAAAGCGCCCCCTGTCCCTGC
Organism: Gammaproteobacteria bacterium; assembly: GCA_011371455.1. Classification (GTDB taxonomy): domain Bacteria; phylum Pseudomonadota; class Gammaproteobacteria; order SZUA-152; family SZUA-152; genus DRQN01. The sequence continues at coordinate 2,139 of DRQN01000163.1, forward strand.
CGCGCGAGATCTTCGAGCAGGCCTGGTCCGGCGAGTTGATCCTGTTCACCCGCCGCGCCGGTGTGCTGGACGAGCTGCGCAAGTTCGACTTCCGCTGGTTCATCCCGGAAATCCTCAAGCACCGGAAGCTTCTCGGCGAGGTCCTGCTGGCCTCCTTCTTCATCCAGCTGCTGGCCCTGGCCACGCCGCTGTTCTTCCAGGTCATCATCGACAAGGTGCTGGTGCACAAGGGCCTGAACACCCTCGACGTGCTGGTGTTCGGCCTCATCGTGGTGGCGGTCTTCGAGGTGCTGCTCGGCGGCCTGCGCACCTACCTGTTCTCCCACACCACCCACCGTATCGACGTCAAGCTGGGTGCCAACCTGTTCCGCCACCTGCTGGCCCTGCCCATCGGCTACTTCGAAGCACGCCAGGTGGGGCAGACCGTGGCCCGGGTGCGCGAGTTGGAGAGCATCCGCCAGTTCATCACCGGCTCCGCCCTCACCCTGACGGTGGACCTGCTGTTCACCTTCGTCTTCTTCGCCGTGATGTACTACCTCAGCCCGACCCTGACCTGGATCGTGCTCGGGGCGCTGCCGCTCTACGTGCTGCTGTCCGTCATTGTTACGCCAATCTTGCGCGCGCGCCTCGATGAGAAATTCAACCGCGGCGCGGAGAACCAGGCCTTCCTGGTGGAATCCGTCAACGGCGTGGAAACCCTCAAGTCCATGGCCGTGGAGCCACAGATGCGCCGCCAGTGGGAGGAGCAACTCGCCGGCTACGTGCGCGCCGCCTTTCGCGCCGACAACCTCGGCAACATCGCCAGCCAGACCGCCGGCCTGATCAACAAGATCACCTACGCCCTGCTGCTGTGGTTCGGCGCGCGACTGGTCATGGAGGGCGGCCTCAGCGTCGGCCAGCTGGTAGCCTTCACCATGCTGGCCGGGCGGGTCAGCGGGCCTATCCTGCGCCTGGTGCAACTTTGGCAGGACTTCCAGCAGGCCGGCATCTCCGTGCAGCGCCTGGGCGACATCCTCAACGCCCGGCCCGAGCCCGGCTACAACCCCAACCGCGCCTCCCTGCCCAGCCTGCAGGGCCGGGTGAGCTTCGACCAGGTGACCTTCCGCTACCAGCCGGACGCCCCGGAGGTCCTGCGCCGGGTATCGCTGGACGTGGCGCCCGGGCAGGTCATCGGCATCGTCGGCCGCTCCGGTTCCGGCAAGAGCACCCTCACCAAGCTCATCCAGCGCCTGCACGTGCCCGAGAGCGGCCGCGTGCTCATCGACGGCGTCGACCTGGCCCTGGTCGAGCCCGCCTGGCTGCGGCGTCGCATCGGCGTCGTCATGCAGGAAAGCTTCCTCTTCAACCGCAGCATCCGTGACAACATCGCCCTCAGCGACCCGGCCGCCAGCATGGACGCCGTGGTGCGGGCGGCCAGGCTGGCCGGCGCCCACGACTTCATCGTCGAACTCAAAGAAGGCTACGACAGCCTGGTGGGCGAGCGCGGCAGCAACCTCTCCGGCGGCCAGCGCCAGCGCATCGCCATCGCCCGCACCCTGCTCACCAACCCCCGCATTCTCATCCTCGATGAAGCCACCAGCGCCCTGGACTACGAATCCGAGCGCATCATCCAGCAGAACATGCGCGCCATCTGCCAGGGCCGCACCGTGTTCATCATCGCCCACCGCCTCAGCACCGTGCGTCACTGCCACAAGATCATCGTCATGGACCACGGCCAGATCGTCGAGGCGGGCAGCCACCGGGAACTGCTCGCCCGGCAAGGCATCTACGCCCGGCTGCACGAATTGCAGAACGGAGTCCCTGTCCCCATCGGGGAAGAAGGACAGGGCGAGGGGGCGACATGAAACACCGCCACGAATACGAATTCCTCCCCGCCGCCCTGGAAGTACAGGAAACGCCGCCGTCGCCCATCGGCCGGCTCATCACCTGGTCGCTGCTGACGTTGACCACCATCGCCATCGCCTGGGCCATCGTCGGCCAGGTGGACATCGTCGCCACCGCCCAGGGCAAGATCATCCCCGGCGGCCGCGACAAGCTCATCCAGCCGCTGGAGATCGGCGTGGTGCGCCGGATCCACGTCAAGGAAGGCCAGCAGGTCGAAAGAGGCGACCTGCTGGTGGAACTGGACACCACCGCCAGCAGCGCCGACGAGGCACGCATGCGGCGCGACCTGAGCCTGGCCCGCCTGGAGGCCGCGCGACTGCGCACGTTGCTGGCCGACGGCAAGCCGGGAGCGGACCGTGGCCAGCCGGCCGAAGGCAACGCCATGATGGCCCTGAAGGCCACCGCGCCCGATGACTTCGCCGTGCAGTGGAACCTGCTGCAAAGCCAGCGCCAGGAACATGCCGCGCGCAGGGCGGCCTTGCAAAACGACATCCGCAAGCTGCAGGCGGAGCGAGCCGTCACCCGGAACGTCATCGCCAAGCTGCAGGCCACCCTGCCCCTGGTCAGCGAACGCGCCCGGGCGCTGAAGGAGATGGCCGAGGCCAACCTGGGTCCGCGCCAGCAATACCTGGAACTGGAACAGCAACGGCTCGAACGTAACCGGCTAAACCACACCGTTCTTCCCGAGGTGACCTTCCCGCCATAACCTGCTCCTGCATTCACCAACAGGAGCACGACA